>JAGQPX010000069.1 GCA_020426505.1 Planctomycetaceae bacterium | reverse complement strand
CGGATCTGGTTGATGAAGATCACGGTCGTCTTCGCCTTGGCGATGGCACCGGTGAGTTTCCGCATCGCCTGACTCATCATCCGCGCCTGCAGACCGACGTGCTTGTCGCCGATTTCGCCATCGAGTTCCGCTTTCGGAACAAGAGCCGCGACCGAGTCGATCACGATAATGTCGACCGAGTTGGACTTGATCAGCATCTCGGCAATCTGCAGACCTTCCTCGCCGAATGTCGGCTGACTGACGAGGAGTTCTTCGAGATTCACGCCCAGCTTCTTGGCCCACGCGGGGTCGAGGGCATGCTCGGCGTCGATGAACGCAGCGATGCCTCCTTCCTTCTGGGCACTCGCGACTGCGTGCAAAGCGAGAGTCGTCTTACCGCTGGACTCCGGTCCGAACAGCTCGATGATGCGTCCTCGCGGAAAGCCCGATCCGCCGAGTGCCAGATCGAGCGACAGCGCCCCGGTCGAGATGCCGGGGACGGCTTTGTTCTTCGGATCGGACAGCTTCATGATCGAGCCTTCGCCAAAGGCTTTCTCGATCTGCCCGAGGGTGTTGTTCAACAACTCCTGATGTTCACTGCCCGCCGAATCGGCACGGCCGTTTGTCGTGCTTTTGGCGGGGGCTTTCGATTTGGCGGTTTTCGTCCGTGTGGCCATGAGTGTCTCTCCGCGATTGGGTCCCGGCAATCCGGGGTGTTTCAAACTGGCCTCGCGCGCCTTGGCGATGCCCTGTGGTGTTGCTGTTTGTCGCATGATGACAATAGTGTACAGGTGTACCTTTTGTTCATCAAGTCCCAATTGGAGAATTGTCTTGAATGGTGGGCGACTTGAGAAGGATGAATCTGGATTGAGCATGGAGAATTGGGGATGGAGGACCGAAGCCACTGACGGGATGTAGCCGGCGTCGCCAGACGGCGGATTGATGTGCGGTCGTTCATTCGATTTGGTCCGGCTTCTGGCGAAGGCCGGCTACGTGAGAATGTCGGTCAGCACGTGTCCATGAACGTCGGTCAGGCGGCGATCGATGCCGTCGTGGCGAACGGTGAGCCGTTTGTGGTCGATGCCGAGTAGGTGCAGGATGGTCGCGTGGATGTCGTAGACCTGTGTGGGGTTGTCGCGGTCCAGCGGCTTGTACCCCCACTGGTCTGACGGACCGTAGCTGATCCCGCCTTTGATACCGCCGCCGCAGAGCCAGTTGGTGAAGACGTACGGATTGTGGTCACGCCCCTTGCTCCCCTGCGTCGATGGCATGCGTCCGAACTCGGTCGTCCAGAGGATGATTGTGTCTTCGAGGAGCCCACGCTGTTTGAGGTCTTTGATAAGTGCTGCCGTGCCCGTCGCCATCCCGAGCGACAATGGCGGATGATCCTGTTCGATGTTCTCATGGCTGTCCCAGTTACGTCGGGGGAAGCTGTTGTCGTTGCCCGACCAGATCTGCACGAACCTCACGCCGCGTTCCAGCAGTCGCCTCGCGATGAGGCACTTGCGTCCAAAGTACTCCGTCTCCTCCGGCACGTTGATCTTGTCCGGATACTCACGTCCCGGTTGATCCACGCCGTACATCTTGAGGATGTGCTGCGGCTCCTGTGAGATGTCCAGAGCCTCCGGTGCTGCCAGTTGCATCTTGGCAGCGAGTTCGTACGAGCGGATGCGTGCCTCCAGCCGTGAGTCTCCGGGACGCGCATCGCTGTACTTCGCATTGAGCCGGTTCAACAGTTCAAGACCGTCACGGTCACTTTGGGCTGTCACGAACTCCGACTTCGCGTGGAGGTCTTCGATCGGATTCTCCCGCTGCGGGAAGATGGTCGTGCCTTGCGTGCTCGCCGGAAGGAACGCAGAGCCCCAGTTCTTCGGGCCGTTACTCGCGTAGCCTCGATGGTCGGGCAGCACCACGAAGCTGGGCAGTTCGTTCGTCATGCTGCCGAGACCGTAGCTGATCCAGGCACCCATGCCGGGGAAGCCGGGTCGGTCGAAGCCGGTCGATTGCAGATACGTCGCCTGCGAATGCACGCCCGTCTTTCCGACGAGATTGTGCACGAACGCCATGTCGTCCACGACCTCACCCAGCGGCGCGACGATGTCGCTCAGCATCTTGCCGCACTCACCATAGGGCTTGAAAGCGAACGGCGATTTCATCCACGGCCCGAGTCCATCCTGAAACGCCTCGACATGCTCGCCGAAGTCGGAAGGCTCGCCGTGATGCTTCTCCAGTGCGGGCTTGTGATCGAACATGTCGAGATGACTTGCCGCCCCCGCCATAAACAACTGCACGACCCGCTTCGCCTTGGCAGGGTGATGCAACTTCTCCAGTACGCCATCGGTCGCTTGCGAATGCGCAGCGTCTGCCTCATCGAGCATCATCGCTGCAAGCGCGAGGCTCCCAAAGCCCCACCCGGTCTGTTGCAGAAACTCCCGTCGCGAATTCATCGACATTCCTCATTCACTCTCAATCACTCCATCCGATTCTACTGAAGGAGAAAGCCTGTTGAACACCGCCAGTCCGAGAAAGGTCGATCGCGATGAGGTCAGGCACCATTTCGGACGACGCGTGTGACTCACTCCATCACCTCCCTGCCGAGATGGTGCCTGACCCCGTCGGCGCATCCGTGACGCAGAACGGCATCCGACATGTCGTCGCCTTGCCGACTTTCAGGCAAATAACTTGCTATCACTTGTGTTGGGATTCAGATTTCTGCGTCCCATCTGAGGTACCAGTCGTCAAAAAAAAGTGGACCAGCTGGTCCGAACTGAACGGTCTGCGAGTCTCAGGCGGCGCGGCCATGACTGTCGACTTGCCAGCGATTGCAATCGTGACTCCCCCGCCGCCGTGTCGACGCGAGGAGCAGCTCCAAGTCAACAGCTAAGACATCCTGGCTTGCCCGAATGCCTCTTAAGCCCCGCAGGAACGTTCTGTTACCCATCAATACGAATGGGAATTCGGAACCTTACAGGCGATTTCAGAATCTTTTGAAAACATCGTGTTCCTGCTTTGTCGAGGAGGGAGATGCACGTCACTTCCACGTCCATCAATTGCTGGATGGCACGTTCCGCTCGTCAAGGTTCGCAGGTTGACGTGGTCGGAGAAACCAGAGGCAACAAAGAACAGCCGCGACCAGAAAAAACGGCGGAGCCCACAGGGAAAGAAACTTGTTTGCCTGAACAGTCGAAGGGTCTGACGGATCGTAGAGGATTTCGATCGTCTCCCCTGTTTCAGGTGCGAACCAGCCGGCGTCGATGACGCCTTGATGGATCTGAGCGTCCGCAGACTCAAATCGCACGTGATGGACGGTCGACGTCTGCGTGTTCTGCCCTGATCCGGTGGTCCGCTTCTCGATGCGCGTGACGGTCGCAATCGCTGTCCGCCCCTGTGTGCTCAGCCGATACGAATCCTCACCGATCCAATAGCCGACAGCCGCCACCAGGCATGCTCCGGACAGCCAGTAGACAACGATGATGAGCCACTTTGGCATGAGTTACTGGTCCGGCAATTGTGGGCGTCGAGTGCCAGTGATGTTGCACCGACTGAGACTCTCAATGTTTGAAGTGACGGCGGCCGGTGAAGATCATGGCCATGTCGTGTTCGTTGCACGCTTCGATCACCTGCTCGTCCTGTTTGGAGCCGCCCGGTTGGATGACGGCTCGGACGCCGGCTTTGGCCGCTTCGTCGACGCCGTCGCGGAAGGGGAAAAACGCATCGGATGCCACGACGGCTCCCTGACTTCGCTCGCCTGCCTTGTGGGCTGCGATGAATGACGAGTCGAGACGACTCATCTGTCCGGCTCCGACCCCCAGCACGGCTCCGTCTTTCGCCAGCAGGATCGCGTTCGACTTCACGTGTTTGCAGACCTTCCAGCCGAACGCGAGGTCGATCCGTTCCTGATCGGTCGGCTGTCGTTTGGTGACGACCTTCCAGTCGTCGAGAGGATCGGGCTGATCGTCACGCTGCTGGACAAGCAATCCGCCGGCGACGCGGCGGAAGTCGAGCGACGTCTCACCCGCGCCGACCATGCCGGGACAACTCATGAGCCGGACGTTGTTCTTCCACTTGGGGCGGGTCGTCAGCATCTCGAAGGCATCATCGTCGAACGCCGGTGCGATGATTGCCTCAATGAACCGTCCCGGCTCGCACAGCCGTTCAGCGGTTTTGACATCAACACTGCGATTGAAACTGAGAATCGATCCGAACGCACTGATCGGGTCGCCGTCGTAGGCTTTGGTGAACGCCTCGCTGAGTGTTGCCCCGATCGCACAGCCGCAGGGGTTGTTGTGCTTGATGACGACCGATGCAGGCTCGTCGAACTCACGCACGATGGCGAGCGCCGCATCGAGATCGAGCAGATTGTTGTAGGAGAGTTCCTTTCCGTGCTTCTGCTCGGCAGCCGCGATCGTTGCCGGACCGGGAGACGACTCAACATAGAACGCGGCCGACTGATGCGGGTTCTCTCCGTATCGGAGGACCGAGTCTCGCTCGAATGAGAGCTCGAGCCTTTGCGGAAACGTCGAGTCGTCTGCTTCTGTTGACGACTCTCTAAGACCGGCGAAGTAGTTGGAGATTGCGCGATCGTAGCGAGCCGTCATCTCGAACGCCGCTCCGGCAAGATGGCGACGGTCGTCGAGTGACAACTTTCCTGACCGCAGTGCAGCGAGCACATGGTCGTATTGAGTCGCGCTGGTGACGACACCGACGTAGGCGTGGTTCTTGGCCGCTGAGCGAATCATGCTGGGGCCACCAATATCGATCTGCTCGATCGCTTCCGCAACCGTGACTCCCTCACGGGCGATGGTCTGCTCGAAGGGGTAAAGGTTACAGACAACCAACTCGAACGGAATGATGCCATGTTCGGCCATCGCAGCCGCGTCGTCTGCGAGGTCGGGGCGGCCGAGAATGGCTCCGTGAATGCGGGGGTGCAACGTCTTGACGCGGCCGGCCATGATCTCCGGAAACTCGGTGTACTCCGAGACGTCCATGACGGCGATGCCTGCCTCCTTCAGCGTGCGGCTGGTGCCTCCGGTCGAGAGGATCTGGAAGCCCAGTTCGACCAGTCCGGTGACAAAGGGGACGAGTCCGGTCTTATCACTGACACTGACAAGGGCGCGGCGGGGATTTGTCGACGACATGGAGCTTTGCTTTGGTCTGAGGGACGCTTAGACTCGATCATTGCCTCCGTGCAAATGAAACTCACAATTTCGAGTCCCCACGGAACCGTGCAACGATCACCGACGCGACTCTAGTCGGGACGTATGATGACGTCAAATCACAGAAACTGGTGTGTTCATGCTTTATCGCCGCCTGCTGCTTATCCTGCTTCTCGCCTGCCTCTGTACGGTCAGCGTGCCTGTGTCGGCGGGGATCGTGTATGTCGACAGCCGACTCGGAAATGATGCGTTCGACGGGCGGACGGCTCAACCGTCCAACCAGTGGACAGGACCGGTCAAGACGCTGCAACGGGCCGCATCTCGACTGCACGTCGGCGATTCGATCGTACTCGCAGATAACGGCGCCCCCTACTTCGGCTCACTGAGTCTCGTGAACCGTCGACACAGCGGCACCGCGGGGCAACCGCTGGAGATCGTCGGCAACGGGGCAGTCATCTCCGGTGCGCTCCCCATTCCGCGTGAGGCCTGGGTGAACGTCGGCCTCGATCTCTGGCGGATCACGCCGATTCGCAAACACTATGTCCAACTCTCACGTGGGAACGACACGCTGCCGTCGTTCGATCTCCCCTGGTCGTTGCAGTATCTGCCAAACGCGCCGGCCGACCACTGGTATCAGGAAGGCCATTCGATCTATTTCAAGACCGAGCCGGGTGGACATCCGGCCATGCAGCCGATTGATCTTGCGCGAGAGAACGTGGGCCTCACTCTTCTCGGTGTCGAACACGTCGTGATTCGTGACGTGACGTTCCGGCACTTTCGCCTCGACGGCATCAACGTCCACGACCGCTGCCATCACATCGTGCTCGACAACGTGGTGTGTGAAAGCAACGGCCGGGCCGGCGTCGCTGTGGGAGGCACGAGCCAGGTCTCGATCCGGAACAGTCTGCTATCCGACAACCGCGAGCACTCGCTTCTGATTACGGAGTTGGGTCAGGCGGAAGTCAGCGACAGCGAGATGATGCGCGAGCCGACGATTGTTGAGTGATGTTGACATGATCCTCAACGCTCGAGCGCTCCCTCACAAAGGGACACCCTCGATGGCGGTTGCGTCGATTGGGAGCGACTGGGCTTTCTGGACGCGGGTCCAGAGTTCCCAGCGAGCGAGCGCCCGTGCTCGTAGCTCATCCGTCGCAAAGCCTGCAGTGTTCGGCTGAAAGAGACTCGCCGAATGCGGGCGAAGTCGGGTGAACCCGTAGTCGTAGGGATTCTGACCACTGAGATACACCATCACTGCCAGGGCCACATCGCGGACCTGCGAACTGAACACCGTTTTGTTGCTGCGTTGCTTTTCCGTGAGTACCGACGAGTCGCCCAGCAGGGACACAAGCAGATCGATGTGCTCCGGTCCGCCGAGCATGCCGATTGCGAGGATCGCGTCTTCCAGATGATTGGCTCTTGCACCGGTCTGGACCATCTTTATGGCTGGTTCGACGCCCGACCGGAAGGCGTACTGCATGGCGAACTTGATGCGATGTGTCGGAGAAACGTCATCCGCCTTCGCGATCCATGTGGACATCAATCGACGCAGGGCCGTGTCGTCAGACTGGTTGAGTGCCGAGATAATCTGCGGCTGACGGATGACTGACGCGGTCAAGGAGCGCGTGCCGACACTCAACTCGCACGCCGGATCGAGCATCACAAACAGAAACACCGACAACGTTGCGGGACTCATCTGCTCGTCGCGGTTGCGGCGGTTGCGTAACCGAAACGTCTCGTTCCGCCGTTCGACGACCGACTGCAGTTCCGGACCGGATCGATCGGTGAGTCGCATGATGCGAGGCTCCGCCTGATGCATGTCGACGAAGAGTTGACGAGCCGGACGATCAGCTCCGACGATCTCAGCGAAACGAACCCATCCTGGCAGGAGCTGGCCCAGTGCCGGGTCGCCCGTTACGAGGAACTCGATCAGCACCCGGTCGCGCGCGATCAGTTCGATGGAGTCTCGAAGTTTGCGGACCCGGTAGCGAATCTCGAGATCACGATGTTGGGCCGCGTCCTGCAGGGCCGGAAGAGCATCGAGCCCCATCTCGTTGAGTTGTCGGGCCGCCTCCTCTCGGAGCTCGTACGATGCAGCCCCCAGTTGCCGGATCAGCTGTTCCGCTTGCCGAGTTGCCTCGTCGACGACCAGTGGCTCCTCACCCAAACCGACGTTGATCGCGACTCCGCACGTGAGGCAGACGATCACCAGACCGGTTGTCAGCACGTCTTTTGATTTCGGCAAACATCGCACGCCGCGGCCTCTTGCGATCGGACTCACTCATGAGTTCCTCAATCATACGCCCATATTTGCGAGACCGTCCACAGGAGAATCGGGGAATCGCCGGGGCTCAACGAAAACAGCCCGCAGGATTGAGTCCTGCGGGCTGTGAGTTCGTTGGTGTTCAGCCGTCTTTCGACGTTTCGAGAGAACATCAGGTTACGGGAGGAAGTCCACCTGTCCCATGCCGTTCTCGACTTCCCGCTCGTTCATTTCCTCGTTGAGGATGTTGAAGGAACCGCTGAAGTTGACCGTGATGCGAGTGTTGCCCGCGACGGTGCCGTCACCGTTGGCTGTCGCATCGACGCCGTCACCTTCGCCGTTGGCGGCGATGCCGTCATCGTTCATGCGGATGGTGCCACTGTCGAAGTCGACGATGATGCCCGTGTCCTGCATCAGAGCGGTGTCGTCTCCATTGGTCGCGATCAACTTGAACCCGTCGCCGTTGTTCTCATCAACGTTCACGAACTGGAAGTCGAGGTCGATGAGCGACGTATCGTCGATCGAAGCATCGTTGTTCGTTTCCAGTTGGACACCGCGTCCGTTGTTCGTGATCAAGCTGTGAGCCACGCGGCCGGTCACGGTCGAGCCGTTGTCCGCCATGATGTTGATGCCGGACATCGTGTTTCCGGTGAAGTCAACTCCGTCGAGGTTCAGCGACAGCGTCGAACCGTTATCGAGCATGCCCCTCAGACCGGCTCCGGCCGCGCCGCTGAACTCAGCACGAGGCAACAGAGCATTGGTCGGGTCCTCGTTCTCGATGTCGATCATCAGGCTGCTGCCGTTGTTGATCGCGAAGGCGAGCACACTGGAACCACCGGCCGTCGAAAAGTCCTGAGCGTTGGCCAGTTCGAAGTTGATGGTCGAGTCATCAGCGGTGAGGTCGATCGACGCAGCGCCCGAGTTCTCACCCGAGACTGCATCGCCGACGACTGTGATCGTCGAGCCGGAGATAGCATTCAGATCGAACACATTGCCACCGGCCATGTCCATCGACGAGTTGGTGAAGTTTCCGGTGAACGACGCTCCGCCGGCCGTATCGACCTGCACGGCATCGTTGCCGGCACCGGACATGTCGTTGTTGGTGAAGTTCAACGTTGCCGACGTCATCGCACCAGACAGCGAGGCATTGATAATGTGGACGCCGACGCCCGTCATGTCGGTGTCCGCCACTGTCAGGTCGAGCATCGATCCGCCGGTCATGTCGATCTCGAAGACCGTTCCATTCGTTCCCGAGAAGTCGTTGGGATCGATGTCGATCGTGGCCATGCCGCCGGTCGCTTGAAAGATGTCGAACGCATCGTCGCCGGCACCGGTGGCCGAGACGTTGGTCAGCTTCATGTCGAGCACACCACCGTTGATCACGTCGAGATCGAACGCGTCAGCACCCGCATCATTCACTTGAGAGTCTGTGAGGTTGACGGTCGTGTTCGGTGATCCATCCACCTGCACAACGAAGCCATCGAACAGATTATCGGAGAAGTTGCCCCGGAGGATGTTGGAAGTGAAGGTGGAGTCGTCAATGAGGGCCACGTATCCGAACCCTCCCATCGTTGCGTCGACGTCAGTCAGATTGACCGTCGCCGTGCTCATGCCGGAGACATCAGCGTACACGCCGGCGAAGGTCCCGCCGAAGTTGGCAGGCGTTCCCATCGTGCCGGAGACGTTCGCGGTGACGGAGGACATCGTGGTGCCGATCACTCGCAGTCCGGCGGAGCCGGCTCCGGAGAAGTCACCCGCGTTCGTCAGGCTGAGGACCGTCGAACCGCCATTGGCTGCGGACAGCGAAATCCCCGCATCGCCGGCACCTGCACCGGAGACATTGTTTCCGATGATCGTGATCGTCGACGCGTCAGCCGCACCGCCCAGGGCCACGTTGCCTGCACCGTTGAGATTCACGTTGCTCAGCGAAGCCGTCGCCGTGCTTCCATTGTTGGCGATGAGTGCCAGCCCGTCGACACCTGCTCCCGAGGCGTCCACGTCGGTCAGTGTGACGAACGTGGTCGAATCGTCGACCTGGATGTCAACCGCAGAACCGGCCGCATCGGCGAGTGAGCTGTCGGTGACGTTGACAATGAAGGTTGAGCCGTCCGTGATCGTGCCGAAGATCGCACCGGCACCGCCGACCGCTTCGACGTCCGAGCGAGTCAGGTTGACCGTCGCGGTTGATCCGCCCATCAGCGTCGCCAGCACACCAGCTCCGCCCGTCGGATTGGCAGCGGTCGACAGAGGTGAGTCAATAAAGGTCGCCACCAGCGAGCCGCCAGTCGTGCCGATGATTTCCAGTCCATTGTCCGTAGCACCCGTTGCATCGGTCGGATCGACGAACAGGTCGACCGTTGAGAAATCGGCCATGGCGACGGTAAAGGCGTCGTCGCCGGCGTTTATCACCGAACTGTCGATGATGTCCACATCCAGCGAACTCAGCATCGTCGCCAGGATGCTGACTCCACTTCCGGTGGCGTCATCAAGGTTGGACTCCTGCACGAAGATCGAACCGATCGATCCCTCGTAATCGAGACGGAGAGCGTGATTACCGGCATTCGAGAGGTCAGAACGAACGATCAGGGCATTGTGAACCGAATCGCGAGATGTAAGTCGAATGGCATCAGAGGTGCCGGTCCCACTGAAGGACGTGTCAACCAGGTTTAGGTTGACGATCGATCCATTGATTGCTGTTCCTTCAACTCCGACGTTGCCAGCACCGTCGAACATCGCTGGAGAGCCCATTGTCCCAAAGATGCTGATGTTGGCAGAGCTCATGTCTTCGACGAAGTAGTCAATCCCGTCATCGGCAGCGCCTGAGAAGTCTCCGACGTCGGAGAAGGACAGGTTGAGGTTTCCACCATTGATTGCGAACAAGTCAATGCCGTCGTCACCTGCATTCGAACCGGAGATACCTCCGGAACTGTTCATGTTGACTGTTGAGTCATTGGCTATGACAAATACGGCACTCCCTCCTGCATCATCGAATCGAACTCCATTGACCATCTGAACGTCGAGCGAGGCTCCGCTTGTGGCCTCGACTTCGATGCCACGTCCGCCGGCGTTGACAGCCCAGACATCGTCCAGTGTCAACGATCCGGTCGAACCCTCGTAACCGACACGCAAACCACGATTAGTGGCATTGTTCAGGAATCCATTCGTAATGGTCGTGTTGAGGGTCGAATCGGTCACGGCCAACTCGACGGCATCATCTCCTGCACCGTTAAAGTTGACGTCTGTCAGGTTAATCGTGCCTGTCGAGCCATTTGTAAATGTCGTTCGGAATCCATCATTCCCAGCCATCGCAAAGTTGGCGATTGGGCTGCCTTCCATGTTGAAGTTGATCGCGCCGGCATCAGCAGTCAGCAGCACACCATTATCGCCTGCACCGATGAATGAGCCGGTGTTTGTCAGGTTAACGTTAATGGTACCGCCGTCTGCGAAGGCAGCGATTCCCTCATCACCGGCCATTTCGCCGGTCACGCCGTCGCCGATGAGCGTGGTCGTCGAGCCGGTGCCTGCGAACAGTTCGAGAGCGTCGTCGCCCACGTGATTGAACGTGGTGCCGTTCGAGAGAGACACAGACAAGGTCGAGCCGTTGTCCGCACTGGCGAACAGGCCGTCGCCACCCGCACCGTTTCCGGGAGAGCCGTTGACGTTGAGGGTGCCGTTCGATCCGTTGTCCATCGCGACCGAGAATGCCGTGCCTGCCGCGTCGATGAACGGGCTGTTGATCACATTCCCGATGAAGTTCGATCCGTTGTCCGCGATGACGTCCATGCCGTCACCACCCGCGTTGGCGACAGCCGAGCTGGCCAGTCGCACGTTCGCGGTCGCTCCGTTATCCAGACGACCATTGACGCCGTCACCTCCGGTCCCCATCGCGAGAGTCGAGAGATTCGAGTTAATGAAGTTCGCCACCAAACCGGCATTGTCGCCGTCGAACAGCAGCCCCTCAGCACCCGCCCCCTGAGACGGCGTGCCGTCGACGCGAATGTCGATCATGGAGCCGCTGCGGAAGCCGAGATCGTAAGCGTTGTCACCGGCACCGGTGAGTGAGCTGTCAGCAATGTCGACATTGGCCGTCGAGCCGTTGTTCGCCTGCACGCGGAGTGCATCACCGCCAACCGTGTCGATCAGCGTGGTGTCCGCAAACAGCATGGCACTGGAATTGTTGAGACCGATGTTGATGCCGTCCACGATTGCTCCGGTGAAGTCCGTGTCAGCCGTATCGATGCCGATCATTGAACCGAGAACTCCGACGGCCGCGATCCCGTTGCCGCCTGCTCCCGAGGCGTCAACACCATCGAGCAGCAGCATGGCTGTCGAGTTATTGGCCAGGATGTCAAAGGCATCGGCGCCGACATTCGCGATGTCCGTGTCCGTCATCTCGACCGTCAGAGCCGACCCGCCCGTCAGAACAGATCTCAAGCCGTTGCCACCCGCTCCGGACAGATCGGAGTCGATGAAGCTCAGCATCGCGGTCGACATGCCGCTGAGGTTGCCGAAGATGGCATCGCTTCCGGTACCGGTCATCGTCAGATTGTCGAAGTTTAGATCGAAAACTCCGTTCGACATACCAACGAACCACAGACCGAAGCTTCCGGGGTTGATGGCCGATGTGTCAGAGACATCAAGAGTAATTCGTGCATCGGTATTGGCCAGCAGATGGAATGCGTCAACGCCAGCTGCATCGAGGACACCGCCGTCCATTTCGCCATTGACGTTGGCGAAGTTGCTCGATTCGACGTTGAAGGCGTTGCGTCCGACCATCGAGAGATCGACGTCATTGAGCATCATGTTGATATCCGACTGGTCAACAATGAGTCGCATGCCATCACGTCCTGCTCCGGTGAATGCGACTGCGTCGAAGTCGAGATTCACGTCCGCGAAACTCGTCCCTTCGAGGTGCAAACCGTCGTTGAGCGCGGTCGAGACGTCCGTGTCCGTTACGGCGAGGTTGACCTCGCCGCCGTTGGCAATGATGTTAATGCCATGACCCGTTCCTTCGGAGCCGTCAGGCGGCAGGAGGCCGAATCCGACACCCGGTCCCGGCACCGGGACACCCGGTCCCGGCGGGATCATGAGAGCACCGCCTCCGGCGTTGGTGAACGTGCTGTCAACGACAGCGAGATTGATCTCGCCAGAGCCGTTGGTCTCAAGTTCGAGGCCCGTGCCGTTCATGTCTGCGAGCACGCCGTCAGCTGAGGCGTTGATGATGGAACCGTTCGCAGCGAGTCGCACACCATTGCGTCCACCGAGCAGGAAGGGGACGTTGTTGATGGTCAGATCGAGCGGGCCGACGCCCGAGTTCTGCACGACGATGCCGCCGACCGCCTTCGGATTGGAGATGTTGAAGGCCACATTGTCGATGATGCCCGTGCCGCTGACGTTGGACAGCACAATGCCCGCCCCCGGTCCGGTCGACATCGCGGGCATCACGTCATTGTTGATGTTGCGGATCTCGAAGTTGTTCAGCGACTGTCCACGAATCGCCATGCCGTTGACCGCAGGCATCAGGTTGAGCCCGTCCACGAACGTGTTGCTGGCGATGTTGATGATGGCGGCTCCGTTGTTCGCCGTCACGAACGGATTCGTCCCCATCGGATCGAGACCCGGCACGGCAAAGCTGCCACGACCGGGAACGTCGATGAAGAACGGCGTGCCGTCACCCACGAGTGACTGATTGGGAGTCATGAACAGACCATTCGCGGCGGTCAACTTGTTCATCGGCGACGTGTCGCCGCGCTGGACCACGATCAGGTCTGCGTTGGAGCCGTTGGCGAAGTCAAGCTGAGCGTACGGGTTGATGAGCGTGCCATCACCCGGATCGAGGTTGGTGTTGTTCGCGTAGACGATCGTGTAAGGACGACCGGTCGCCGGGTTGATGAACGGCGTGAAGACATCCGTCTGGAACTCCTGGACAGCCACCTGGCGCTGCTTGTTGACTCGGTCGAACAGCCGTCGATTGACCGGAGCGATGCAGTGCGTGGGGGTGAGATGTCCGCGTCCAAGAATCCACGCGAGGCCGACGTTCGTGCTGGTGCCGAAGTGATCATCGTGCGTCACGTTGAGGTTGACCTGCACCTGATTGAGATCAACTCCCGCCTGGAACCGCACGCCATTGATGTCGTCCCCTTCCGGCGCCCGGTAGTGGTAGTAGCCGATTCCCCCCTGCAGCCATTCCTGAGTCGGCACGTAGGCGCGGGCCATCACGTCGACACCACGCATGTGCTGTTCGACCAGTTGTTGATCGATGAATCCGAAGATCGAGTTCTGCACGGTCGCGTTGTTGGACAACACACGAGGTGCAATCGGGTTCAGGTCGCTTTCGTTGACCGGGATATAGACGTTCGAGTTCAGTGAAAAGATACCGCGAGCAAACTCACCACCGAAGCCATACTGATTGTACGAATAGCCGTATTCGCTGTGATCGCGTGTGAGGGCACCGTAGACTCCGAGGAAGGAGTCGCCGAACAGCCAGCGATAGCCGAGGTTCGCATCGTATCCCGCTTGGGCTTCGTCGTTGGCCATGAGTTGAAGATCAGCGAACCACATCCCCGTGTCGGTCCGTGGACCAGGGAAGAAGAAACCGGCATTGCCGTAGTTCCCGGCGGAACCGGGTCGCTCCCCGAACTCGCCTTCGATCCAACCCCAACCGCCTCCACCGAACGGAACGAAGCCGGCGACGTCGTCGTATGAGTCAGCAGAATAGGTGCTGTAACCCCATCCGTCGGAGATCGAGACCGACCCGTAGTCCGTCTGCACGCCTTGTGCCTGAGCGGTGCCTGCCGACACAGCGAGCCCCAGCGCGATGAGTGCCGTCAACTTCCAGCGGTGCAGTACCATCGGTCTCTCCATAGACTCAAGGCGGACAACCCGGTTCTGTCCGAGGCCGTCCCTGCCTCATTGACTCACGACTGTGTCGAAACTTCGTCGAAACGCCGAACGGTCCGGGTAGACCGGTCGGGACGTTCGTATCATTTATCGGCACTTAACGGGTCGATCTGGATAGGAAAGAGATTCCGGTTGTATCTGTTTCACGGGTTGTAGCTGCTCCACGTGGCTCCCAGCTTTCCCAGTTTGACATACGGCAATCACTGACACCGTGACTCCGGCGACTCCTGCCGAACTGTGCTTCCGGTCATCGCCGAGTGACGCATCGAAGATGCGACCCCGACGACACACGACACTGACAGCCTGGTCTAAAAAACACTTCGCTGGCACACGCCATGCATGCTTACGCTCGACGATGTGTCGGCTCTCAACTCTCGGGTGCGGACACGCATTCTTTCACCCAAAAAACGTTCTTCACCACGATTAACCGCAGCCTCGGCCGACGCCCGATTGCAAATCTTTCAACGGCACAAACCCTGACTTGCAAAGGAATGAGATGGGAACACAGACCACGAGCCGCATGGAGTCTTTCACACGCACCGGTCAGGGATTTCACCGCCGAAGCCTGGGAGATCTGCCAATAGAGAATCGATCACGTTTCGATGTCCAGTTCCCGATCTCCCAGAGAAATCATGCTGAACTGCTCGATGCATTTACGGGATATGCCCAGTCGAGACTGATCGAATCGACGCGACACTCCGAAGTCATTCGCAGCACCGGACCGGCGGCTGACAAGGCTCTCGACTGGCTCCACCGCCGCGGGTTCTCGATCGATGAGGTCCATAACCTTCAGTTCGGACTGTACACCACTCCGTCCGAGGTCGAGAGCTTTCTGACAAGCGTTGGATTCTCAATTGGGACTGCCCGGTTCTCGATGTCTCAACACACGTTTGGGTCGCTGTGTCAGTCCGAGTGGGCCGGTTGTCTGGTCGTCCCCTTACGTGATCGCTTCGGCGAAATCGTTGACGTCGGTTTCATCCACCTCGACCGTGATCCGTCGACGACCATGCGGTGTCTCCGAGGCGCGACGGAGACGGGCGTGGTGGCATACGGACTGGACCGCGTGCTGACTCGCAAATCGCAGTCGTCTCAATCAGCTGAGCAGCAGACGTTGATTCTCGTTGAGGAAGTCATCGACGCACTAACGCTCCAGACACGCGGCTTCTGGAACGTCGCTGCCGTCGGCGCGCTCGACGAAATGACACCCCACCGCTGGGACGCTCTACATGATCTCGGCTTTTCGCAGGTGAGAATCCTCTTCCGGAATGCGGCTGCTCAACCGGCACTCGTGCGTCACTTCCTCACAACGCGTGACGGTGCTGTGCGATGCCCCGAAGTTCACGTGTTCGACTCGACGCAGATCGGCCCGGGAGAGTCGGCCTCAGAGTTTGTCATTCGACAGGGGCGCGAGGCACTCCGCCGACTGATGGAGGGACGTTCGTTTGTGCGTCGCCAATGGGTCGAGCCGGAATTCTCCCGACACACGAAGGCACCCCATCGACCGTGGTACGCCTTTCAGCCGGAGCGCTACTGGGAAGCCGTCAATCATCGACTGCACACGATGATCCATCGAGCCGAGCATGATGAATGTCGGCACATGGCGAGCGACGTCGCGGAGGCCCTGGGCTGCGGTCGATTCGATGAGGCCCATCAGATTCTCGATCAGTGGCCGATCGACCGGCGACATCGACCGGCGTCCGTTTCTCCAGCAATGTGCGACGTGATCAGCGTTGCCGCAGCCATCGACGCCGTCTGCGAACCAACGCACAACGCGGAGTCGTTGACGTGGAACACGGAACCGTCTCTCGACGACGTGACGATCATCCGCGCGACAAACGCCCGCACGTGTCAGGAACGCTTGATTGATGCACTCCTCAGCGACCTGCGGGCCGATGACGATGGACTGAAGGTCGTCGTCTGCGAAGGCGATCTCCGGCAGTTCGTCACGCTGCTCGTGCACCGCATGGCGGACGAGCAGGCTCACGGCGATGGGTTGTCCGTCGCGGAAGTCGTCGATCGCCTGCATGGCGATGAGCCATCTGGCGGGTTTCGTGAGAAACCGTGGTTCGTCGACGAAGCGGTCGATCGCATCTGCAACTGGACCGACCAGTTGTGCTTCATCGAGCGACCGCACACAACGGCAGCACTTCTCACGACGCTGGAAACGCTGCACCTGCAACGCGGACCGCTCGCGGGAGTCTATCTCGATGTCTCAGACAACGCGGAGGAAGGAATCCTCGTCGCAGGCACTCATTCAGAATCACTGTGGCACCAGTTGTCACACGACTTTGACTGCCCCGTCGTCGCGGCTGTTTCCGAGTCTCATCACGCGCGAACTCCACACACGTCGCGACGGGAGCCAGTGAACGGGACCGTCGCACATCGAAGGGAAACCTTCACGGCCAATCACCGGCCCAACATCGGCGCCGGCAGCCGTGATGCGTATGACTTCCGTTCGCTCTTACGGCACTGGATCATTCAGACCGAACGCCGAACCCGCTTCGACCAACCCACCGCGTGACCTCAAGGTAGAAAGGCGTCGAGCAGTACGAGGTCTGACGCCGGTGTGATGACGGTGTCGCCACGCTCGGCCGGCAGCAGCACCGTTTGTCCGAGAGGCATCTCGATCACCTCGCCATCCGACGCCAGTCGGGCGTCGCCGGCGAGGACCATCAACACGTGAAACGCATTATCATCCTGCAATAAGAACGGATCCTCGCCACGGTGGCGGTGCAGCACGAAGTGATCGGAACGAACGAGCTCTTCCTGATGGTGGTCACTCTCCATGAGCCGTGGCGTGACGGGATCGACCGGCCCACGGCGGAAGTCGGTGGCACGCAGGGCTGAGTCGATGTGTAACTCGCGCGGCTTACCATCGGCTCCCATCCGTCCCCAGTCGTGCATGCGGAACGTGAGATCGCTGGACTGTTGTATTTCCGCGAGTAGCACGCCCGCGCCGATCGCATGCACCGTGCCGGCGGGCACAAAAATGCAGTCGCCCGTCCTCGCGGTAAAGCGATGAAGCAGATTCTCGACCGTGCCCGTTTCCAGACACGTTCGAAGTTCCTTGGGTGTCACCCCAGACTTCAACCCGACGAATAGCTCGCTGCCCGGCTCTGCATCCAGGATGACCCATGCCTCTGTTTTGCCATTCTCGGCCGGGTCGAATTCCCTCGCCAGGAGATCGTCCGGATGCACCTGAACGGACAACACGTCGCTCGCATCGAGGAACTTGACCAACAGGGGGAACTGCTCCCTCCCCGTGTGACGACCGAGCAGCGGCACATTCTGCCGTTCGACCAGTTGAGCGAGCGTTTGTCCGGCGAAATCTCCCATGCTGACAACGCTCTGATCTGCCCCATGATCGGCGATTTCCCAGCTCTCTGCGTAGTCCTCCTCCGGTCCGATCGGCTTGTGAAGCACCGATCCTAACCGCCGTCCGCCCCAGCGGATGCGTTTGAACAACGGATCAAAAACGAGAGGAGACAAGGGATCCAGATCAGGTGGAGAAACGTCAAATTGCCGACTTCAGATCGACGTGACCGGGCTGGTACTCGGCTGGACTCCGAATCGGGAATTCGTCAAAGTCCGGCCCCTTCCTCATTCTCCCATCAACCGATCCCTCTGACAACACAGCCGCCACGTTTGTTGATGACAGTCATCGCGAACGAGTCGGCACCCGCAAGTCCTATGCACAAGAATTGCTACTCCGCACTGTTGCTGACAGCCGGTCTGATCGCGTTTCCGGGATGTGCAGCCATGAACACGATGAAGATGGCCGCATCCGAGACTGTCTCGTCATTCCGACCGACGACAGGAGACTACCATGATCCGACTGACGACAGCAGCGACCCCTGGGTGCAGGAAGTCGGTGTCGAGGCACGGGGCCATCAGACGAAGGAGCAGGCCAACGATCCGCTCGGCCTGAGAAACGTCTTTATGTCACAAAAGGCACGCGACATCGAAAGCAATCTGGGTTTCGAGTAAGCAGGGAACATCACTGCAGCCGATCAATCGTCCTTCTGCGTCGCACGGCTGACCGCCTCCAGCAGCACGTCCATCGCAAACGGCTTGCGGATGTAGTCGACGACCCCCAGCATCTCGGCATACGCCTTGTGCCGCCCTCCCTCGTTGGCGGTAATCATGATCACCGGCGGCGGGTTGCTGATGCTTTTGAGGTATTCCAGCACCGGGAACCCTCCCATTTTGGGCATCATCATGTCCGTGATGACGAGGTCCGGCTTGAGTGAATCGACAAGCTTCTGCCCTTCGACGCCGTTGGGCGCGTGCGTAATGTCGTAGCCAGCACCGTCGAGGACGCTGATCATCGTCGAAGCAATCTCGCGATCATCTTCGATCAACAGGATTTTCTTTTGTTCTGCCATGAGTGTTTCGCTCGTGTCCTGCAGTCGCCATTAGGTCCGTCAATCCTAGGATCATGGCCGATGATTCTCAAGACGCGGCCCGAGCCCGGCTGATGAACACCTTCACCATTTCTAAATCTTTCACTCCCGGCGAGGATTCGACACCACTGGCGACATCGATGCCCCACGGCTGCACGGTGCGAACCGCATCCGCCACGTTCTCCGGAGTCAGTCCGCCGGCGAGCACCAATGGTGGCCATTCCGGCGATCGTTGCTCATGGGCAAGTGGCTCCCAATCGACTGTTTCACCCGTGCCACCATACGCATGAGGAGAACGGGAATCCACGAGCCATGCCCAGGGCATCGCACCGACCTGTTGTGACTCGTTCATTTGTTGAGATGCCAACGATGCAAAGTCCCCGTCGGTCCGCAGTGCCCGGATCACTCGGTAATCGGAAAGCTCGCCAATCATCGAAGCCGGCTCGTCGCCGTGCAGTTGCACCGTTGTGATCCCGCACGTCGTCGCGATGCGGCGAATCTCATCAATCGAATGATTGACGAACAACCCCACCGGCGAAACGTGCGACGGCAACGACTCGACGATGCCACGTGCTGACGTTGTGTCAACACAGCGAGGGGATTGATCATAAAAGTTTAAACCGATCGCATCGGCACCACATTCCGCCACCGCCAACGCTGTCGGGACATCGCGGATTCCACAGATCTTGATCCACAAGTGTTGTTGATTCATTGGTATTGCCGCATGTCACGCGTTCGGATCTTCGAGTTTCTGCAGATCATCCGACCGCATTGGAACGATTCGGCGAACATCCGCGCATCAACTGCCTGCGCAGTGACAGGCAATTATATCGGGGACACACGTCAAGAGAGCAGACAAACTCACAACTGCCAACAAATCACGGTCCCGTGATTGACAGCGACGTGAAGTCGATCGTCAGGTTCGTTCCGTTGCCCACGGATGTGTCGACGTTGGTGTTGAAGTCGTCGTTCACCGTGCTGAGGATCGAGGCATCACCGAAGAGAATGTCCAGAGGGGCCGGTGTGTTCTGAATGAGAATGGCCGTGCCGACGGCGCTGTTGATCGTCGTCGTGTTGATCACCATATTGCCGGTCACGGTGTCGATGAAGATGCCCTCCGTGGGACTGTCGTCCGACTTAACGAGATCGAGTGTCAGATCAATATCCAGCGGGTCGAGGGACAAGGCGGGGCCATTCGTTGTGGTGATGCTGCTCCCGGCCCCGGTGCTGAGTGTGAACGTTGTCCCGCCCCCCTTGGTGTCGACGAACAGTCCGGTCCCCGTGTCGTTGGCGATCGAGAGGACATCAATGTTCAACTCACCGGTGGGATCGAGCAGTCGCAATCCATCGCCCATGATGTCCGTCGTGCTCGCCGCATCCCCGATCGTAACCGCGGAGGCCGATACAAGATCGATGGCGCCCGTGGTCGGGTCCGCATCAAACGTCGCCGTGTCGACAAAGAATCCCCCCATCGCTGCCTGCGAGATCGTGACATCGTCCAGCGCAGTGACAAAAGCGGTTCCCGCACCAGCAGTGCCATCGATGTTCACGCCGGCACCGGCGGTCGAGGCGAGCGTCAGTCCCGTGAGGGATAGCATGAGATCGCCGGTCGAGGCGGCTCCCAGTGTCGCATCGATGGCGTTGTCCGCAGCAGTGACCGTGTTGGTGCCATCAATCGAGACGGTAAGGTCGCCAGCCCCGTCGAGATTGATGTCGACACCTTCCGTGAAGGCCGCGTCAACGGACAGATTCGTGATGTCGACCGTTCGATCGACTCCGGCAGACGTGATCTCGACTCCATCATCCGCAGCGAGTGAGACCGTTACATCAGTGAGCGTTGCTGACGTGTCGTCGAGGAGCAGACCGCGCCCCGCTGTCGACGAGAGCATGAGATTGTGCAACACGGCTCCGTCAACCGTCATCAACGAAATCGCATCGCCCAGTGAATTCGACACAACGCTGTTATCGACGGTCACGTCCATGAGACCGGACCCCGCGATCCCCCCGGTGACATCGAAGCCGGAAAAGCGTGTGTTGTCCGCGAGCGTTACGTCTCCATCGAGCGTGGGCAGCATCGACAGATCGGTGCTCGCACCGGAGAAGGGCAGGAGTGTCGGGCCGAACTGCGTGTCGACGTACTGTTCAGGGCCGTTGGACAGGATTGTCGCTCCGGCGACCATCGTCACGTCCTCGATGTAGGCGCCGCCAAAGGGGGTGTAGGTGATGCTCGTGCCGGCGTCCCCATCCGCCATTGCCGCCGAGAGCGTGCCATAGGGCGTTTCGAACGTCCCGTCCCCGGCGGCTCCCTCGACGACATGCAGGAAGTTGAGCGGCACGCCGGCCGCATCCGTCGCCACTTCCGGCTGGCTCGTCAACACAATGTTCTGCAACCGTTCGATCGGCTCACCCAGTCGTGAAGCGATGTTGCCGGCTGCGATGTCCTGCGGGCGACGGAAGAACTTCGGATCCATCGGTCGCGACGCCTGTGTGTATGGCGGAAGGAACCGATGCAGGTAACGGAACGCGACACCGACCGACGCCGTCAATCCAAACAGGTCATCGTCCTGCACCGACATGTCGAGCGTGACTCGTTCTCCGAACTGAGCTTGTGCTCGCGCCCGCCATCCGGTTGCATCGTCGTTGGCATGTCCGTCGAAGTGATAGACGCCCGCAAACAACTCGGTCTGAATCGACTCGATCGGCGGCAGTCGGACGCCAATCTCGACGTCTCCGCCGGTCATGGCGACTTCATCCCGGTTAATGATCAGTCGATGCCCCTGGAACAGGTTCGGCACAGGACCACGCACATTGTCGACATCCGGGATGTATGCGTTCGCACGCAGGTCCACGAGTTCGCCCAGCCATTCGAGGCCGAGGCCGAGTTGATGAAAGTGATTCTCATACTCGGAGTGACGGTAATCGTAGAAGACGTTCCCGCCAAAGATGCGGTTGGTCCCCAGGTCGTACCAGCGATAGGCAATGCCGATGTTCGCACCGACGGTTGCATCGTTGCGAATCAGCACGCGTCCATCCGCAAATAACAGAGACCCGTCGAAGTCGCCTGTGATGGGCGTCATCCATTCCAACGTCGTGAAACCCTGATCGAATCCGATACCATCTCCCGCATCATGAGCGATCCCGAATCGCTGAATGAACGGCGTGTATTCGTCGAACGACCATGGCTCGAATGCGTTGCCGCCGCTCATATCCGTTGCGGGTGATGCAACGATCGCCTGGACCGGCAGAATCTGCGCGTCGGTCTCATCTGATGACTCGGCGACCGCCTGTTCGACTGCTGCGGACCGAGACTCGCTCCATTCGTCCGAGTCAAACGGCGTAGCCCGATCGTCGGCCCTCACTGCCAGATCGGCTGTGACCGTAACGAGTAACAGGGTCGCGATGGAAAGCAGTCGATGCAACAACAGATGTCCAAACGTGTTGTGAAACGTCGTTGATCGTGCCTGCGTCCGAAAAGATCATCGGCGCAGAACATGACTTGTCACACTTTATCGACTGTGCCGTTTTCACCGGTTGAGCAAACTTGAAGGCCCACAATAACATCCAGCCTTTCGTCACTTGGGATCAGCAGGCTGCGAGCCATGATTCGTCGACTTCATTTCGCCTTTCTGAGCCTGTTCGCGTTGTCGGCCCTGTCGACGTCGCACGCGGATGCACAGATCGCTGACGTGCCAACAGCGTTCAACGAGATCGATGTCAATAGCCGTGTCTTGAACTTTGAAGCCGGCGACGTGCCTGTCCCCGTCGGCGGACACTGGCAGGGCATCCAGATGCGACGCGATGCGGATGGCGACCGGTCTCAGGTGTTCCTCTCCCACGACTCCGCGACGACCGCCTACATTTACGTTGTGGAGTTTTCGGACTCACTCGACGTGCCCGGAAGAATCATTCACAGGCACGAGTTCTCGTCTGACGGCGACTCGCCACCGCTGCGACACTCCGGAGGCATTCAGTTGGTCGAGGACGTGCTGGTCGTGGGCGTTGAGGACAATCAACGAAAGACACGCTCGGAAGTGCAATTCTGGGAAGTCTCCGATCCGACGAAGTTCCGCCAATTGACGCATGTCACGGTGCAGCGACGGGGAGAACCGAAGGCCCAGACAGCGGGAGCCGTGGGCATGGTCAAGCAAGGCGACGGACACATTCTCGCGGTCGCCAACTGGGACAGCCGTGCGATCGACTTCTACGTTTCCAATGAGAAACCCCTGCTCGATCCGGAATGCCGTTTCACCCACGAGCGACAATGGTCCGCCGAACGGGCCGACATCTCGCGGTGGAACCCCGGCACTGCGTTCGGCTCACATCAGGCGATTCAACTGCTCGCCGACGTCAGCGGGACGATTTACCTGATCGGGTTCCACACGGACTCGCAAGATGCAGAGCGGGCTGACCTGTTTCTTGTCGACCTTCAGCAACCTGTTGAAACAATGCTCCGACAAGTCTCTTCCCGCGAGGTGACGCTCAACGACGGCATTCACTTCCGCTACGCGGCCGGCCTTTGGGTCGATCAGAGCAAACTTCACTTCCTCGCCAGCGAGCGGAACCTTCAACCGTTGACCCGCCTCATGATCACAGGAAGCAAATCGCATTGAGAGCAGCGATCGAAACGTGAAACGCCCCACGCCGGGGCAGGACCAATGGCGTGAGGCGTCACGGGGATTGGGTCAAATGATGCTCGTTCTCATCCGCCCTTGACGACGACCTGATGCGGCTTCGTCTCGGGCGACTTGGGCAGCGTCACTTGCAGGACGCCGTTCTTTACGGTTGCTTCGATCGCGGCGCGATCAACCTCGTCAGGCAGTCGGAACGACCGCTCGAATTTGCGGGGAGCAAACTCGGCGTGTGCCCGATCGAAGCCTTCCGGGGTCAGGTCCTCCGCCGTTGCGGTCATGGACAGTACGTCCTTCTCGACGGAAATGTCCGTGGTCGATTCGTCTGCACCAGGCACATCGAGAGTAATGACCCACCCGTCGACCGTCTGAAAGATATCAGCCTTGGGACGGACGGCTCGGTTTTCATGCTGTCCACAGCGGGACGCTTCCTCGGTGCAGCAATTCGTGTCAGTTTGGCAATTCGCAAGAGTGGTATTCATGATCGTTCTCCGTGATTGATTGTGTTCGGTGAGTCGCTTTTAACTGGGGACAACAATTAGCGGGCCTTGACCTCGACCTTGGAGGGAAGAGTCGACTCGTGACGATGCAGGGTGACGGTCAGCAATCCCTTTTCGCAGACCGCTTCGACTCGCTCGGCGTCCACCTCGAAGGGGAGTCGCACGTGCCGATGGACATTGCTTCGCGGCCGCTCGCGACGCACCAGGGACTCGTCAGTCGCATCACCAGCTGCCAATGGCTTGATGTCGATCGTCAGCAGGTCACGATGAATCGAAACGTCGATGTCCTCCGGTCCGCGTCCGGGAACCTCGGCCTGAACGATCGCCCGGTCGTAAGTCGTCCAGAGATTCAGCGGCGTCCCGTGCGATTTCGCAGGGGCGTTGAGCAGGTCTCCCCACTGTGAATTCAACTCATGGTTGATCTGGTTCCACATCCCCCACGGATCAAACTGGGAAAGCATTCGGTTCGTGGTGAGCATGATAACCTCCTCTGAAAGAAGTAATTTGGAAGCAATGGACACCTAAGCACGACGCGTGCCAATCGTTTGACGAGGAGAACCATCAATCGCAAATCATTTCTATTAAACATGATAGGAAACACAGACCGTCACCCTGGAAAACACGACACTGCAACCTGCTCCGCGGGGGGTGCCAATGTGGCACAAGGCGAAAACCTGCCAAGATCGGCCGCAATGCCATTTTGGCACTTACGTCCTTGGCAAGGAGTTCAGGTGCGGAAAGCTCTGCGGGCAACTCGGTGAGAAGTTCCCGTTTGAGGCCGTGAATCGGGGGGATCAAAGCCGCCAGCCGGGCAAAGTGTCCGATTCAGAGGACTACACGAGTCATTCTTGTGTGTCCCTTCTATGTCAATTCGCTTCGCTGGATCCCGACACGTTCACGAACGCCGTCGCCGACGTCTTGCTCAGGAAAACGACGTCGCCGCCGGAGTGAGCGCAGCCCCTGCATCATCGATCAGATCGTCAGAGTCCGATATCGACAACAAACCGCAGGTTGTGTTTGAGAGTTCGTCTCTCCACAGTGTGATCCGCCCTCAATTGTGGATTCACTGGTGCATCGTCGCACTTTGCGTCGGCTGCTGGGGCGGAATGTTGTACGTGGGCGATCTTGCCGAGCAGACCGACTTCGGCCTCAAAAACATTCTGGGGATTCGCTCGGGCCGGTTGGTCAACTTCTTCAGCACGATCATGCTGCTGTGGGCCGGTCAACTTGCGCTGCTGATCTACTGGTTCCGCCGCAAGAGTCGTAACGACTTCCACGGCCGCTACCGGATGTGGTTATGGGTCGGAGTGACGTTGCAGTTCTTCCTCGCTGTGGTGGCGACGGAGGCACACCTGCCGTTCAGTGCGTACATGCAGCGAATGTGGCCGCTGGCGTTGCCTCGATATGAACTCCTCAGTTGGCTGATCCCGACCGCCACGCTCGGGCTGGCGTTGTTTCAGATCCTTGGCAAGGAGATGCGGCACTGTCGGTGCAGTCAAGTTCTGCTGTGGATCGCAGCGGTCGCCGGTCTCGTATCGGCCGTATCGTTGTTCGGTGGCAGTCTGCTGCCCGAGCGATTGCGTGACCTGATTCAGGTCGGCTCTGCGACAATGGCGCACATGGCACTCGCGACGTCACTGTTGATGCATGCCCGATACGTCATCCATGTGTCCAACGAAGCACCACGCGATCAGAAGCGTCACACGCTGACGACCCGTGCCCGCGAGTCGCTCCGGTCGCTGCCGGGTCTTGCACTGCCATCACTCCCTAAACTGCGGTTGCCGAGCCTCAAGCTTCCCAAACGGAAGCCACGTCAGAAGGTCGCCAAAGTCGAGAAGCGTGCTGAGCCGTCAGCGACGCAGGCCAAACCGACGAGCGCAACTGCCGCCGCCAAACCGGCCGCTGCTCCGACTCCGGTTGCTGCGTCGAACATTAAACGACGCATCGACGAGTCCGAGCCTCCCAGGGGACCGAAGGCAGCTCAGCAGGCCTCAACGTCTAACTCATCAAGCGGAGGGGATGACTCGATGCGAAGCTTGAGCAAGAAGGAACGCCGTCGACTGCGTAAGCAACGCGAGAAGCAAAGCAACTCCTGAGGCTCGGCGCGTTCAATCCGGTTCGGTACAGTCGCCTGACAATCATGACCTGAGCGTCGGGTATCACAAGCATGGCTGACCGGGAAGAAGTACGGACGAACGACGGAAATGCCCCCGCGACCCCCAAGGCGTCCCGTGTGTGGACCTTCGTGCTGGCCGCCACGCTGTCATTGCTCGTCGGTTCGTGCTTTCTGTGCGGCGTGTTTCTGTCGAGCCAGTGGCCGACATTCGAGCAGGACCCGGATGCCGCAAAGGCACTGACGTCGCAACTGCTCACAATCGAGATCCCGCCCAACTTTGAGCCGCAGGGGACGATCGACTGGAACGTCTGGCTGTTCGTTCACATGCGGGGGACGTATTACGCTCATGCGGTTGATGATGGAGAACTCTCACTGCTCGAGGTCGACAGTCGCTTCATCAATCAGCCGGACTTTCGGCAGCACATCATCGATTCACTGCATCAAAACGGTGCCGGCAGCGGCTTTGAACTCAACGTACGAAAGACTGAGACGAAAGAATTCACGGTTCAGGGCCATTCGGTTCGGTTCACATTCATCACCGCGGAGGACCGCACGACCGGCGAGAGCCGCAGACTGGTCGACGGCGTCGTCACATTCGACGATCGTCCAATCCTCATCGCCCTCTGGGTGGACGAAGACCTCTGGGATGAGACAATGGTCACCCGGCTGATCGAGTCCGTGGGACCACCCAAAGGCCAGTGAGACTACGACGGTTGTTCGCTATGCGAGAGTCCGTCGAAGAGTGCGGAGCCGATGCGGACGAGGGTGGCTCCCTCTTCGATCGCGACGATGTAGTCGCCGCTCATGCCCATTGAGAGTTCGGGGAGTGAGAGTCCGGGTGCCAGTGATGAGAGTTCGTCTCGCAACTCTCGCAGGGCAGCGAAGGTCGGCCTCGCGTCCTCGGGATCATCCGACGCCGGGGCCATCGTCATCAGGCCGTCCACAACGACGGAGTTCTGTTCGACGATCTGCTGCCACTCTGCACGCAGCGACTCGGATGAGAAGCCGTCCTTCGACGTCTCGCCACTGACGTTCACCTCCAGCAGGACTCGCGGCCGAAGTTCCAACTCGCTGGCGATCTCACCAACACGGCTCAGCAGTCGCAACGTGTCGATGGAGTGAATGAGCGAAACGTGCGGCAGCACCTGTCGGACTTTGTTGCGCTGGAGATGGCCGATGAGATGCCATTCGACCGCATCACCCAGCAATTCGGCACGCTCGACGAGTTGTTGCGGACGACTTTCTCCGAGGGTCGTCATCCCCGCATCAATGAGCTGCCGCACCCAGGCGAGTTCCGCGTACTTTGTGACGGCAACGAGCCGCACGTCAGCAGGACTCCGCCTCGACGCACGTGCAGCCTCTTCGATCTTGCCTTGAATGGTCGCAAGATTCGCCGTGATGATGCTCGCCTGTTCCGAAGACACTGTCGGCTGCCTTGGAATCAATCAGGGACACAGACCCTGTGCACGTTTACTCGTCAGCAACGTAGGGCAACAAGGCGATGAATCGTGCTCGCATGACAGCCTTGCGAACTGCCCGCTGATAGATCGCAGACGTGCCAGTTCGACGACGCGGGAGGATTCGATTCTCCCGGTCGACGAGTTGCTTGAGCGTCTTCACGTCCTTGTAGTCGACGTAGACGGGACGCGGGATCACGCCGTCCGGACAAAAACGACACTTGAGCTTCTTCCGGAGCCGGGCTCGCTTCTTACGAATTTTGCGAATATCAGTTTTGTTCAGCGACACAACCGCAACGTCCTCTGAGTGATGAGATTTTCCGTAACCTGTTCCGAGCGTGGGATTATGGGGGATCACCCAGGCATTTGCAAGACACCACGATCGGCATTTTGGCGAAACTTGCGGCCGAATTGATTGGCGATCCCCCTATTTGTCCTGCTGACCGGGCCCTCGTCAGGGATTCGATCGCCACTCCTTGTCGACGATCAACCGTGCCCCCTTGCGGAACGAGAGGTAGGACCACGCCCAGTTGAGAACCACGAAGAATCGGTTGCGAAAACCGGTCAAGTAGTAAACGTGGACGAGCAGCCAGGCGATCCATGCAAAGAACCCGGTCAGTTTGAAGCCCTTTGTCTCTGCGATCGCCCGACTGCGACCGATCGTCGCCATCTGCCCCTTGTCGTGATACCGGAACGGCACTCGAGTGCCCCCCGTCAGGTCTCTCAGGATGGTCTCTGCAACGTACCGCCCCTGCTGCATGGCGACCGGAGCGACACCCGGCAGGGGTTTGCCCGATTCGCCGACCGCGTGTGCCTGATCGCCTGCGACGAACACGTTCGGATGATTCGGCAACGACAGGTCTTCTCCCACGATGATGCGTCCCTGCCGGTCTGTCTCGACGCCGAGTTGTCGTCCGAGCGGCGAGGCTTCGACACCGGCGGCCCAGAGGACGGTCGCAGCACGCACACGTTCGTCACCCACTTCGACGCCCTGAGCATCGACGTTGGTGACCATGCTGGAGGTCCACACCTGAACCCCCAGCGATTCGAGGTCGCGCATCGCCCGGTGCGTCAGCTTGGGAGAAAACATGGGCAGAATGTGCGGCCCGGCTTCGATGAGCAGCACGCGGGCCAGCGTCGCATCGATTGATCGAAAGTCCCTCGCCAGCGTGTAGCGACTCATCTCGCCGATCGCCCCGGCCAGTTCGACGCCCGTCGGTCCACCGCCGATGACAATGAACGTCAGGAGCCGCTTTTGCTCGGTCGTGTTGGTGCTTCGCTCGGCTTGTTCGAAGGCCGTCAGCACGCGACGCCGGATTTCGGTTGCCTGTTCGATGGTCTTTAGACCGGGTGCATATTGTTCCCACTCCGGATGGCCGAAGTAGCTGTGACCGGCGCCGCAGGCGAGGACCAGATAGTCGTAGGGAACATCGCCAAAGTCGGTATGAAGCACGTTCTGATCGAGGTCGGCTCCGGTCATCGCCCCTTGGACGACTCGGACGTTGTGACTGTCCGAGAGGATGCTGCGAATGGGGGCTGCGATGTCCGCAGGGCTCAGACCGGCCATCGCCACCTGATACAACAACGGCTGAAAGAGGTGATGATTGCGGCGGTCGATCAGCGTGACCGAGACGCCTCGCGATCGGCTCAGCTTTTTCGCAGCATTGAGGCCGGCGAATCCTCCGCCGACGATGACGACCCGTTTTACGTCCGACATGGACTTCTCACTCCTCGATCTGTCCCTTGTCAAGCGGAGCCAACCGCGTCGCCAACTCGGCAACGACATCCGGATGGGCTGCTGCGATGTTCCGCGTCTCCAGCGGGTCAACGTCGTGATCGTACAGTTCGAACGCTTCGGGGGCAGTTCCGTCTGCGGGCAGGTGGACGAGGCGGTAGCGATCGGTCCGCAGAGTACGGCTGCCATTCTCCCAGAACCCGAAAGCGATCGAGCCAACTGAGCGATCCGGATCGTTCAGAACGGGGACGAGACTCTGTCCGTCTAATCCGGCAGGAGGATCGATTCCGCAAAGGTCCGTCAATGTCGGGTAGAGGTCGACGGTCTCGACGATCGCGGACGTCGATGTTCCAGGACTGGACATGTGAGGCGTACGAACGATGAGCGTGCTCCGCAGGGCTCGCTCGAAGGTGGTGTGTTTGCCCCAGATCGACTGATCCCCCAGATGCCAGCCGTGATCTCCCCAGACGACCACGATTGTGTTCTCCATCAATCCCAATCGGTCCAGTTCGTCCAACACCTTGCCCACTTGGGTGTCGACATAACTCACGCAGGCGAAGTAGGCGTGACGGAGCCGGCGATGATACTCGATGTCGGTGAACGGATCGTCGACCTCACGTCCGTAATTGCCGAAGAGTTCGCTACTGCGGTGCAGGCTCCGCGGGTCGACGTCGACGGGCGGATCGGGGTTCGGCGACAGCGGGAGCGCCAGTGGGTCATAGAGGTCGAAGTACTTCTGAGGCGCACAGAAGGGTAAATGCGGTTTGAAGAATCCCACACACAACAGGAATTGCTGGTCGCGAAGGGATCGCAGTTTCTCGATGGCAGCGTTAGCGATCAGACCGTCGGGATAGCCTTCGTCGTCAACGTCCGCAGACTCGATCGGCGGAGAGACCCCGCGCGTGCGTCCGGAGCCGTCCGCATATCCGAAGAAGGAACTCCAGCCATCCTTCCATTTGCCATAGGGAAGTCCAACATCGTCCCAGCTGTGAGGCATCTCCAGCGAACCGTCGCCCGATTTGTCGTAGTTGTAGATCCGTCCGTCGACGTAGTGGCTGATCTTACCCAGGCAGACGGTGTGATAACCGGACCTGCGAAACAGGTGGGCGAATGACTCCGGATCGGGCGATTCCTCTCGGCCAGCCATCCTTGAACGGACAGCCATGTTGGAGATGTCCGCAGGCGTGCGTGGGTACCGGCCGGTCAGCAGTGCACATCGTGAGGCCCCGCATGTCGGCACCTGAACATAGTGCCGATGAAACAATCGCCCCTGACTCGCCAACCGGTCGAGGCGAGGAGTGTACATGTACTCATGCCCGTAACACCCCAACTGGGGCCGGAGATCATCGATGGCGATGAACAACACGTTGGGGCGAGAGGTCTTCGGTGCATCGACGTCGCCGCTCCATGCAGACGACACGCCAGCGAGGATCGTCGCGGTGACAAGAACCACTCGGCTGAGGTGTCGACGCATGTTGCTGGGCTTTCCAGGTCAGTCAGTGAGGACGAACGTGACCTTGAGCAGCACCCGGTACTCCTCGATTTTGCCATCCTTGATGACGACGTCCTGATCGCCGACCCACGCTCCCTGAACGTTCTTGAGCGTCTCGCAGGCGCGTTTGACGCCCACCTCGATGGCATCCTTGAAACTCTTCTTCGACGAGGCTTTGATCTCGGTAATCTTCGCAACGGACATGGCGGCTCTCCCTTGACTGGTTGATGAGGTACGAAGGATTGTTCAGCCCACCCGCAGACATCATAAGGATCGCGATGTCGAATGTCAGGTAGTTCGCATTGCGTCGACCATGACGCCACTCCGGAAAAGTTTCGTGTTCGTCTTTCCGATTGACGACACTCATCAGGCGTCGTACGATGCAATCACGCTCAACGCGTTCCGTCGACTGTTCATTTGGTCAATCATTTCTCCGATGCCCCGTAATCACAGCATCACCGGCCGCTTCTGGTTTCGTTTCTGGTCCTTTACGACCAGGACGGGATTCCCGTGCCGAGGAACAGTTGGCTAAGCAGTCAACGACACAGACTCACCTCAGGCCCTGAAATCCCCGTGATTTCAGGGCCTGTTTCTTTTTGGTTCCATTTTGATTCTCACACCCCACTCCATCGAAAAGCAGCTCGGAGAAACTCATGATCGTTGTAATGAAACGAGGCACCAGCGAGGAAAAGGTGCAGCAAATGGTCAATCGCATCGAGGCGATGGGTCTCAAGGCCCATGTAATCGTGGGGACGGAACGCACCGTCGTTGCGGCCATCGGCGAGAAGCGGGACGGCAACCGCGAGACGCTCGAATCCCACGAGGACGTCGATAAGGTGGTCCCCATTCTGGCTCCTTACAAGGTCGCCAGCCGCGAAGCGAAGCCCGATCCCACAACGGTCGAGGTGCTCGATCTCAAGATCGGCGACGGGTCGATCGGCATCATCGCCGGTCCCTGTTCCGTCGAGAGTGAGGAGCAGATTCTGGTCTCTGCCCGGGCGGTCAAGGCAGCGGGGGCGACCGGACTGCGGGGCGGTGCCTTCAAGCCGCGAACAAGTCCCTATTCGTTCCAGGGGATGAAGGAAGAGGGGCTCAAGCTGCTGGCAGCGGCCCGCGACGAAACGGGACTCGCGGTCGTCACCGAGGTGATGACACCCGAGCATGTCGAACTCGTTTCCCGATATGCAGACGTGATGCAGATCGGTGCCCGTAACATGCAGAACTATCATCTCCTGCAGGCGGTCGGCGAGTCGGACACAGCCGTCATGCTCAAGCGGGGACCGTCGGCTACGATGGATGAGTTCCTGCTGGCTGCCGAGTACATCCTCGATCAAGGGAATCAACGGGTCGTCCTCTGCGAGCGGGGCGTCCGGACGTTCGAGACGCACACGCGGTTCACGTTGCCGTTGGCATCGGTGCCGTACCTCAAGGAGCGGACTCACCTGCCGATCGTGATCGACCCGAGTCATGGAACGGGCATTGCCTCGCTGGTCCCGCCGATGTGTGCGGCTGCGGTCGCTGCCGGTGCCGACGGACTGATTGTCGAAGTGCATCCAGACCCGCCCAGTGCAATGAGCGATGGGGCTCAGTCACTCACGCCGGCGGCATTCGCGGCTGCGATGGAACAAACCCGCAAGGTCGCAAACGCACTCGGGTACCACATGTGACGCAATGTTGACTGTCGTCTCGCGACGTGGCGCGGTTGCCCATCCGTGCAGAACAACAGTTCATCCCTCGCCGGGGGGACGGCGCTGGTCCAGTGACTGCTGCAGTGATGAGAGCAGGGCGTGCACGTTCGCGGCGGCCATGTAGACGCGGCTCGAAACGGCCGACCGAGGATAGATGTTCGTGATGAAATCGAGGCAGAAGTCGGTGGGCGAGTGCCGGATCAGCACCGCATTCGCATAGTGACCACTGAGCATCTCGTCCGGCAGACGCAGGTCGTCGTAGATCTGGTCAATTGGCGGACCGCTACGGCTTGCGACGGATTCCGGTTGCGCCTGTGACGTGGGGGTGCCGCTCTCAAAGCCTTCACCAGCGATGCCCTGGAAAGGTGACTTCAACTCGGGCGGAAGCGGTTCCTCGTGACGCGTCTCCTCGACCGGCATCTCCCTGGGCACGTCATCCGGCTGAGGGGAAACAATCGGCTGAGGCGGACGCGGGAGGGGGCCGAAACGGTTCTCAAAATTCCGAATGTTCTGGCTCAACGCTTGAATGAACTGGCCGCACACCTGGCGGGGCAGAATGACTCGACTGACGACCCGTGGTGACTCACTGAGCCGGTTGACGAAGTCGAGCACCACCTCAAACGGTCCCGTCAGGACCATCACGCCGTTGCTAAAGCACCCATCCCCCACTTCGTCCGGCACCCGAGCACTCACCTGCGAGTACCGCACCTGTCCGTGAATCGGCTGGTCCCGGGGATCGCGAGGCTCGTTTTCAGGGTGATCTGGCATGAAATGACTCGGTTCAAGGGTCGATTCGAGCGGATGGCCTTCGCAAGGTCGTTCTCCAATGCCATTGGACGCATTCGTGCTTACCTCGTCAAGTTGTGCAATCGCGAGGCCGGAACGCTGACGGGGTGCGACACGCCTGACTGACGAATTTTCGCCCCGGCCGCTTGAACTGCGTTGATCCGGCTGTGTAAAGTCGCTAACCTCTTGGACTTCGATGACATTGATACCCTGCCGCTCCCGCTGTGGAGAGGCTGAATTGAGAGATTGAGGAGTTGTCCGGTGGGCAAATCGTACATGGCAAAAAAGGAAGCAGTCCGTCCGGACTGGTTCGTGGTTGACGGCGACAATCAGATTGTGGGCCGGTTCGCGACCCATTTGGCGACCGTACTGATGGGGAAGCATAAACCGACGTACACCCCGCATGTCGACACGGGTGATTTCGTCATCGTGGTCAATGCGGATAAGGTGAGATTCACCGGTCAGCCGCTCGCACACGACACTCATCCCTACTTCACCAAAAAGATGCTGACTCGAACCTACGAGAAGTACAGCGGTTATCCCGGTGGTCGCACGATCAAAACAGCTGCCGATCTTCTGGAGAATAAACCGGAGAAAATTCTCCGCGAGGCCGTCCGTCGGATGCTCCCGAAGAATAAACTCGGTCGTCACATGCTCAAGAAATTGAAGCTCTACGCAGGACCGAACCACCCGCATCAGGCACAGGAGCCTGTCGAGATGCCCGAGCATCTGCTCGCCTGAACCGGTGCCCTCGAACAATCATTCCCTTACTGAAATCTGCCAAGACACCAAGAGTCACTGATGACAGAAGAAACGTTGAACACGGAACAAGACTCCGCTACGGTTGAGAGTGTGGCTGACGAGACAACGACCTCCACGGAAGAGTCCATCACTGAGTCCGAATCACAACTCGACATCGGTTCTCAGGCAGAACCTGATGACGCGGGCCCGGTTCCCGCAGCCATGCTTCGCGGACGGGTTGACAAGTTCGGCGTCGCGATGGGAACAGGACGTCGCAAAACCGCCGTCGCCCGTGTTCGGATCAGCGACGGCGACGGAAAACTGACCATCAACGGGCGCGAAATGACCGAATACTTCCCCAGGGAACGGGATCAACAACTGATTCGCGGTCCACTGAAAGCCACCGATACGCTGGGCAAGGTGGACATCTGGGTTCGCGTGAACGGCGGCGGCACGACCGGTCAAACCGGTGCGGTGCTTCTCGGGATTGCCCGTGCTCTTCAGGTGAAGGACCCGGATCTGCACAGCAAACTGAGCGAAGGCGGCTATCTCACTCGTGACGGCCGAATGGTCGAGCGAAAGAAGTACGGCTTCAAAAAGGCTCGTCGGAGCTTCCAGTTCTCAAAACGCTAACGGCTCGCTGCTTACGGCGATATTTCGACAATTCGTTCACACGCCCCGACAGGCCTTTCGCCGGTCGGGGTTTTTTTCTGACAGTCCTCTTCAGTATCCGCACAGCAAGAAGGAAGCACCCATGGTCAGCTCAATGATCAATTCGCTGCTGCTTCCCGATCTGCGGCAGATGCTGGAGGAGGACGATGGCCCGGCACTCAAGGAGTTCTGCGAGGCACTCCACCCGGGCGTGGCAGCCGAAGTCCTGGGCGATCTCAACACGGACGCCACTTGGCAAGTGCTCACGCATTGCGGACCGGAAACCCAGGCGGAAATCTTCGGGTTTCTCCCGTTGCCCTACCAGGTGCAGTTGGTGAAATCGATCGATGGTCCGCAGCTCACACGGCTCATCGAGGAGATGCCTGCCGATGACCGTGTCGACCTGCTTGAACGGATGGAGCCGGACGCGGTCGATGCCCTGCTCCCACTTCTGGCCCATGCCGAACGACGGGACATCCGTAAACTGCTCTCGTACCCGGAGTACAGCGCCGGGTCGATCATGACGACCGAGTACGCCTCGCTGCCTGCGGAGATTACCGTCAAGGAGGCACTGGAAAGGGTACGGAAACAGGCTCCCAGCCGAGAGACGATATACTACGTCTATGTGACTGATGAAGAGCGACACCTCCGCGGATTTGTCTCCTTGAGAGACATGATCCTCGCGAAGCCGGACACCAAACTGGAACAACTGATGGAGACCGACGTCATCTCCGTCCGCGTTGATGACGATCAGGAGCATGTCGCCCTCGAAATCGCCAAGTACGACTTCATCGCCATTCCCGTCGTCGACAATCAGAACCGGCTCGTCGGTATCGTCACGCACGATGACGCGGCCGACGTACTCGTCGAGGAAGCGACCGAAGACCAGCAGCGACAGGGTGCCGTCGCGCCGCTCGAAGACAGTTACCTCGACACATCGCTGTTAACGCTCGCCTGGAAGCGGGGGATCTGGCTGGTCATCCTCCTGGGAGCAGCTTTTTTGACGGCCTACGTGATCAGCTTCTTCGTCAGCGAAGGCGGCGGCGTCACCTGGATGGCCATGTTCCTGCCGCTCGTGCTCGCCAGTGGAGGGAACGCCGGCTCTCAATCCGCAACGCTGATCATTCAAGCGCTCGCGCTCCGCGAAACGGCTCAGGGGGATGCACGACGCATCTGCCTGCGCGAAATGATGATGGGCTCGCTGCTAGGGGCCGGTCTCGCCTGTCTCGCCATTCTGACGGCCACCGTGCTCGTCGAATTCTACTGGCAAGCCATGGTGGTCGGCTCGACGGTCTTCCTCGTCGTCATTTTGGGAACGGTCGTCGGGGCCATGCTCCCCATCGGCTTCAAGAGCCTCGGCGTGGACCCGGCGTTGATGTCGAATCCCTTGATTGCAGCCCTGGTCGATGTGCTGGGGGTTATTCTGTATTACAACATTGCCCGTATTGCGGAAGCAGCCGTGACCTGAAGCCCGTTCACGCTGAGGGATCGTTTGTCGGTAACGGTACAGCCCCCGCAGCAGGTGTTCCCCTGCCGGCACGAATGTACGACGCACGCTCTTGTGCATATTGCGTGGGTGTCATCTCGTCATCCGAGACGGTCCCCCGCTCCTCAAACTCGGCGAAGTACTTCTTTAGTGCAGCGACACACCACCCGCACCCCGTGCCGGCACCGCCGCACTGACTGAGCTGACTCGCCCGACGCGGCTGATGCACCTTGAGATGATTGACGATCTTGCGCTTCGTCACATGAAAGCAATAACAAATAGTGTCATCGAGTTGCATGCGGTCATGATAGTCGACGGACCGGGATCAGGCACGACAATGCCGGATGCCTCACCCTGCTGAATCGTCGGCTTCTGGAGATGGTGACGTCTCAACTGTCTTCTTCCCAAAGCGCGGTTCCTCTCCTCGCAGCAGGCGACCGATGTTTGAACGATGTCTCATAATGATTAGCAGCGGAATCGCGAGGCTGAACGTCGCCAGACTCCAGGTCTCCGAAGAGAATGGGGTCGGCCACATTTTCCACATTCCGGATGCAGCGAAGCTCACCGCAGCGAGTATCGAACTCAGTGACACGGTCCGCCAGATGGCCATCGAAAGTGCGAACACGCCGGCTGCGATCGCTGATCCAACCGGGACCAGCACCACGACGACCCCCAACGCGGTGGCGACGCCTTTGCCTCCCCGAAACCGTAACCAACAGGGGAACATGTGCCCCAGAATGGCCGCCAATCCGCACAACGCTTGCGCATGCACGAATCCCGATTCAGTGCTGGTGAACGTCAGGAAGGGGAAGAACAGCGTGGGTAGCATGCCCTTGAGCGCGTCGAGTACAAGCACCAGGATGCCCCACGACTTGCCGATCGACCGAGCGACATTGGTGGCACCGATGTTGCCGCTGCCGACCGTGCGAATGTCGACCCCATTGGCAAGTCGGGCGACGATCAGCCCGAAGGGAATGGAGCCAACCAGATAGGCTCCGAGTATCGGCAGCAACATGCGCAGCTGATCGTTCACAGCGTCATCCCGTGACGGTCAGTCGAGCGCACCGGCTTGATCGAGTCGCTGCTCTCGCAGAATCGGTTCCAACTCGTCGACGAAATCATTGACATCCTTGAATTCCCGATAGACCGACGCAAACCGCACGAAGGCAATCTGATCCACCTCGCGAAGTGCGTTGAACACAAACTCACCGATATGTCGTGACGGAATCTCTCGCTCGCCCGTCTCGTAAACATCCGCTTCCACCTCGTTGACGATCTGCTCAATCTGGTCCGGACTGACGGGACGTTTGTAACAAGCTTTGTCGAGCCCGTCACGAATTTTCTCGCGGTCGAACGGAACACGTGTTCCATCTTTCTTGAGGACCTTGATGGGAGAATCTTCGATCTTTTCGTAAGTGGTGAACCGCCGCCCGCACGCGAGGCATTCGCGACGGCGACGAATCACAAAGTCCTGACTGCCCCGCGAGTCGATGACCTTCGTCTCGCCCTGGCGACAGAATTGACACTGCATCTCTGGTGCCTCCCGATGAACCACGGAGCCCACCGCTTCAAGGCCCGCACGAATGAGAGTAGCCGATCAACGGATCACTGGCTAGCACGATTGAGTCCGTAATTGGTTCCGTTGACTCAAAGGACAGTCAATCGTTCGCCGAGATGCAACCATGTGATTACTTCGGCTTGTCGAATCATGAACAGGTGGGGGGGGCGGGAATCTGGAAACTATCGAAGTATCGCTGAACTCCGTCAGGCAATTGATCGACTTCCTTGAACAAGTGGTAGCCAATGGTGTACCAGAACTCATCTCTCTGGAAGGCAAGTTCGTAGCTGAATCGAGGGTCGTTGAACCCACCGTCAGGGTGCGTCGATGTCGCAAGAAAAGCAGGTTGCCCCTGAAACACGTTCGATGAGTATCCTAACACTACTCCGTTAAGTCTAT
>JAGQPX010000068.1 GCA_020426505.1 Planctomycetaceae bacterium | reverse complement strand
CCCATGAACCAGTACAGCAGGTCGACGTTGTGGATCGCCTGATTCATGTAAGCCCCGCCACCATCAAGCGCCCAGGTGCCTCGCCATCCGCCGCTGTCGTAGTACTCCTGAGATCGCCACCACTTGACGTAGGTGTCGCCGAGGGTGAGCTTGCCGAAGCGGCCGGCCTCGATCGCCCGCTTGAGCGTGAGGTTGGCTTCGCTGAACCGGCTGGGCATGATCGTGCCGAGTTTGACGCCGTTCGCTTCTGCCGCTGCGATGATTTCATCACACTTGGCGAGTGTGATTTCGAGCGGCTTCTCGACCAGCACGTGCTTGCCCGCGTTAAGGGCAGCGACAGCCGGGTCGCGATGGGCACCGCTCGGCGTGCAGATCGTTACGACCTCAACCGCATCGTCGGCCAGCATCGCATCGAGATCGTGATACGCTTGGCACCCTTGTGTCTCTGCGAACTTGTCCGCCGACGCCGGGAACATGTCGAAGCACGCCACGAGTTTCGCGTCGGGGATGTCTCCCAACGCCTTGGCGTGAAAGTTCGAGATCATTCCGCAGCCGACAACGCCGAATCCAGTCGTCATGGTAGAAATTGAATGATAGAGGGATCAGATGTGTGCGTCGTGACGATCACGATCGCGCAGTGGGATAACCACGGAATACACGGATGACACGGAAAAGGGAAGGGCACAGCCGGAGATCGCTTTCCAATCCTGTTGAACTACCATTGCTGCTGTAGCCGTCGTCGCCAGACGACGGATCGTGAGACATTCCACGTCCAAATGTTCATCCCAGTCCGGCTTCTGGCGAAGGCCGGCTACCCGAGGCGTCTACTGACGTACTCAGATCAGCACATCTTTCCCGAGCTTGCGGCGAGCGACCGCGAATTGGCCGGCGTGCATCATGGGGTGGTTTGCGATCAGCATGAAGACGTCCCCTTGAGTGGGGAACATCTTGCGAAAGTGCTCAGCGCTCGGTGCGTCGAAGTCCGGCTCCGGATAGGACTCCAGAGCTGCTCGCGAGGCGTCCCGCACTTGGTCGAAGAGTGCCAGGTACTCATCCTTCGACTGAAACGCCGACGCATCGTCGTTCCCTGTCGCGTCCTTCGAGTGAGCCTTCGCGAAGCCATCGGGCAACTCGGCACCCGCATCAGGCGATACCCCCTTGAGCAGCATCGTCTCGGAACTGATCAGATGCCCCAGCTGCCACGCGAGATGATTACATCCGTCTCCCGGCCTCGTCATCAGGTCCGCATCGCTCAAGTCACTCAGATACGTCTTCAAGACCGTGTCACTCATCGCCATTGCTGAACGGATTGCATCTTTGGTGTTCATGGAACTCTCGCTTCATGTTGGGGGAGAAAACGAATGGTCTTCGGACCTGAGCGTGAGTCCAAAGATAGCAGACCATCACCGCTAGAAAAACGCACTCGTGGGAGGGCGAAGCTCAGATGATCTCGTGGATCAATTCGTGTTCTTCGAGCACGTAACGGGGGCGGCCGGAGAAATCGTTGAAGGTCGTTGTCGGGTCGATGCCGAGGTGCCGGTAGAGCATGGCCAGCACGTTCTCGGGTCGGTAAGGCATGTCGAACGGCGTCTCCCCCTTGGCCGTCGAAGAGCCGTAGATGCCCGGCTGCAGTCCGCCGCCGGCGAGGAGTACGCTCATCAACGGGCCCCAGTGATCGCGACCGGCATTCTTGTTGAACCGAGGTGTCCGACCGAACTCGCCCATTGCAATCACCAGCACGTCGTCCCGCAGGCCGCGCTCGTGGAGATCATTGACCAAAGCAGCGAGGCCCTGATCGTACTCAGCTGTGCGGGGCTTGATGCGTTTGACAAGACTCGAGTGATCGTCCCAGCCGGTCACCCGCACGGTGACGCATGTCACGCCGCTCTCGACCAGTCGACGTGCCAGTAGCATGCTCTGCCCGACCGTGTTGCGACCGTAACGATCACGGTTGCTGTCACTCTCCTGCGAGATGTCGAACGCCTGACGTGCCTGCGGACTGGTCACCAGATCGAACGCCTGTTGCTTGAACTCATCGAGCGCGACTGCTGAGCCGTCGAGGTCGACGAGTTCCCGCTGGCGGTCGAGGGCCGACTGGAGAGTTCGGCGGTCATCGAGTCTCGACAGGCTGACACTGTCCAGCAATGACAGATTCTCGACATGGAACTTCGGATCGTTTGGGTTACCCATCGTCTGGAACGGCTCGAATCCTTTGCCGAGGTGGGCTGCTCCGCCGTTCCGCATGATCGTTGGCACCGCCACGTAGGCGGGCAGGGCAGGGTCGTTTGCTCCGCGAGTCTTGCCGATCACTGCACCGAAGGACGGCATCTGAGCCGGCCCCCCTTTGGGGCCCGTCTTGTAGTAGCCGGTCTGCGTGAGATGACTCGACGGGTCGTGCGAACTCTTCTTGTGATGGATCGATCGAATGACCGTCAGCTTGTCGAGCATGGTCGCCTGCCGAGGCAGCAGCTCGCAGAACTGCTCGCCCGGCACGCTCGTCGAGATTGCTTTGAGCGGACCCCGGTACTCCTTTGGTGCCTGCGGCTTCGGGTCATACGTCTCGAACTGTGTCGGTCCGCCGGCGAGTTCAACAAAGATGACTGACGTCCGCGAGACCGATGTCTGCGTACCTGCCGATTCCTTCGCGCCCGCTGCCGCCCGCAACCGCAAGACATCCGCCAGTGACAACCCGCCCAAGCCGAGCGCTCCGGCTCGCAGGAAACTCCGCCGCGACGACGAGTCACACAGCTGCTCGCGCCGGTCTCCCCAGAGTGTCAGCATCGCACCGCCTCCCAACCGCTACTCGCGCCAGTTTGAGGACATCTCTCACACAGTATGCCGAATCCCCGGACGAAATGACAACAGCAGACGTTGGACAACTGTGAGATACGCACCGCAACTGCTCTCAACGGCGACATGAAGGCGACCAGGAGCAACAGCTATGTGAGATCCATCCTACAGAATGGTCCCCATCGAATCGCCGATGTGGGCGTAGAGTTCGCGGTGCTGACGGGACTGCTTGATCAGGTCTTCGTCGAAGGCGATGCGTCCCGGTTCGAAGATCACGATGGTTGACGAGCCGCCGAAGCGAAAGTATCCCTTTTCGTCCCCTTTGGAAACAGTGACGCCGGGTTGATAGGTCTGACAGATTCCGCCGACGCAGGTGGCACCGATCTCCATGAGGAGCATGGTCCCGCACGACTCGGTCGTCAGTTGCATCAGCACCCGTTTGTTGGTCGCGAGGATCTGGATGTTCTGACAGAGCGCGATCGGGTTGACGGAAAACAGCGGCCCGTTGAGCAGTCGAGCCTCACCCGGTGTGCCGCTGACGGGGAAATGAAAGCGGTGATAGTCGGTCGGGCAGAGGCGGGAGAGCAGCAGGCTGCCACTCGCATAACGGCTGGCCAACTCGCGATCGCCCACGAGCGTCTCCAGATCGAACATCTCACCTTTGACGAACAGCCCCTCGCACTGCGAAAGGTCGGGCACGCACAGATGTCGACCATCTGCCGGGAAGACCACGGACGCTGCACGCGGGTCAATCGGCCTCGCCTCCGGCTTCAGCTTGCGGAAGAAGAACTCATTGAAGCTCCCGAATTCCTCGGGCCGAAGTTCGAATTCACCGGGATCAAGACCGTACTTCTCAATGAACGGTTCGATCTTCGACCGAGTCCCGGCCCGGTCCATCGACCAGCCGTACCAGTGAGAGAACACCGCCCGCTTGACCAACGCATGCAACGCAATTCGCCCCGCGGTCGTCCCATACGTCCACCGCAACGCCTCATCGCCATACACCTGCTCGGTGCACAGGGTCTGGCGATAGCGATCGAAGTAGACGATGTCGTTCATCAGACTTGAGCAAAGCGCGAGGCAGAGCAGGGGACGCCGAGTTCATCACACCTTACCGCTGCCGTCCGATTATTCAATCGGTCTGTCTCGTCATGACAGCATCGAGCGGTACGACGAGGACCGTACCGTGACACATCTGCCCTGCGGAAGCGACACGACGTTTGAGTGGTTGGTCAATGTCGCGCAGCGTGTCAGGTTGAACCGAAAGCGATTGTTCGTAAGTTCTGCTTCTTGAGCGAAGCACGCGACGTCGACGAGAACCGGCGAGCCCCAGGGCGCCTAGAAAACATAACCCAAGAGATGCGGGCTCGGGAACACTTTGGACCCCGGCACCTCCCGTCAGGTCACCCGTCAAAGGGGCCACCATCGGGGTGACGTTTGTCAGGTGCTGAGTGAATGGAAGTGGGCCGTTTCCATCGCTGTCCAGAATGACGCTCGTGTCGACAAACGGTGTTCCAAAGTTCTGTGCCAGATACGTCCAGGAAATGTCCGGGCCGCCAACCGTATCCGAGAAGGAGATCTGTGGAAACTCAAGAAACGCAGGCACGGGAATGGTGAAATCCAACGTCGTCGCCGTCGCCGACAGAGATGCTCCGCCGCTGATGTCGAATGTGGAGTTCATCTCGGTCAGATGAAAGGTCGTCTGCGTTCCGCCTGGATTGCTGAACGCCAGGTCCCACATGGTGACGTTGCCAGCAGTGATCGACCCCAGCGTGCCGTCCGTGGTAATTGTCCCCATAATGTCGATGGTCCCCGCCCCTCCATTGTTGGCAGCAAAGCTGTGACTGACATTGTAGACAATGTCCCCAACGGCCACTTGAGGGTCCGCAAGCGAGAGGGATAGTGAAAGGGCCAATGTGTACGACGCAACTCTTGTGATGCTCATCTGAGGTTCCGGAACCCATAAATCGACGGGAGTGATGACTGAATTCCCGATCCTAGGGTCCGCCAAATACGCCGAGCAATCACATTTTTCTCATAATTCCGGTGTGGGGAGTTCTCAGCAGCCGGCGCAGCCAGAGGCTTGAGCACCAGTCGCAATCGGGCAGGGTTCGTGAACGGCGCCCCTTCCACCTGATGATTCTCCCGCCCGGTCCGGCGACTCACGATCCAGAACCTGACAGGCGATTAGAACTCCACCATCTCACCGCCGTCTTTGGTGACCAGTTTGCGGAAGGTGTCGGATTCGAGCGTCAATGGCAAGAACTGAGCAGAGCCGTCTGCAAAGCCCGCGTGCATGCCGCCTTGATGACACAGGTCCTCATCCCAAACGGTGAACTCCAAATCTGTGATGAGTTGCTGCACCGTGATGTCAACCGGTTCCATCCAATGACAGGCGTGACGTTGTACCTCAGTCACGAGAATCGTATTCGGTGTGCCGACCGAGATGTCGCCGATGCTGACGGTCCGATCGTAAGGAAATGCCGAGTGAGGTGACGTCACGACCACATAGTTGCTCAGTGTCTTCGCAGGTTTCCGCTGGGGAACCTCCAGATTCGCATCATAGCTCGGACACTTGTAAACATCCGGGATGAGGTCATGAAGCTCGGAATTATTCGGCCCGTCCCACGGCTCATCGAACCGGTACTGCTCGTAGATCGAGACGAAGTCAGCGTTATACGAATCGAGGTAAGGCAGGATCAAAATCCGCCAACTGTGAGCTGGGTTGCCGTCCTGATCCGCCACATAGGCCGGCGGAAACGAACCATACACATCATGGTAATTGTGCATGGCCAATCCGATGGCCTTGAGGTTGTTACGGCACATCGTCCGATGAATCGCCTCAGGAGGCGTTATCAAGTTGGGAAGCATCAGATACCCCAACACAAGAACTAACCCAAGCACGAACACGATGTTTAACAGCCACTTCATGCGGGCACCTCGACAGGCAGGTAGCCTCTGAACGCAATTGCGATGAGGAGTTCACCGTCACCCGTATGATCGCACAGTTTCACTGCAACGTGCCACTGTTTGCCTGACCGACTCGCCACGTCCCTACGGCGATCAGCACTGCTTCGGTCGGGAAAACAGTGTTGAGCGGCGATTCGACGTCCCCTCAGCCCGACCAAAGCAGTGGCACGTTCCTCTGTCTATCACGGGCGCCGGACGACTGAACGGGTTGTGAGATGATCAGCGACGGCGTCGGTTCTGTTCATCGTTGAGCACACCGGGACATGGTACAGTGGCGAACGAACAGTCGTCGTCTTTGCTCTGACTCGCAATTGACCATGGCAAGCTTTCCCGCGATCTCTTTTCGAGGAACGCTGCGGCCTTCACAGAGTGATGTGGTCGAGATTGCGCGACGGCAGTTGGAGGAGGGCGAGACACAGTTACATGTGGTCGCCCCGCCTGGGTCCGGCAAGACGATTCTCGGATTGAATCTGTGGGCGGAGTGCGTTCGGCAGCCGGCGCTGGTGTTGTCGCCCAACTCGGCCATTCAGGCGCAATGGGTCGATCGGCTGGATCTGTTCGCCTGTCCGGGAGGGGTGAAGTCGGTCGCCAGTACCGATCCCAAGTCACCGGCACTTCTCACGTCGCTGACGTATCAGGCGGTCACGCTGCCGCAGCGGGGAGGGCGTCAACTCGATGCTGAGGCGACCGAGCGTTGGATCGAGACCCTTGTCGAGAAGGGGCAGGCTCAGGACCCGGACGAGGCGCAGGTCTGGATCGAAGACCTGCAGCGGCATTATAGCGCTTACTACGAAGACCGGTTGAGCGGTTATCGCAAGGAAGTCCGTGACGAGATCGCGCTCTCGGGGGAGGCGATGCAAACTCTGCACGGCTCGGCTCTGGAAACTCTCAAGCGACTCAAGCAGGCGGGCATTGGTTTGCTAATTCTGGATGAGTGTCATCACCTGCTCAGTCACTGGGGACGCGTGCTGGCGGACGCACATCGGTACTTCGATCACCCGATCATCCTCGGCCTGACGGCCACTCCCCCGGACATGGAAGGTCAACTCAAAGAGGACGTCGAGCGATACCGGTCGTTCTTCGGTCCGATCGATTACGAGGTGCCGGTCCCCGCAGTGGTGAAGGACGGGTTCCTCGCACCGTATCAGGATCTGGTGCAGTTCGTCCGCCCAACATCGGAAGAGCTGGCGTACGTCGCCAGGGCGGACGAGCAATTGGAGCAGTTGGTCGAGGAGCTTTGTGAACCGCCTGATGAAGCTTCGGGGAGAGAGTCGCTGACCGACTGGCTCCGTCGCGTGCTGGCCGAACGTCAGCTACCGGTCGGCACCGCGAAAGACTGGCAGGCGTTCGAGAAACGTGATCCCGCTCTCGCGTGGGCCGGTCCGCGTTTTCTGGTCTCTCGCAGTGTGTCCCTCCCACGTGGTGTTCCCAAAGTCAGGCGAGAATCGCAACCCCTCGCCACCGATTATCAACAGTCTCGGCTGCCGATGGACGTGCTGATTCCGGTGCTCGACCGGTACATCCGCCATCGACTCCGAAGCTCAATTGACCCATCCGATCACCAGCTGGCAGAAGAGACGATCAGTCGGCTGCGATTGCTGGGGACGCAGATTACCGAGACGGGCAGTCAGGCGTGTGCATCCCCCATCGGTCGGGTGATGGCCTACGCCCACGGCAAGGCCGAGGCGATCATCCCGATCCTCCGTGCGGAACGCGACGCCTTGGGTGATCGCATTCGCGCGATAGTCGTGACCGACTTCGAGAAGACGTCAGCAGTCTCTTCGGAGATTGATCACCTTCTCGACGAAGAGGCAGGCGGGGCCGTCGCTGCCTTTCGAGTGCTCTTGAGTCACCCGGAGACAGACGCACTCGATCCGGTGCTGGTGACGGGATCAACAGTCCTCGTGGATGACGACGTTGCCCCGCGCTTCGACGAGGCTGCGGCTGGCTGGCTGTCACAGCGGGGATACAAGGTCGATCTCGAGTTCAGTGAGGAGGCCGGCTTCCATGTGGTGAGCGGTCGCGGGAGTGACTGGTGTCCACGCGTGTATGTGGCGATGGTCACCGAGATGTTTCAGCAGGGGATCACCAAGTGTCTCGTGGGCACGCGAGGCCTGCTGGGCGAGGGCTGGGACGCCAGCCGCGTCAACGTGCTCATCGATCTCACGACCGTCACGACATCGACATCGATCAATCAACTGCGTGGACGTTCGCTCCGCTTGGATGCCGAGGACCCGGCCAAGCTGGCTCACAACTGGGACGTCGTCTGCATCGCGCCGGAGTACACGAAAGGGTTGGACGACTATGCCCGCTTCATCAAAAAGCACAACTCGTTATTCGGTTTGACGGACGACGGCGTGATCGAGAAAGGGGTCGGCCATGTGCATGCGGCCTTCACCGAGATCGCCCCCGAACTTGTTGAGGAGTCAATGCACGTGCTCAACGCCGAGATGCTGGAGCGCCCCGCACGACGAGCCGAGTTCCGGGCACTCTGGCGAGTCGGCGAGCCGTATCATCCGGACCCGGTGCACACACTCGAAGTGCAAACGCAAGCCGGTCTTCGCCCACCGCCGGTCCCGTTCGCGCAGCTGAGCGCCGATTGGAATGCAGAATCATTAACGCAAGCAATCGGTCGAGCCGTGCTCGGCGCACTCCAGGAGGAACGACTCATTCAGCAGGTCGGAGAACTTTCGATTGAGAGCCGGGCCGGCGGATATGTCCGTGCATTCCTGCAAACAGCCAACGATGAGGACAGCCGTCTGTTCAGCGAATCACTGGCCGAAGCATTGGGCCCGCTTGATGAGCCCCGTTACGTCATCCAGCGGTTTGTCGACTACCGGGTCGACACCTGGCTGTCACGAATTCTCCCGCGAATCGTCGGCCAGTACTTCCAGCGGGAGCACCGCCAACTGGAGATGCTACACGCTGTCCCCTCGGCTCTCGCCAAAAACAAACGACTGGCCGACCTGTACACCAAGCACTGGAACACACACGTCAGCCCCGGCCAACCAGTCTACGCCCGCTCACAGGAAGGCCAAAAGGTCATCAACACCGCCCTCCAAGACGGTATCACCCCCACCGCCTCCGTGCACCGCAAGGAAGTGTTCCTGACGCGGTGAGTGGAGTGATTCACTGGGTGACATCTGCCAGTCAACCGGGCCATCTCGCGTTCCATGGCACCCGGCCGACGGACAGAGAACCCTGAGCGCGACGCGCCGCCACGTCCGGCGAGAGTCGGTCTTGCATCACTGAAACCTTCGGACGACTGCGCGGAGAATCCCTCCGAGCCCTCCCGAAAGGGTGACCACAACTCCAGTCCAGCAGATCACGGATGCAATGTGCGAATGATGAGCGTAACGTGCTGACAACTCTGGCGTCGGATCCTGGTATGGAATGCCCGCGAACATGATGTCGTAAAGAAACCCACCAAACATCACGAGCAAACCGATGCCGATCAGAAGATGTGGCCAGAATCTTCTCATGATGCGAGGCGCCGAAGACAAAGTTCATCGGGTGATTTGGGGAATATCGCGAGTTGGCCCGACCGGCATCGGTCGGGTCGCGGAGCGGCAAGATGAGTCACACTCCGCATCCGAGAGTTTGTTAAGGATCGTTCCCACAGTGGCGTTCGTCCTGTGCCGACGACACCCAGCCTGAAACGGCTGGGCCACCCCATGAGGCATCTATCACGGCGATGTGGCCGCTCGGTCATCACTCTGTTCGTCTGATGACCTTTCCGTTGATCCTGAGTTCGGTACCGGTGTATGTGGGGGCAGGAGGATGGTAAAGAGCACATTGCTCCGTGTAGAAGCGGTGCCGATAGCCTTTGATCCCGAAGTCGTCGAGATTCTCTAAAAGCATGTCAAGATTGAAGCGGTCTTTCACCATCTTGGCTTGATAGCGATCGACGTCTTCACACGGCAAAGGCTCGCCACTGAGGTCGAACCGCCATCGTCCACATTGATTGGTTAGCGAGATGGTTCTCCCGATGTTGCGATACTCAGTCGGGCGATCTTCATACACTCGAAGCTGAATCGCGCCCCAGCTACCACTTGTCATGTCCTCTGAAATGGTCTGAGGAACAAAAGTGCTGATGACGCCACGGCACTTCAATCGCTCTGTTACAACCGCCACGGGTCCCTCGGGAACATCATCGATGTCACGGAACACTGCTGTCCAGTTCCGTTGACACTCGACGAAGAGAATCTGCCAATGTGTCAGCGGAAACAATCGTTCAATTGCCTCATCGATGCCTGCCCGAAACCACTCTGGTTTCGAGTAGCCCCCCTGCGGCAGCAGCCATTTGTTACAGGCACGCACAACCTTCTTGATGCCGGCGTTGATGAAGCCAATGTTGTTTGTCACAGGAGGGTAGGCATCCAGCAGCTCTGTCACGTTATCACCTCTCGTCCAACCAGCGTTTGAACGACGTCTGGCTCTCGTCTGATGGTCGACCGGTGAGCAGGTTTTCAATGCTGATGTCCTCATCCAGATCAGGCCAGTGGATGCCGCTACCGTTGGCGATGAGACGCCAATGATCGCGCTCGTCAGCCGAGCCGTGCGAGAGACGAGGGTACCATCCAATCGGGACGGAGATCGTGCGACCATCGGAGAGTTCGACCGTGAGCGAGTCATCGCTGACTTGCACATTTGCAGCGGTGGGTGTTTGTGAATCAACCGTTGAAGAACTCATCCCAGGCTCCGAGCAATTGTTGTTGGTTGTCAGTGATCAGCTTTTCGATTGTCCGAATCTCTTTCGCCGCAAAGCCGTGGCTGCGAGCGATCCGCACAGGATCAAGCCAGAACTTCGCCTCACAGTCATCACGCTCGACGTGGACGTGTGGTGGCTCTTCGCCGTCACCCGCATAGAAAAAGAATCGATATGGACCGCTGCGCAGTACAGTGGGCATGATCGCATGATACGCTCATCTCTGAGACATGGGCAATATCGTCGTGCATGAAGACGCGATGGTCATTCAATCAACGAAAATCACGCGGCGATCTTCAGTGGTTCTTGGTACGACGTCTGTCGCAGGAACTCGGCGTGTTCGTAGATTTTGACGTACTCCCAGGAGCAGAGGGTGTACCAGGACCACCAGGAGGCCATTGAGAGCAGGACGCAGGCGGCGGCTCCCCAGGTGACGGCTGCTTCGTGACCGGGCGTCGTGAAGACTTGAGCCCGCAGCACGAACTGGAGTGCGACGGCGATCAGCAGGGCGTTCAATGCCCAGCCGCGGCAGATGCGAATGCGGGTGCGTCCGTAGTCGTGCATGTTGGCCAGACGGCTGGATGAACTGATCACCAGTCGCCGGGCATCCTGATACTCGCGTCGGTCGGGGAAGTAGCGGGCCCGCAGCGGACCGCTGAACAACTTGTCGAACAGCATGTCGGCCATGCGGTCGGAGATGATCCCCAGCAGATAGACCAGCGGCAACAGGAAGACCAGAATTGGATAACCGGGTGCCGCCTGTAATGGGAACGACTCCACGCCGATGAGCCCCAGCATGAACAACGTCACCCAACACGCAGCCCCCACGCCGATCACGATCAACTCAACAAACAGGTTCGTCGTCGCCATACTGGACATCCTGACAGGTACAAGGCGGCGGACGATAATCTCGGTGCAGGATGTCGTCAAGAATCGATCAGGAAATCACGCCGCAAACTGCTTGTCGCGAATCGAGTGTCAGACTAAATCGGCAGAATTCGCACTCGGCTCTTTCCCTCTTCGACGACCAGGATTGCCCCAGCCTCCAAGTCAGCAGAATGTTGATTGAGGGCTGCGATGACGAGGGGACCCATCTTGTCGGGCAGAACATCCTGCCCACGAATCTGAAGCACGCTCGGACCTGACTTGTGGGTCAGTGCGAGGATGGTGCCGAAGTCCAGGTCGTGAGTGAACACGACGTAAGCGTTGGCTTCGGCCCAGTCCATGATGGTTCGGTCTTCGGCGTGCGGGTCGCCAACGTGTGACCAGTGTTGAGTCGACCATCCGGCCGATTCAAGCAGCGGCACCCAGTCGGGCGAGAGGTTCATGTCGATGAGAATCTGAATGCTCATGCGACCGGGAGTGTGACCTCTCGTTCATCAACCCGCCAGGCCGCGTAGGCGAGACACTGGTCGATGTCCTCCGGCTCCAGATACGGATATGCTTGGAGAATCTCCTCACGCGATCGACCGGCTGCGAGGAGACCGATGACCGTGCCGACCGTCACCCGCAAACCGCGAACACACGGTTTGCCGCCCATGACGCCGGGGTCGAGTGTGATGCGGGAGAGTTCTTTCATAACAGGTCCATTCTAACAGATCATTGTCAAGCGGACACAGCAAACTTGGAGATTGGGGCAGTACGTCATTGGGCCTTCGTGCCACCCCACATTCCGATTGCCCCGTTACTGTCCCATCGTTCCTCTGATTCCTGAGGCATGACTCGGACAGTTGTGTGATGATCTGTTAGACTGTGGTGAAGGTCCTGAGTTTCAAGGTGCGGGATGACACATGTTACAAATCCTCGGTCAGCGGACGGAGTTGTGTGACGGTGTGACGCGGCGGGAATCGATGCGGATTGGCGGATTGTCGCTGTTCGCGGGGATGACGTTACCGCGGTTGCTGGCGGCCAGTGAGGCGTCGAGCGTTCGCCGTGAGGGGACGGCCAAGTCGGTCATCCTGTTCAATCTGCTCGGCGGACCGAGTCATCAGGACATGTTCGACATGAAGCCGGACGCTCCGGCTGAGATTCGGGGTGAGTTCGAGCCGATCGCGACGTCGCTGCCCGGACTGCAAATCTGCGAGCATCTGCCGACCACGGCGAAGTGGATGCACAAAGCGAGTCTGATCCGGACGATCACGCACTCTTACAACGCCCATAATCCGCTGGCGATGATGACCGGCTTTGACCAGGGAGAGAACGGACAGCTGGCCGCGAAGGCGACCGACCCGCCGGACATCGGAGCGGTCTGTCAGTACCTCAACATGGGGCCGCGTGAACTCCCCGGAGCGGTCTGCCTACCGTGCTATCCCGGATGGGGAGAAGCGACCATGTACCCCGGCATCCGGCGTCCCGGACCGTACGGCGGTTACCTCGGCAGTCAGTACGATCCGCTGTTCAGCGTGTGTGACCCGACGTTCGATCGCGAGCCGAGTCGTGCCTATTACGACCCGGTCCGGCCGATGGGTGAACCGCAGATGCCGTCGGTCGGCGAACTGCCGGCGATGACGGCCAATCGACTCGATCGCCGTCGCTCGCTCGTGTCGCAACTGGATGATCAATTCAAAACAGCAAGTGACTCCGGGTCGCTGGAGCGGATGGACGGATTCCAGCAACGGGCGTTTGACATGCTGACGTCGAGCGAGACGCGGCGGGCGTTTGACTTGTCGGAAGAGACGGAGGAGCTGCGAGATCGATACGGCCGACATCTGATCGGTTCCAGCATGCTCGTCGCCCGGCGATTGCGAGAGCGGGGGGTGCCGTTCATCAGTGTGCATGCAGAGATCTTCGGTCGCATGGGGCACTCGTACGACATGCACGAGAACAACTTCGGCATGTTGAAGAACGAGAATCTGCCGGTGCTCGACATGGTCTATCCGGCTCTCATCAGCGACCTCGAAGAACGGGGGTTGCTGGACACGACGCTGGTCGTCGTCATGGGCGAGATGGGACGCTCGCCGCGAGTGAATCGAAACGCCGGCCGCGATCACTGGCCGCAATGCGGGTTCAGTCTGTTGACAGGTGGCGGAGTAAAGCAGGGGATGGTGTTCGGCTCGACCGACAAGGAGGCAGCCTATCCGGCGACCGATCCGGTGTCGCCCGGAGATGTGGTTGCGACGATCTATCATCTGCTCGGCATCGACCCGCACATGACGGTTCCCGACCTGCAGAATCGCCCCGTCGCCATCGCCCACGGCGGCAACCCGATCCGTGACGTGATCGCCTGACGCTCAAATAGAAACGACCTGCATGCCCATTCAGACTGATGCTCCGCTTGTCATCGCCCCGATGCCGACGCCGTTTGACGAGCATGACGCAGTCGATCATGGGGCCATCGAACGCAACGTTCAGCGGTGGCGAGAGACAGCGTTGTGCGGGTTTGTGCTCAACTCCGAGAACGGCGAGGAGGCGTTTCTCTCCGAAGCAGAGCGACTGGAGATCATCCGAACCGTGCATCGCGCGGCGAATGGCGACAGGCTCATCATCGCCGGCATTGACAATCCGTCAGTCACCGAGACTTTACGCCTCGCAGAGACCTACGCCGAGTCCGGGGCCGAGTTGCTTCGCATTCGCATTCCCCGGCTGACGACGAACATCCGAGGCTACTTCGAGCAGGTGATTCCACGGGCAGCGGTGCCTGTGATCGTGATCCATCAGACGGCGCCCGGTTTGTTCCTGCAGACAGGCACCTCTGCCAGCACGTCGCCAGAGATGATCGGCGAGATCGTCGCGGCAGACAACGTCTACGGCTACATCACCTACGACAACATCCGCTTCGAGTCACGCGTGCG
>JAGQPX010000067.1 GCA_020426505.1 Planctomycetaceae bacterium | reverse complement strand
TCATCAGGTTGTGCGGGTCGAAGATGTCTTTGATCTCTCGAAAGACTCGATACAACGGTCCGTACTGCGAGCGAATGAACGCGGTCCGTGCCAGTCCGTCGCCGTGTTCACCGCTGATGGTCCCCTGGAACTGAAAGACCACCTCGTACAAATCCCGAGCCATTGTCTCGATGCGCGTCGTGTTCCCTGGCGCCGGCGGAGGCAGGAAGGGTCGCAAATGGACCTGTCCCGATGCCGCGTGGGCGTACAGCGACGCCGTGATCTCATGCTTTTGCAGGACTCGCTGCGCCTGCACGAGAAATTCTCCCAGTTGCTCCGGAGGGACCGCGATGTCTTCAACAAACGGCAGCGGTCTCACATCGCCCAATAGCCGCGACAGGAAAGGCACCACGCGTCCCGGCAATGACCACAGGAACTCGACCTCATCGTGTGTGTAAGCCTCACGGGCAACGTGGACCGAGTTGTCGCTGCTGCGTACTGCGGAGATCGCCATCTGAATGCGGTCACGCACCTGCCGTTCACTGTACCCTGTTTGCTCGACGAGAATGCCCGCCTCCGCTGTCTTGGGAATCCATGCTTCGAATCGCTCGTCCGCTTCGCGGCCGAGTGACAACAGCCGCCGGTCAAGCAGATCGCACGCGCTCGGTTGTTGAGGCATCAGCTTCTGCACCGCTGCGATGGCGGCATCCATCTTGCCGAATAACAGTAACGCCACACCCCGATGAGCCGGCAACGGCGTTGTGTGGAGCGTCGCCTCAGTGAACATCCCCAGCGTTCCCTCAGACCCGACCAGCAGTCGCGGCAGATGCAACTCGTTCGGGCGCAGGACTCCTTTTAACTGATAACCACAACTGTTGCGGGTCGAGGCAGGTTGACGCTCGACAATGAGATCGGCATTGTCCTCCAGAATCTTCCGTAGTCGACCGACAAGGTCACGGCGGATCGTGGGCTGCGTCACGGACGAACCGGGATCGGTCAACGGGTCGAGATCGTCCGGTCTGCGTGGGGGACGCACGCCCAGCGTCTCCTGACTCAGTTCCATCCGCACTCCGCCTGCGAGGACGACTTCCATGCTGAGGACATGGTCCCGTGTCGAGCCGACCCGCACCGCATGAGATCCCGCGGCGTCGACCGCCAGCATGCCGCCGACCGTCGTGACCGCTGTGTTCGACGGGTCGGGGGGAAAGTAACGGCCCAATGGACGCAGTGCTGCGTTCAACTCGTCACGCACGATGCCCGGCTGCACGCGGATCGTGTGATCGCTGAGTGCAACGATGCTCCGCATGTGGCGGGAGAAGTCGACCACGAGTCCGCTGCCGACAGCCGCGCCGGCAACCTGCGTCCCCGCCCCGCGAGGAATCAGCGGAAGGTGATGTTCACCCGCATACTTCGCCAGACTCTCGACATCAGCTGCATCATGCGGATACGCGACGCCCATGGGTCGTTCGTGGTACAGGCTGCCATCGGTGGAGTAGATCGAGCGCGTGACAGCATCGAGACGCAGCTCACCGCGAAACGTCCCCGTGAGGTCTTCCAGAATTTCAAGATGGGAATCGGCCACGACAGATGCAGTCGATCAACTGCTGATGGGATTATGCTCGTTGCAAAACAGTGTCTTCAGTCTATTCGCTCATGAGACCAACGACCATCTCTCTGATCCGTATTCGTGCTGATGCGACGAGGTTCGGGGCGGTCAGACTCGAACCGCAGGCTCTCTCACGATACGCTGGGGGACCTGCACGAAGTTTACGGTTGACCTGTCCTCGACGCCCATCGAAAGCCGGAAGCCATGCGACGTCAATTCCTGATCCTTGCACTGCTCCTTTCACCGCTGCCAGTTGCTTATGCCGGCTCGATTGATGCCGTGCCGGAGGGCAAGCAGCTCACCGACTCACGCCTCGGACCGCCGCAGAACCTCAACGGCTATTTCCCGTTTCAGCCGGTCGAGAGCGCTGACGCATGGCCCGCACGTCAGGCCGAGATTCGTCGTCGTATTCTCGTCTCACAAGGCTTGTGGCCCTTGCCGACCAAGGCACCATTGAACGCTGTCGTCCACGGACGAGTGGAACGTGATGATTACACCGTGGATCGGGTCTTCTTCGAGTCGATCCCCGGACACTTCGTGACCGGCAGCCTGTACCGACCCAAGGACGTTCCCGGTCCGTACCCCGCCATCATCTCGCCTCACGGACACTGGCAGGATGGCCGTTTCTACGATCACGGCGAACAGAAGCTCCACCAAGAGATCGCCATCGGCTCCGAGCGGTTCGATCCGGGAGGACGCTTTCCGATCCAGGCGCGCTGCGTGCAACTCGCCCGCATGGGGTGTGTCGTCTTCCAGTACGACATGACCGGTTATGCAGACTCCATCCAGATCAAACACCGACCCGACAATTGGGACCATCTCGACCGGCCGACCGACTGGGGCTTCATGAGCGTGCAGGCCGAGTTGCGACTCCAGAATATGATGGGCCTGCAAACCTGGAACTCGATCCGGGCTCTCGACTTCATTCTGAGTCTCGACGACATCGACACCACACGTGTCGGTGTGACCGGTGCCAGCGGAGGTGGCACGCAGTCCATGCTTGTCTCCGCTATCGACCATCGTATCACCGCGTCGATGCCATGCGTGATGGTCTCGACCGGCATGCAGGGTGGCTGCACGTGCGAGAACGCTCCGTTACTTCGTATCGATCAGGGCAACGTCGACATCGCTGCCGCCACTGCCCCGCGACCGCTCGGCCTCACCGCAGCGGACGACTGGACCCGCGAACTTCAGACGAAGGGCTATCCCGACCTCCAGAACCTCTACCAGATGCTCGGCCATCCGGATCACTTGACCGCTGCGTTCCACACGGAGTTCGGCCACAATTACAACCATGTCAACCGCACGGTGATGTACGGATTCTTCAACAAGCACTTCAATCTCGGCTTCGAGGAACCGGTGCTTGAGCGTGAGTATGAGCCTCTCAGCCGCGAGGAGGCCACCGTCTGGACCGACGAGCACCCGGCCCCCAAGGGGAATCAGGTCGGCGACGCTCACGAAGTCGCCTTGCTCCAAATCGCCGATCAGGACTCGACGGAGCAGATCAACACCCTCATCCCACGCAACCACGAGCAACTGGTTGAATACCGCAGAGTCATCGGCGGCGCGTGGGAGACCATCCTCGGCCGCACGCTGGACGTCGTCGGCGAGATCGAGTTTGAACTCACCTCGAAAGAGGAAAAAGACGGGTATCTGCTGATGACGGGACTCGTGACTCACACGTCAAAGGGTGAGCAAATCCCCGCAGTTTTCTTCTACCCCGGCGAGAACTGGAACGGCCGCGTTGCTCTCTGGTTCACCGATGACGGCAAGTCCCGATTGATCAGCGGCGACAAGCCGCATCAGCTTGTACAGAAGATGCTCGACGCAGGCATCGCGGTCGTCTCGGCTGACCTGTTCGGACAGGGTGAGTTCAACCCCGAAGGCAAGCCCCCCGCTCAACAGCAGATGTGGTATCAGCAAAACGGAGAAAGCGGCTGGCATCGCTTTGCTGGTTACACCTTCGGATACAATCATCCACTCTTCGTGCGACGTGTTCACGATGTGCTGACCATGCTCGCCTTCGTTCAACGGCACGAGCGTCAGCCAAAGTCGATCGACCTCATCGGCACGGGCCAATCGACCGGACCGGTGATCGTCGCAGCCCAGTCACAAGCCGGCAACGCCGTCTCTCGCACGTTTGCAGACATCGGCGACTTCGACTTCCAGCAACTCACGCGCTCCGACGACCCGATGTTCGTCCCCGGTGCGGTCAAGTATCTGGGAATCGAAGGCCTCGTCAGCCTCTGCAACCTGCGGTCCCTCACGATCACCGGAGACCGTCCCATGCGAGTCGCTCAGACGGTCGCTTCGGCTGATTCCCGCAATCAAGCCGTCGCCGGCCAAACACTCCCGGCCCGAGTCGAGACAGCGGGCGACCTCATCGAACTCGTCGTCAAAAAGCCATGAGCCTGCTTCAATACCAGTTGACCGGGTGGCCGGGTCTGACCAACGGGAAGGCCCGGTCCAGTGATTCCAGGGCCATCCGTTACGCTTCTGACCCTGCCACCCTCCCAAGAACCTGTTTTGAAACAGCTAGGGACGCGACCGTTCAGATTTATTCCTCAGGAGTCTTTTTCGTGATGCCTCATGTGAAACGCTGTTTGGCCACTTTCGTCCTCGTGATCGCAATGGGTTGTGGGGGGGCGGATACGTCGACATCGCCCGATGCGAATGAGACTGCATCGACTGACGCCCCCTCCACAACACCTGCAACTCCTCCAGACGATGCGGACGCCGTCAGTGCTTTGAAAGCATCAGCAACCAAACTCAAACAGAGTGACGCAGGCAACGTGACCGAGGTCGACTTCCGGGGAGCGGAGATCACTGATACCGACCTGGAGCCGTTGACCAAGTTGACGGATCTGCGATCGCTGCTGCTCAACGAGACGGCCATCACAGATGACGGACTCCAGACGGTCGGCCAGCTCACGACCCTGCAGAACCTCGACCTCCGCGGTTGCGGCATCTCGAACGCGGGGATCGAGCATCTCACGGGTCTGACCAACCTTCGGGCCCTGCGGCTCTCCGGCGAAAGCGGTGCGACGACGGTCGACGACGGCGCAATGGCCTCCATCGGCAAGCTGACCAACCTCAAAGCACTGCCGCTGGACCACCTCTGGATCAGCGAGACCGGCCTCGCGGAACTCAAGGGGCTGACCAATCTGGAGGAACTGTATCTCGCCAGAACACTTGTGGGCGATGCCGGTCTGGAAGTGATTGCCCAGATGCCCAGTCTCAAGAAGCTCCGCATCTCTGCGACTGGAGTCACAAGCGACGGATTGAAGCATCTGCAATCACTGTCCAAACTGGAGAGCCTCGACCTCAGCGAGGCAAGTCAAGTCTTCGATGACGGCCTAGAGCACCTCGCGTCAATGACGTCCCTCAAACGCCTCAACCTCTGGCGGGTCCTCATCTCCGACACAGGCGTCGCTCACCTGTCGGGCCTCACCAACATGGAATGGCTGAACCTCGACAACACACAACTCACCGACGCCGGCCTCCCCGCTCTGAAGGACATGCACCACCTCAAGTTCCTCCATCTCGGCTCCACCGCCGTCTCGGACGCCGGACTCATCCACCTGGAAGGGCTAACCTCCCTGGAAGACCTCAAAGTCACCCGCACAGCCGTCACCGAAGAAGGCGTCGCCGAACTCCAGAAGAAACTCACGAACACAGAGATCCAACTGAAGTACCTCGGCGGCGAGTAGCTGTCACGATCTCTCAACCCGGGGGGGTACCCCCCTGCTGTCAAACTCGACTGACTGAATTCATCGACCTCTAGGATGTTCTGAATCTCCACGTCGATCTCAGGTCAGGGAATAATCGGTCTCTGAAGTGGATCATTCAAACGGAGTGAAATTCTTTCGGAGGCGGCAAGGATGACGTTTTGGCGATCTCTCTTCGTCGGTTTCTTGGTCATACTTGCAGGGTGCGACGGATTCACATCTGTCGACGGGACAGTCGTTGACGGCGACGGCAATCCGGTCGAGGGTGCTTCGATCCGTGTCTGGCGGGGAGATGCCCAGCTGGGGACGGATGCTCTGTCCGATTCAGACGGGCGATTCCATCAAAGTGGCTCCCACGCCCCCGGATCGGCTCCCATTGACTATGTCGTGTCGAAGTCAGGGTTCAAAAGCGACCGTCGGAAGCTCAAGCCAAACAAGGAATACTGGCACATGCGAATTGTTCTTGAAAGGATTCAGCCTGTCGCCGATGGCCCTGCACAAGATCGTTGAATGTTGCCGGGCACATGATGACTCGACGCCCTCGTCTCTTCACGTTGCGGTTCGGGCGAAACGAGTGTGAGTCATCGTCCTGTGGGGCGGCACCCGTGATGAGGGACCGGGCATTCAGTCGAGTCGTTCCACCTCCACGAAGTACGCGCCGCGTTCGGTGCCGTCTTGTTCGGTGAGCCAGGATTGGAGTGTGGCAGGGCCGGGTTGGAGGTTGAGGGTGAGACGGGCCTCGTCCGTGGTGCCGTCCGTCGTGGTCGTGGCTTCAACTTGGCCGATCTGCAGGCGGACCTCACCGGCGGGAATGGGCTCATGGACTCCGGCTGGTCGGAGTCGGAGGCGGAACTCGTAGTTTCCGGGTTGAGTGATGTGCACGGTCCAGCGGCCGTTATTGGAGGGGTTCTTCGAAACGGCGTTCTGGTTCCAGGGGACGGGGCCATCGTCAGTGTGCCAGTCGTGACACGTCAGATGGGACGGGTTCTCCCTGTCGGAGCCGAGCGTGATGCGGACGGCGTCATCGAACACGGGCGAAAGACTGTCCCACCACCCCTCGTAGGCCGCACGGAGCTTTGCCACCTCATCGGGATGGCCGGTCGCGACGTCGGTCTGCTGGCCGGGGTCGGATTGAATGTCGTATAACTCATTGCCGTTGATCAGTCGCCATCGCTCGGTCATGACCGCCGACTTTCGCCACTTCTGCACATGCTCCAGCCGCTGCGAATGGACGAACAGCGTACGGTCACCAAGTGATTCAACTTCACCTGTCAGAAGCGGCACAAGGCTCGTGCCGTCGAGGGGCGGGCCGTCGGGCTTGTCGACGTCGCACAAATCGCGCACGGTGGGCAGGAGATCGATGTGAGCGGTGAGTGTGTCGATGTCACGACCGCCAGTCAGATTGCCCTCGGGCCAGCGAATGAAGCAGGGGACGCGGTGACCGCCGTCGTACTCGCTCCCTTTCTGGCCTCGCATGTCGGCGTTGAAGCCGGTCCATGTCGCTTGCGGTTTCGCCCGTGCGACGCCGGCGGCCGTGCCGTTGTCGGTCATGAAGATCAGCAATGTCTTCTCGGTCAGTTCCCATTCGTCCAATTGATGGACGAGCCGTCCCATATTCTCGTCGATGTTGGTGATCATCCCGTAGAACTTGGCCATTGGCTGCGGCACACCAGCGTCGACGTACGGCTGCTCGTACTTCTCGTCGACGTTAAACGGTCCGTGGGGAGCATTGGTGGCGAGGTAACAGAAGAACGGGTCGCCCGAGTCCTTTCGTTGTTTGATGAAGTCGAGAGCCGTGTCGAACCAGACGTCGGTGCAGTAGCCCTTGAAGGCGTGCGACTCGCCGCGCTCGTTGATGTAGGTGTCGTCGAAATAGTCGTTGCCCCACCAGTCGGGGGTCTGCGTGATGCCCCCGCCACCGTGATGCCACGTCTTCTCGAACCCCTGATCCTGCGGTCGACAGGGAAAGTTATCACCGAGATGCCATTTGCCGAACATGCCCGTGCGATACCCGCCCGCAGCGAGTGCCTCAGCCAGCGTGATTTCGTCCGTCGACATCAGCGAACGGCCCATGATCGTGTGCCACACGCCGGTGCGAGTCGAGTAGCGGCCGGACATCACAGCGGAGCGTGTCGGCGAGCAGGTCGGGTCGACATGAAAGTTTGTCAGCCGCACACTCTCGCCGTGCAGGCGGTCGAGATTCGGCGTGCGGATCATCTCATTGCCGTGAGCACCGATGTCGCCGTAACCCTGATCGTCGGTGATCACGAGAATCACGTTGGGACGTGCTGCGAGAGCATCGCCGAGCGGCGAAACTCCAAACAGGAGTGCTGAGACAATGAGACCTCGCCGATGGAACGCGTTCATGGGGCTTCCACCATGAGAAGTGGACGGTTGATCGTCATTACGTTCCCAAGCCAAAGCTTGGGAAGGAGGTCGATCGTTGTTCCAAGTGTAGCTGAACTCGCCAGAGTTCAGACCTAACGGGGTCAATTGAAAATGGCTGAATTTTGGCGAACCCAGCTACTGGCAAACGATATTGATCACGCGGGTTGCAGGACGTTGAGCGTCACGCCTTTCACGAGGCCTTGAATGCTCTGTCGGTAGTCGAGCATGTGCGGGGCAGTGAGGTGAGCCTTGAGGTGCTCGACGGACTCCCACTTCTCGATGATCGTGACGGCGTTTTCGCCGGTCATGTTCTGAACGGAGACGCCCGTGTCGACGTCGATGGCGGGAGCGTATTCGATGCAGCCCTCTTCCGCGTGCACCTTGGGCATGAGGTCATGAAAGATGCCGAGGAACTCGTCGCGGCGTCCTTCTTCCAGTTGGACCGTGGCAATGACGTGGATCATGTATCAGCTTCATCCTTTGTGGGTGGGAGCGGAGTGACCGGACCGCTGTCAGTCAGGATTTTGCCTTCGAGGCGTCGGGCAAACCGGATGACATCGACGACGTGCCGCTTGTGCAACCCCTTGCTCAATGTCTCAGATCCCTCCAGCGCTTCGACGTGCAATGTGATCACGTTCCCGTCAACATTGACGACCTTGCAGCGACAGCTGATGTCAGCACCGACGAGTGCCGGCGCCAGATGATCGAGTTCGATATGGGTGCCCACCGTGATGTGCCCCTCGGGAAGAGTCGGCTGCAGCATGTAGTAGGCGGTCGCCTCGAGGTGCCAGACAATCCAGGGGGTCGCCAGCACGGGGGGCAGATCGGGGAACGGGATGGCGTGTTGCGGCTCGACGATGAACGTTGTTTCATGCGAAGTGCCGATTTTGGGGAGATCCATCAATTGCCTCAGGAGCAAACAAATTCAAATGAGCGGTAACGGGTAGGTTGAGGAAATTCCCTTATAAGCCGGAAAACGCCGCATCTCAAGCCGCTTGTCGTTCTGTGAAGGCCTTGCGGACTTTCAGAATCTGGTCGTGACCCGATTCGCCGGATTTGTCTAGAATGCCGCGAGTTCGCTTGGGAAAGTCAATCGCCCCCCCAAAGTCTTCAAAACATTGGAGTTGGACGAATGTGTCGTTTTACGTGTCGGGCCTGGTTGTCTCGTTGTCTCGTCGTTCCCGTACTGGGGGTACTCTGCTCCATGGGCCCGTCTGTGATGGCAGCAGAAGTCACTGTCGAACAGCTTCTGGCTTACGGTCCCAGCCAACGGGACGTCGACTACGAGATTCCTGACAAGGCGGAAGTTTCGAAGTGCGAAGTGAAAGTCGAGAAGAATGACAAAGGCTCCGCCTATGTCGTCTATGGTCCGCAGTCGACGGTGATTCGTCGCTTCGTCGATTCTGATGGCAATGGAGGTGTCGACCAGTTCCGTTATTACAAACATGGGTTGGAAGTCTTCCGGGACGTCGATGCCAATCAGAATCGGAAAGCGGAAGAGTGCTTCTGGTTCAATACAGCTGGAACCCGATGGGGACTCGACCCGAACGAAGACGGACGCATAGATGAGTGGAAACGAATCTCGGCAGAAGAAGCGTCCCGCGAAGCGATCAATGCGATGATCGCGGGGGATGCCCAGGCGCTCGCGACGGTGCTCATCACCCCCGCGGAGGCTCGCACACTCGGATTGAGCAAAGAGGTTGCAGAGGCCATGCTCGAAGCGACGAAGGACCCTGCCGGACAGATCACGAAGGTGTTGTCCGGATCGAAGGTGCTGACCAAGGGGACACGTTGGGATCGCTTCGATACGTCGATGGCGTGGCCGAACCTGATCCCCGCCTCGTCCGGGAAAGCCAGCATTGACCTGCTCGTTTACGAAAACGTCATGGCGATGGTTCGGAACGGTGAGGAGACTGGATTCGTGCAAATTGGTGAGATGGTCCGCATTGGTGATGTCTGGAAACTGACCGTCATCCCGCAGCCTGTCGAAGGGGAACAAACGATCGCTGCGAGTGGATTGCTGATGCAGCCCTCGCTTTCGACCACTGATGCGACCACCGACACAACCGGGCTGAACGAGGATGTCCGCAAACTCCTGGAGCAGCTACAGGCTTTGGATGAGGACTCGCCGGACGCCAAGTCCTCTCGAACAGCGATCGAGACCTACAACGTCCGTCGTGCTCAAATCCTCGGCGAGTTGTCGAAGGTTGCTGAGACAAAGGATCAACGGGAAATCTGGCTTCGTCAGCAAATCGACGGCATCGCAACGGCGACGCAACTCGATGGTTACCCTGATGGGATCAAGCATCTTCAAGCCATTGAGGCCGCAATCGCCAAACAGGACAAGGACTCGCCACTGATCCCTTATACGACCTTCCGACGCCTGCTCGCCGAATACAACTCCCGCATGAAGAACTCCAGCACCACCGAAGTCGCTGAACTTCAAACGTGGTGGACGCAGCAGCTCGAAGGTTACGCGAAAGCCTACCCGCAATCTGAGGACACTCCCGACGCGCTCCTGCAGCTTGCTATGGTCACCGAGTTGAATGGCAAGCCCAAGGAAGCACGACAATGGTATGAGGTGCTCGCCAAGAATTACCGCACCGCCCAGCCGGCCAATCGGGCGATTGGAGCACTGAGGCGACTTGATCTCGTCGGCAAGCCGTTGAATCTCTCCGGCAACGTCCTCGGCGGTGGCTCGCTCGACCTGCGTCAGTACGCCGGTAAAGTCACGCTCGTCATCTTCTGGACGACCTGGTGCGAGCCTTGCACGGAGGACCTCCCGCAAATCCTCGCGATGTATCAGCAGTACCGTCCCAACGGCTTCGAGGTCATCGGCGTCAACGTCGATGGGCCAAACGAGCCGATCAAGCAGTACATTGATCGCTACAAGATTCCCTGGCCACACATCCACGAGGAAGGCGGCCTCGAAGGGCGACCCGCCGTCGAGATGGGCATCATCAATGTGCCCACGATGATCCTCGTCGGCAAGGACGGCAAGGTCCTGACCGTGACAGCCTCATTCGAGGACCTCAAAAAGCAAATCCCGGCTGAGCTGCAAAGGCAATAGACAAGTGGAGATTGCAAACCTTCCGGCAACAGCAGCATTCTTGTTACCGCTGAGACGCAGAGATCACGGAGACGCGCGGAGGGAATCATGGTGTACGTCGTTCTGGCTCTGGGTTTGATCACTCTGCTCACTTTTTTGTGATCTTTACCGGAAAGAGCGGATTCAGCGAGTGCGAGTCCCCGTTATACAACGAAACGTTCCCAATGATTTCGGATGAGGAGTTCATCACGAGGTGTAAGTCAGCGGTGAGTTTGGAGACAGTCCGGGGAGTTCGAAAAACGCTCAGCGACGCCTTTGGTGTGGAAGCGGAACCTATTTATCCAGAGACGAACTTGATCGAACTCTACAAACTCTGGTAGTCCTCTGCGCGTCTCTGCGTTCTCCGCGTCTCCGCGGTAAACTTTTCCGCCAAAGGCCTGTGCGATCTGCAGCAGACAGGGGACGGATGTCCCCCGCTCGCCTTACATCGTGCGGCCGCCGTCGACGACGAGACGTTGGCCGGTGGTCAGGGTTGTTCCGGTTGCGAGGTAGATGACCGCGTCAGCGACGTCGTCCGGTCGAGCCGGACGGGGAATCGGGAAGTCGTTGGTCATGGCCTGCAGGTCATCTGCGCTCATCTGAGACAACAGCCAGCGACTGTCGATCGGACCGGGACAGACGGAGTTTACGCGAATCTTGGGAGCCAATGCGCGGGCCAGTGACATTGTCAGGTTGTTGAGTGCTGCCTTGCTCGCACAGTACGCGATCGACGAGCCGGCTCCGACGACGCCTGCTGTCGAACTCACATTCACGACGGCCGCTGAATCCGACTTCTTCAACAATTGCATCGCCGCCCGCGTGACGAAGAACGGCCCCTTCACGTTCACCGCGAGGATGTCGTCCCACTTTTCCTCGGTCATCGCTTCGAGGTCCGCATGCTCGACGAAGTATGTCATCGCCGCATTGTTCACCAGCACATCCAGCCGTCCGAACTCACGTTCGATCTGATCGATCATCTTACGCACGTCAGCGTCGTTCCTCACATTGCATTGAATGAGCAGTGCCCGTTGCCCCTCCGCCTCAACGAGCGACACGGTCTGTTTGGCGTCATCCTCACTCTTGGAGTAGTTGACAACGACGTCAAACCCCAGCTTCGCAAACCGCACCGCACACGCACGACCCACCCCGGTGGCGGAGCCAGTCACAAGTGCCACTCGAGTCATCTCACTCATCGCTCATCTCCAAACAAAAAGCCCACGGGCGACGCCCCGTGGGTCTGAACGATAAATCGGCACCCCGCTCACATCCCACCCTCGAACGCTTCTGGATCATCCCTGAGCATCTCCTCCATGATTCGCTCGGGCGTCAGCGGTTCGACGACGGCATATTGGCCTTCCGTCCAGCGATGCAGGTCGATCAGCTTGCATCGCTTGCTGCAGAAGGGGAACAAGGGCGATGTTGTCGCCGCGTTGGTGACGAGTTCGGTGTCACAGATGGGACACGTCTGAGGACGAATCATGGCAAAGCTCCTTTGCCGCATGAAACGCCATTCGCCTGCGTCTGTCAACCGGACGGAGCGGACTCACTTCCAACTCGCCTGATTCGGACGGTAGAGATCAGTCGTTTGTCTCAGCGGCGGGCGTCGTCGGTCGGAAGTATTTCATTGACTCGATGACGACGAACCGGCGTGGAGCGAGTCGCACCGCCAGTGAGAGCAGATAGTTCAGCCATCCGGAGACGTAATACTGCCGCTTCTTTCGCAGCCCCCGGAGTGCGGCTTTCACCACCTGGTCGACGGTTTGGGAGCGGTGCTTCTTCAGCCAACCGCCGACGCCCGCTGAGTCGAAGAAGTCCGTTTGTGTTGTCCCCGGACAGAGTGCGGTCACCGTCACCCCTTGATCACGCGTTTCAGCCCAGAGTGCTTCGCTGAAGTGCAGCACAAACGCTTTGCTTGCCGCATAGACCGGCATGTAGGCCACCGGTTGAAAGGCAGTGACCGAGGCGACGTTGATGATGGCTCCCTTTCGCCGCTTCAACATTTCGTGCAGGTACAGGTATGTCAGTTCCGTCAGCGATCGCACATCCAACTCGACCAGCTGCACCATGCGATCGACATCAGCATCCTGAATGGTGCCGACGTGTCCTGCTCCGGCATTGTTGACGAGCAGTTGAATCTGTAATCCCTTGGCGTCGATGGTGTCGTACAGCTGGCGTGCGAAGCCGATCTCTGCCAGATCGCCGACGACAATCTCCGTTTTTGTGCCGTGACGCGTGTGCAACTCCTCGGCCAGCTCGTCGAGGAGTTCGCTTCGTCGAGCAGTGAGCACAAGGTGCATGCCTCGCGCGGCCAATTGTCGCGCAAACTCCTTGCCGATCCCGGAGGACGCACCGGTGATGAGTCCCCATTGATCTGCGAAGTTATCCGTCACAAACACCTCTCATTTCAGTCTTGCGGTGTGGACGCAAGCTCAAGAATATGAGGATGGTATCACAACGGCTCTGAAAGGAAAGTGCGACTCATGGGGAGGAACCCGATCTCACTGCGACGCGATCAGGTGAGGGACGTTGATCATCGAGCTGTGAAAGAATACGGAATGTCGGGGTTGGTCTTGATGGAGAATGCCGGGCGGGGTGCGGCTGATCTGTTGCTGAACGGCGGCGTCAACGGTCCCGTGGTCGTCTGCTGCGGGAAAGGGAACAATGGGGGAGATGGCTTTGTGATTGCCCGCCATCTGGAGGCCGCCGGTGTCACAGTCGACGTCCTGCTCGCCGTTGGACCGAACGAATTCTCCGGAGATGCCGCATTCAATCTGGCGATCTTGCAAAAATCCGGGACCTCGCTGAGGGAGTTCGATACCACGGACGAGAAGACCCGCGCACTGTTGAACGAGGCCGAATGGATCATCGATGCGCTGCTCGGCACGGGGTTGTCCGGTGAGATTCGTGCGCCCTATGACCGGATGATCGCGGCAATCAATTCGGCAAAGGCGTCCGTGCTGGCCGTCGATCTTCCGTCCGGACTCGACTGTGACGAGGGACGTCCGCACGACCCATGCGTGAAGGCGAGCCGGACCGCCACTTTCGTTGCCCGCAAAGCCGGCTTCGATGCGGAGGGAGCCGAAGCGTGGACCGGATCGGTTTCCGTGCTGCCAATCGGTGTTCCCCGATCGTTGTTGGCTGCCTACAATTTGTGACATTGCGAGGCACAGCCGCGAGGGAAATGTACTCGATTTTTTCGAAGAATCTTCCCAACGGCTCGAAACTTAGCTTCGTAAGTAATGTCAGATCGCGGGGATTGGACCAACGATCCGTCGCTGAGGAACAACGTCGCTCGGGCAGGAGCCGACGTGTGTCGTAGGCACAAACAAATGGAAGAGGAATCCCATGAGAACCACTATCAAAAACCACATCGGAATTGTCTCCGCAGTCGCAGGCATTTGCGTGATTGTCGCGGCTGCCGCTTTCGCTCAGCAACAACTCACACTCCCCGAGGCAAGTCCGGGAGTTCAGCACGCAGAGGCGTTGTCGTACACTTTTCGCAACGTCGCCAAGACCGTCTTGCCGGCGGTCGTCTCGATCGAAACCCGGGCCAAGGCTGTTCAGATCAAGCAACCGGGAGGGAACTCCCCGTTTGAAGACGAGTTCTTCAAACGCTTCTTTGGCGAGAATGGCATCCCACAGCAACGCTTCCGTCAGCAGATGATGCCTGAGCAACGCGGAAGCGGCTCCGGTTTCATCATCGACAGTTCGGGCATCATCATGACGAACGCTCACGTCGTTGAGGGAGCGGAAAAAGTTGTCGTGAAGCTCGAAGACGGCCGTGAACTGACCGCAACAGACTGGGAAGCCGACTCGGTCTCCGACGTCGCGATCGTCCGAGTAGATGCGGGTGAACCGCTTCCCAGCATGGCGATGGGCAACAGTGATGAGATGGAAATTGGTGACTGGGTGCTCGCACTCGGAAACCCGTTTGACATCGGGACAACCGTCACCTCCGGGATCATCAGCGCCAAAAGCCGCAACACGGGCATCAACGACCGCGAGGGTTACCTTCAGACCGATGCCGCGATCAATCCGGGGAACAGCGGCGGACCGCTCGTGAACCTGCGAGGCGAAGTGGTCGGCATCAACACGGCCATCTCGACCCGTAGCGGCGGATACGATGGTGTCGGATTCGCGATCCCCGTCAACAATGCCCGTTGGGTTGCTGATCAGCTGATTAATCAAGGGTCAGTCCAACGAGCCTACCTCGGCGTCCGGCTTCAGGAGATGAGCCCGAGGTTGCGTCAGCAGTTTGATGTTCCCAACGGACACGGCACGCTCGTCGCTGATGTGATCGGCAACGCCCCTGCTGCTGCCGCAGGTGTTGAGCAGGGTGATGTCATCCTGAACTTCGCGGGTGAAGATGTTCGCAACAGCACCCATCTACAGGGCATTGTCGAACGTCTGACCGTCGGTGAGACGTACCCGATGACGGTCCTTCGCCAGGGGAAGGAAACGACACTCAACGTCACCGTTGATGAGATGCCCGGCGACTACATGGCTTCGATGAGGCGGTCCGATGACTCCGAGGCGGAGGCTGAGAGGACTCCCGACTTCAACGAACTCGGCCTGTCGATCACCAGTCTCTCGTCTCCGGAAGCGGAAAAGTTCTCGATTGATGAGTCCGTCAAAGGCGTCCTGGTTACGTCCGTCGAACCGGGCAGTGTGGCTGCTCAGGCCGGACTGCGAGCGGGTGACATCATCGAACGTGTCGGCGGAAAGGTCGTCACTTCACCCGAGGACTACGAGGCCGCTGCTGGTGAAGCATCGGTGGAGGACGGCGTTGTGCTGTTGGTCCGTCGCGGCGACGGCTCGATGTTCGTCGTCGTCGGTGGCGAGAACTGAGCAGCCATTCGATTCTGTCACAATCCGCGTCGGGACGGCCGGGTGTCCAATGTTGTGGAACCCGGCCGTCCTTGTTTTGATGAACAATGATCAAAAGGATCGCACCCGTCGCGGACCGCGGGTCATTGCAAGGTCTTCACATCGAGATACCGGTACTGTCCGCCACTGTCGTCAGCAAGTCGCTGTAGAAAGTTGCGAGTCTGACCAACCGACGGAATCTTGGGGCCTTCGCCAAACTCGATACAGTGAATCCGCGCCCGCCCCTCGTTGCGAAGACGAATATCTTCCAACTCGCCACTCTTGATGCCCGGCTCGTCAGCGTCGGTCAGGAAAAAGATCACATCGGGATCGAATTTGATCGCCATCTCCAGTGCATTGAGGTGGGTCGTTCCGCCTTCGGCGAGAATGTCCCCGAGTTGACGTGCGACATCGACTCGATGCGTGTCGATCCCGCGAAACATCCCGGTCCCCTTGTTCGGTGGTGTCAGCAAGAGCGGGGCAGTGTTGTAAAAGATGACCTGAAACTCCTGTGTCGCATCGAGGTTTTCCAGGCTTGCCATCAATTCGGCTTTGGCTCTTCGCATTGCATTTGAGTCACCCATGCTGGTCGAACGATCCAAAACGTAGACGAACTTTCGGCCCGCATCCTGCACACCGAACAACGAGGTACTCCGTCCCAGAGACTGCGGAATCGATGGAGGCGGACCGACGCGAGGTGTCGTCTCCAGTGACGGGACAGGAATTCGGCTGGGAACAATGTCCGGCAATCCGCCGACTCCAATCACCGGCTCGCGTTCCAACACGGGCGGCTCAATTTCTATTGGCGGTCCGTCCAGCAATGGCCCCGTCTCGAAGGCCGTTGATGGTTCGATCGTTGACGGGTTCGCAGTCTCCGTTGTTTCCTCAACCGGTTCCTCCTCAGTCTCGCCCGAGGTGAGATAAACCCCGACTTCCCGGAAGCCTTCACCCTCGTTTCCCGCGTAGTCGGCCCGACATCCCCTCGTTTGCGAGACCCACAAGAATGTCGCCAACAGCGCGCCATGAATGACGGCTGAGAGCAACCAACTGGGGAGCAACAATTGTCGATGCCGCGTGCCTACCCAGTCCGGCGTCTCTCGACTCGATTGCGAAACCTCAAGCGGAGTGGTCATGTCTCAAGTCTACGACCGATCAACGAAACCGGTCAACATGTGTCAACACAGTCATGCGTCCCGTCGAGACCGTTCCGCAGTTTGACGAATCGATGGAGCAGTCTTTGCCGTTACAGCAAGTTCCGGCCCGTCATGGCTGACGGCACATGGACGCCGAATCCGGAGAGGATCGTCGGGGCGAGGTCAGCAAGCTCCGGATCGTCGAGTTGGATCGGGCGATTGCTCAACAGCACGCCGGGGACGATCGATGGGTCGACACAGTGATCGCCACTCCAGGCGTCCGTGTTGTCGAGGATGTGCTGTTTGGGAAAGCTGCCGAGCACTGTGTCCCATGAGGCCCGGTAATAGTCAGCGTAGGCGACGATCAAATCGGGGGCGTCTTCCATGTGCGGACCGTCGTAGATCTCCGTCGCTCGATAGACGTTGGCGATCACTTGCGCGCCGTTGTCAGGATCGCGGACTTGCGTGAGCTTGTCGATCAACTCGTCCATCAACGCATCAGCTTCGCGGCCAGAAGCGACGGTCCCCTGCGACTCTCGCCCTTTGAGGTTGAGGTACAGTCCGTTGATCCCCAGACCATACGCACGGGTGCCGCTCCAGTCGACGTTCTGTAGATAGTCCATCGTGCCCCGTTTGCTCGCGTCCTTCGCGAGCACGTAGCCGTTGTCCATGAGCCAGGAGTTCAGATTGAACTGCCGCCGAAACGACGTGAATCCGTGATCCGACATGACCATCAACAGAGTCTTGTCATCCACTCGCTCCAGTGCCTGCCCAATGGCGTTGTCGAGCATGGCATACAGATCATCGATGAAGTCACCATGCGCGGCTGCCAAATCGGGCGAATAGGCCGGGTGCAGCTCATCACGTGTTCGCCAGAACACGTGCGAGTTCAGATCCAGAGAGGAGAAGTAGTAGAACAGGAACCCGTCCTTGAAGCGGCCAAGTTCATGCTTGAAGAACCGCATGCGTTCGTCGATGACATACGTCGACTGCTGACGATACTCCTCGTTCGTCAGCACTCCCGCGTTGAGAGCGCTCGTGTCTTCGATCATCCCCTGCGTGTAAAAGTACCCCAACTCGTTGACAAGCCGCTGCGAGTAGTCCGGCGGCGACGCGATGGGAAGCGACGGCTCAGCCGGGTCGATGTTGATCGGTGAGACGTACATGTCGAAGCCAAACCCCTTGTACGCTCGCTTCAGCAGGAGCCTGCAGATCCCGGAGACCTCGACGACGTGAGGCAACATCGGGAACCGGACGATGACCCAGTCGCTCCATTCCCCTTCCTGAAGCAGCACTTCCTGATCGCCGATTACCATTTTGGCGAGCGGTCGTTCGGGGTCGAGATAGATTTGCAACGGGACTTCTGAACTCGATTCTTCAGACAGGAACGCGTTCGTCGGTCCGCGAAGACTCGTCTCGATCACATGGTCCTCGACCTTGACGCGTTCGATGCGTCCGCCGGAGACGTTTCGCGTCCGCTGCTTGGGATCATTGGTGAAGTACGTGAACTCGCCATACCCGCCCAGTAGATCGGGGGTGCCCATGCCGGAGAGTGCAGTCGCTTCGCTTTCGGTTGGCGGGAAGTTGACCGGGACACGAAAAATCGTGCATGGGACGTTGTTGTCTTCCAGGTGAGTCCAAAAGGTCTCGCCGCGACGCCGGTTCACGATCTCTCCCGGCGACAGTGGCAGCTGCCAGCGTCCGAATTTGACCAGCCCAGAAGCGGGAGTCGCCAGCGAGATAGAGTGGTACGGCAGCATGGTCTCCGGATCGCGAGCGATGAAGTCGAAGATACCATGCCCGCCGGGATTCGTTCCGGAGATGAAGTTTGACCAGGCGACCGCACTCTGAGGCGGATTGCTCGTCCGCAACCGGTGGAAGGATCCTTCCTTGATCAGTCGGGCACAATTTGGCATGCGGCCTTCGCTGACGAACTGTTCGACCAGTTTCGGGTCCATCCCGTCGACGCCGAGCACGATCATTCGCTCGAATCGTTCGGATGACTGAGCCCGCCCTGCTCCGCCTCCGCAGCCGCTCAACAGGGCCACTGCACCCGCCGCCTTGAGGAACTGGCGTCGCGTCGGTTGTCGTTCTCCGCTGCTATCTGTCATCACATCACCGCTCATACCGGCACTCCCGCTGGCTCGACATCCGGTTCTTTCATCGTTTCGGTCGATGTTGGCTTGCGCGGCTGACGCGTGAGCGGTTTGCCGTCCATGTATCCGGGGATCGGAATGCCGAACAGATTCAGGATCGTCGGTGCCAGATCGATGATCGCAGGCCTCTCGTCCTGAAAGTCGTGATTCGAGAAGAACAAACCGGGGACAAGATGCGGGTCGACGCTGTGATCGCCGCTCCAGTACCGTGTATTGTCGACGAACAAGGGCCCGTCGGTCCGCCCGACCGCCGTCTCCCACGAGAAGCGGTAACCTTTCTCAAATCCAATGATGAGGTCCGGACCATTGTCGACGTAAGGGCCGGAGTATTCGATGTGTGTGTCGTACACCTCGCGGACCGCTCTCTCCCCGCGCTCCTGATCGACGGTGCCTCGAAGTTTGTCCGCGATCTCCGTCCGTAGCGCGGCAGCGTCCTCGGGCTTCACGATCCCTTTTGACTCCCGACCTTCCCGATTGAGGTAGATGCCGCTGAGACCGAACGAATACGCCTTGGTTCGCGACCAGTCGACACCAGCAAAGTAGTCACCCGGCTCCATATCTTCCTTGAGGTGGAGATAGCCGTTCTCTCGCAGCCATGTGTTGACGTTCAACCCGCGACTGAAGTCACAGAAGCCATGATCGGAAAGCACGATCAGTACGGTGTCGTCATCGACGGCGTCCATCACCCGACCGACGAGGTCATCCATCCGTTCGTACATCTCGTCGATGACGTGGGCGTGCTGCGTGGTGTCTCTGCCAACATTAGCCGGATGATCCTCACGATCATGACGGGAGAACATGTGTTGAATGCGATCCGAGCCATCAAAGACACAGACGCATAACCCGCGACGTGTCCTCGCCAGCGCATCGAAGAACATGGCCTCGCGTTCCTGATGGACGTCGTACGCCTGTTCAAGAAAGGCAGCCTCGTCGATCGCTCCGGAGTTCAAAGCCCACAAGTCCTCCGCAAAACCGAGCGTTGCAAACGAAGTGTGCAGTTTGGAGAGGTAAAGCGAATAGTACAGCGGAGCGGAGATTTGCAGCGCTGGCTTCTCCGGGTCGATGTTGATCGGCGTTACATACATGCGGAACGTCGGCGAGATCGACTCGACACGAAAGCGGCAGATGCCATGCACGCGACCGAACCATCCGCTGTGAAACGTCACTCGCGTCCAGTCGGAATATTCTCCCGGTCTCAATGCGAGCGTCTCCCCACTTACCGTGAGCACAGCGGCGTTCTGTTCCGGTTTCAAGACCATCTGAATCGGGATCTCCAGGTCGGAGGGCGAACTTCCCCCTTCTCCCGGTGGACCAGTGAGGGTTGACTCGACCCGGTTGTCCTTCACGGTAACGTGCTTCCACACACCGCCTGTGCTGCTTTGGCACTCGGACTCCTCCGACGAGTACATCGTGAAGGTCCCCTGCGTCCCCCGTAGGTCGGGCGTGCACATGGCCGACAGCGACAGGCCGAAGAACTTCTCCGGCGGAAACGTGATCGGAACCCGAAGAATGGTGCTGAACACGCCGTGTTCTCCCAGCACCCGCCAGAACGGTTGACTTTTGCGAAGCAGTCGCACGGGAGATGCCCCGAGTCCAAACCGCGACAGGAACGTGCGATCCCCCGGAGGGGCCACCTTCGCGGAGGACAACTCCGGCAAGTAACTTCGCAGGTCACGATTCAGAAAGTCAAAGATGTTGTGCTTGCCCGGATTGACCCCCGTCATGAAGGACGACCACGCGACAGGTGAGATGGGGGGCAACGTCGTATTCAGGTTCTTGAACGTCCCCTGATCACGCAGCTTGGCGAAGTTCGGCAGGCGATCCGCTTCGATGAGACGACGTGTCCGTTCGGGATCGAGACCGTCCAGTCCCACAACGACGACCCGCTTCACCCCACCTCTCACACCGGCCCGCATGCGCCGGATGGCCTGCATCACAAACCGGATGGGCCACGTCGCCAACGAAAGCAGCAGCAACCCGATTGCTGCGAAGAACACGAAGAACGAACTCAGGAACGTGAAACCCGCTCCGGGACCGATGTACGCGAGCACTCCGGAGGTAGGGCTGAGGAACACTTCCACAATCTGACTCTCTACCAGCATCATCCGTTTGCTAACTGTGGGCCTATCCGTTCATTCGTTGCGGCACTCACACGCACCCGAGAACTTCGTGATTCCCCAGACCTACAATCACGCGGAGACTTAGATCTGCCGCTGTAGGTGCGCAGGCGTTCGGGCGGCTGCGTCGCAAGGTCACTCTCAAAACGAATCACGATTCTCGGCGAAACGCGAACAAAACGCCACCGTCATGAGACGGTGAAAGACACCGTTGACAAAGTCAGTGTACCGCGCGATGCCATGCCCCCTTCTGGCGGGATCCGGTTACCCAACTGGACGCAGGGGATCGGGGCTCCGACTCGTCCAAACAGACCTGCACAAGCAGCGTGCAATTCGCCTATTTCGACTTGGCACCCTTCGGGTTGTGACCACGGAAGAGGGAGAACAGTGACTCCTCACGTTGGCGCAGTGTCGGAGTAAGCTCCGGATCTTCCTGGGGCTGTTGCTTGAGTTCATTAAGCACGTCAACGAATTCCTGTTCCGTCAGCGAATTGGTGAAGCGGACACCATAGTTGTTCCCACCGTCGTCGGTTTCAGAATCATCCGACCAGACGATCTCGGTTTCGAGGATGAGTCGTTCATCCGCCGTGAATGCAACCCAGAGGTGTTCCCCTTCGATGGGTGACTCCGAAACGATGTTGGCTCCGGTCTGCGAAACGTTCAGAATTCTGGAGGTGACAACCTGCGGGTTCTCTCCCGGATGTCCCACGACGATCGCGGCAGCGGGGATGTCGACACGTGCGTGTTGACGCCGGTCGGACACGGACGGTGTTTCACAGGAATCGAGATGTGCTGTTGCACAATTCATGGGGAGAACCTTGGGGATTTGGAGAGGAGTTTCCAGTCGCGACACGGTGTGTAAGTTTAGGTCAGACTTGCCTGCGATTTCTGACGATCGATCGACACCCTCCGATTCCGCGGCCGATGATAACACTTATGACGGCGATGACACCTTGAACGGCAGCACGGATTGACACACCCGGTTACAATGGGCGAATTCCCGCACGTACCACCAAGATCGCAGAACTTCAGAACCAGGGAGCCGTCAATGTCTGTCAGTGGATCACTTTTCGAATACACCCACGGAGACGAAACCTACGAGGGCTATGTGGCGAATCCGGAATCCCGTCATGCTCCTGTGGTGATGATTGCTCACGCCTGGGCAGGTCCCGGTGAGCACGAGCACGCCGTCGCAGAACGTCTGGCAGGATTGGGATATGTCGGTTTTGCCGCCGATGTTTATGGCAAGGGGAATCGAGGAAACTCCGTCGAGGAGAACTCGCAACTCATGTCTCCGTTGCTGGAGGATCGATCCGATCTTCAACGTCGGCTGAGTATCGCCCTCGAATCCGCACGTGGATTGGAACATGCTGACGGCTCACGCGTCGCCGCAATCGGCTACTGCTTCGGCGGACTATGCGTACTCGACCTCGCTCGCATGGGTGCCGACGTGCGTGGCGTCGTCTCATTTCACGGCCTATTCACTCCCGACCCCAAACTGAAAGGTCAACCGGTGAGTGCCAAGGTGCTCGCGCTGCATGGTTGGGATGATCCCATGGCCGACCCACAGAGCGTCCTCAGCCTGGCGAATGAGTTCACCGAAGCCGGTGCCGACTGGCAACTCCACGCCTACGGCGGCACGATGCACGCCTTCACAAACAAAGCCGCGAACGACCCCAGCTTTGGAACGGTCTACAATCCTGCCGCCGATGCCAGATCCTGGCATGCCATGACGAACTTCCTGGCTGAGGTCTTTGCATGAGTTTTGGGTGGCAGTGGCATCAGCTCACCGGATGTGCATGACCTCAGCTCCGCACGCCCTCCTGGGTCAAATGCATGAACGCTTCGTTGAGATGTCTTTGATCGTGACCGAAGGAGACAATCTCGACATTGTGCTCCATGAGGCGGTTGAGGAGTGTATTGGCGTTGATTGTGTGCGGCTCACAGACGATGCGGAGTTCTCGGGGGTCGTCCAGCAATGTGACCTCCACGATTTCCAACATGTTTCGCAGTGTGTCAACCAGTCCGTTTGCGGGTGACTCCAGTCGAATCTTGTACGTCGGCTGCTCAGCATTACGACGCAGCAGTTCGTCCATTGGCCCGCAGAAGCGAGTGGTGCCACGGTCGATGATCGTCACGCTGTCGCACAGTTCAGCGAGTTCCGTGAGGATATGACTGCTGATGAAGATGGTCTTGCCCATCTCTCGCAGGGCACGAAGGATCTCCATCAGTTCGATGCGTGCACGCGGATCGAGGCCGGACGCCGGCTCGTCGAGGAGCAGCAGGTCCGGATCGTTGACGAGCACTCGTGCCAGCGAAACCCGTTGTTGCAAGCCGCGTGAGAGACTTTGAATGAGACTGTCCCGCCGCCCGTCCATATCGGTCAGGGCGAGCACATCACTGACAATGCGATCCCGTTCCTTCAAGGGGAACCCGTACGCCGCGGCGAAGAAGTCCAGATACTCGAACACCGTCATCTGGCGGTAGAGACTGAAGTGGTCCGGCATGAATCCCAATCGGCGCCGCACTGCTGGCATGTCCTCACGCACATCATGGCCGAAGACTGTCACCCGCCCTAACTGTGGCCGCAGTAACGTGCAGATGAGTTTGAGCGTCGTTGTCTTGCCCGCACCATTCGGCCCGACGAATCCGTGCAGCGTCCCGGGCCACACCTGAAACGTCACCCGCTCCAAAGCACGATGCTCCTTGAACGAGAACGTGACCTTCTCGACGTCGATGACCGGTTGTGAGTTATCAGATTCTGACATCAATCAGTCTGTCTTTCAGTTGAATTCATACCGGGACACCTCCCGGGCGACGCAGGAACAACCACCACTCGCCGAGCAACACGGCGAACGCCGCGTAGGCCAGCCAATGCCACAACGGTCGGTCCATTGAGGCCGTCTCAATCGATGCGTCGACCGTCAACTCCCGGAAGTGGATGCGATCAACGCCGTGCAGCGAAGTCTCAGTCGGATTCAGCAGACTCGCTCCGACTCGTGTGACCACATCACCACTGTTCTGGATCTGGTACGTTCCAACATCGCGAGCAGAGATTCCCTTCAAGGTGCCGTCCGGTCCGGACGACTGACTGACGACCTTCTCCGTTGGCCCGACAATCCAGTATTCCTGATCGGCGTCCAGCGAGAGTGTCGGTAGCACACCCGTCGGAGCGCCGCGGACATCCGAGAGATTCGCCTGTTCTTTCGCGATACCGACCAGATTCGACACCAGCACGGGGAAACCGACCCGATACGGCAGCGTCGACCGATCCGTGTGAAACAGCAAATGGAACGACAACTCGGGACCTTCTCGCCGCTGCAAAATCAACGGCCCCGTGTCGCCGTGCGCCAGAATCTCGTAGCCCAGTTGTTCAATCTCAGCCGCCTCTGCGCCAGCGGCATAACTTGGCACGTCGGTAATGTCGAGATCAGCAAACTGGACGTGCTGCAGCAGACTGCTGTCCCGCTGCCAGTCGATCACGCTTGTCAGACCATCCGATACGCTCAGCACCCCTTCAAGATCCGCCGGCACAACGCCGGTCAGCAGGTACGTTGACGCCTCTCGATCCCGATCGTCTCGTGAGTCAGAGATCACCAGATCGTACGTCGCACGATTCGGGTCCTCGTCACCTTGAGGCAACAGTTCGATGTCGTCCAGCACTTCAAGCGAGTGACGATAGGCGACCAGTTCCGTCGGGCAGAACACGCTGAGTGGACGGCTGACCGGCAGTTCGAGAAACGCGATGTTGTCCGCAGCGAGTGAGTCGGTGCCGTCAGGTGTCAACTCAATTTGCAGAGACGCTGCGTCCACACTGTCGTAACGGAACACAAGTCGCTGCGATTGCCCCGCTTCAAGGACGACCGACTCCGGACTGCCGACCGGTTCGCCGTTGGCGGAAAGGGTGATCGTCGCAGCCGTTTGAGCCGCCTCGGAGCCTTCGACCCGCACGAACACGTCCCAGCGATCCTCACCCGATTTCCGCGCATTGAAGGCCGTGATGCCGATGTTGGCGGCGGGGTCATCCAGTTTATGGAACTGCAAGTCGAACGGCAGGTCAAAGTCGACGACGGCCATCGGCTCACCCGCGCCATCCGGACGGGTGGGCAGGTTGCCGTCGGAGTAAAACCGTACCGTGTTAATCTGGAACGTGCGCGTGAGAGCTTGGGCAAGTTGCAACCCCTCCTCAGGGCGACTCGGCACGTCATCCACTTCGATGGAATCGAGAGCATCAAGCAGCACGCGTTTGTTGTCGGTGAACTCGGTCATCCTTTGTGCCGTGTCACTCACGGTGATCAGCGTCACGCGTTGATCGGACAGCAGGTTCGTGATGATGTCCCGCACCTCGTCCTTCGCAGCATCCAGCCTCGATTGGCCGGCTGCATCGGTCGCGGCCATGCTGGCAGACGTATCGATGAGGATCGGCAGATAAGTCGCCTGTTCGGCGTCGCCCCGCACGAAGGGCTGCATCGCCGCCAGCACCAGCAGACACAGGCAGGCGACCTGAAACAACAAGAGCAAGTTGCGTTTGAACTTCTGAAACGGCGAGTTGACCCGCTGATCCTGGATCACGCTCCGCCACAGCGCCAGCGAAGGAATCTCCATCCGCGACCGCCGCAACTTTAGAAAATAGAACACGACCAACGGAATCAGCAAAGCAAAAAACCATGCCGCGAGTGGAGTCGTGATGCCGGGTAACCAGCTCATGGGAGAATCAATGAAAAATGATAAATGGGAAATGAGAATTTGAAATTGATTGTGGTCGTCTTTCCATCATGGCGGTGGCCGTATTCGCTTCAGGACTTTTCATTTTGCATTTCTCAGTTCTCATTTTACATTTTGACATTCTCACCGTACCCAGCCCCGTCTCAGCAGCCGGTCGAACAGCACGCTTTTGATGTCTTCCTCGGAACTCATTGTCACGAACCTGCCTTGACGCTTGCGACACAACGCGGCGAGGTGGTTTGACAGAGCCTCTCGGTGTTCGTGGTACAAACCCAACAACTCGCCGACGGAGGAGACGTCGAGGGTTTGATTGGTTTCGGAGTCGACGAACCGCAGGTCGCCCGTCAGTTCCGGGTCGAGCTCCGTCGGTCCGAGGATCTGCAGGGCGAAGATTTCCAGGTTGGCGCTGTGCAGAAGGTTGAACGACCGTGTCATGTCGCCGAGTGTGAGAAAATCGGAGAGCACGACGGCAACGCCTTTGCCTCGATGCCGTTTGAGGACCTCCTCGATCGCTGCCTCGATGGGGAACTCGCCGCCGCCGGGGAGTTCTTCGAGGAATGCCAGCAATCGCCGCATGCTCGATCGACCCGTGCAGTGGGGCAGAACGACCGGATCGACCGCACGCTCCGTGCAGGAGTACGCACTGACTTTCTCCACGTTGAACAGCCCCATCACGCCGAAGGCAGCGGCCAGTTGTCTCGCAAGGTCGAACTTCCCCTCGAACTGCATCGACCTCGACGCATCAACCAGCAGCACGACGTGCATCTCCTCCTCATGTTTGTACAGCTTGAGGTACGGATGATTGATGCGGGCGAAGATGTTCCAGTCGACGTACCTCACATCGTCGCCGGGCGAGTAGTCACGGTAGTCCGCGAACTCCGTGCTCGCCCCCCCCTTGCCGGACAAATGCTCACCCCGCGAGTGGTTCGTCTTACGCTTGAGCGGATTGAGCCGCATCCGCTCGACGCGTGCCAGGACGTCGTTCGGCAACAGACTCGTGAATTGTGTCGTGGTCTCGGGCATTATCGATTCTCGGTAGATGCTCGTTTAGCCGCACATTTGAAATGTGGGGCTAAACGGATGCGTGTTAGGCCGCCTCCTCGGGCAACGAGGTCACGCAGTCCTTGATCAGATTCGTGACAACAATGTTCTCCGCCTGGCCGTCGTAATTGAGCAGCGCGCGATGGCCGAGGACTTCGTCTGCGAAGTGACGCACGTCAGCGAATGCGACGTGAGCACGACCCTGACTCAACGCTCGCACTCGCGCGGCCTTGATGAGCGACTGAGCAGCTCGCGGACTGGCGCCCCAGCGGACGAACCGCCGCACATCCTCAGTCGCAAACTCCGAGTCCGGATGCGTGGCAAGCACGAGCCGACAGGCGAAGTCGCGAATGGGATCAGCAACGACCACCTTGGCAAGAACCTGTCGCAATTGCAGAATACGTGCCTCATCCATCAGTTTGCGGACCTCAACAACCGGTTTGAGAATCGTGCGGCTGACCACTTCGTTGAGTTCATCACGCGAGAGGAACGGCACATCGACCTTGAACAGGAACCGGTCCAGCTGAGCTTCGGGGAGTGGGTAGGTTCCTTCCTGCTCCAACGGGTTCTGTGTCGCGAGGACAAAGAAGGGTTGATCGAGCGTATGAATCGTTCCGCCCGTTGTCACCGTTCCTTCCTGCATCGTCTCCAGCAGGGCTGACTGCGTCTTCGGCGAAGCGCGGTTGATCTCGTCCGCAAGTAGCAACTGCGTGAAGATCGGCCCCTCCCGAAACTCGAAACGGTACCGGCCATGCTCGTCCGACTGCATGATGTTGGTGCCGATGATGTCAGCGGGCATCAGGTCGGGGGTGAACTGAATCCTGCGGAACTTCAGGTCGAGCACCTGCGACATGGCCTTGATCAGTTCGGTCTTGCCCAGCCCCGGCACCCCTTCGAGCAGCACGTTGCCGCCGCAGAACAGAGCCGTCATCGTCGCTTCGACGACACGTTCCTGCCCGACGATCACCTTGCCGATTTCGTCACGCACCTCCGCAAACGTCCGGCGAAAGTCGTCTGCTTCCGCTTGCAGGGCCTCAATGTTTGTGGACTCGTTCATGGCTGTCCTTTCTCGCTCGTCTTCTCGTAAACCGCCAAGACGCCAAGGGCGCCAAGCGGAGTGATCGTTTGGTAGCCGAACTCGCCAGAGTTCAGACATTGTGTTGAATTGAACGAAACTGAACTCTGGCGAATCCAGCTTCCACGTGGTGTGTCCTCTCAGGCCTTGGTGTCCCGGCGGTTACTCCTCTTCTTTCCGGCGGCGTTTCAACTCCAGGAGTCGTGACGTTGTTGTTTCGGGTGAGTCGGCCTGACTCGCTTGCGGTTTCGCAGTCGGCTTGATCGGACGGGTGCGAGTCGGAGTTGTCTGTGTGTCATACGTCGGTGCGGATGGCGATGTGGGCCATGGTGTCCTGGGCCGGCCTTTATCGAGTTTGGTGTCCAGCGATTCCTTGCGACGCAGCAATGCTCCCATCGTTTCGGTCGAGGCATCCCGTTTGCCGAGGCCGAGCCAGTTCTTGATGGCCTGCCAGTCGAGTTGCACGCGGCGGATGCCGACGTCGATGGGGATGAGGCAGGCCAATGCCATCAGGAACCAGTCGAAAATCGGCTGTGTGCTTTGCTTGGGCTGACGCCGGTTGAACACGTCCTCGGCTTTCGATTCGCCGTCCAGCACGACGCCCCCGGTCCGTTCACGGATCTCGTCGAGAGCGATCGGGTCCGAACGAAAGCGGAGGTACTCCGGCGAGTAAGGCACGATGAACCCGCCGTGCACGCGGTCCTCGCGTTCGCCCGAGGCACCGACGGCCATCACCTGATACCGCCCAGTGCCCCACAGCGGAAACGTCGCCTGATACCGCCGTGGCCCGACCTGTTTGAGATCAACGGTCTGAGTTCGATCACGAGGCCCGGCGACGGTCGCCTTCAGGTCGAGGAATGACTCATCCGGATGAAAATCCTCGACCATCACGATGCCGTCGCCGCCCGACATGTACGTCCACATGCGGAGGTCACTCTCCTGTTTGATGCGGGAGACACGTGTGAGCAATTGTGTGACGAACGCCCGGTACTGTTCCCAGTTGACCCAGTCACTCCCCCACGCCGGAGAGAGATCGGATGTAAATGCGGCTGTTGTTGCCAGTCCATATCGCCAGATCGCCAGCACCGGGTCCGTCTCCTCGATGTCTGCCATGTGGTCTCGTGTGACCAGCACAGTCTCTGCCATCGGCTTGGACGTCGACAGCACGTATCCATGCAGTGGCGGGAGAGCTTCGATGCCATCGAGCACCTGCGACGGGAACTCAACCTCCGGCGTGAAGGTCTTCTCCTGCACCATGCTCCGTTTGAGCGTCTTCGCCTCCTTGATGAAGATTTTCGGCAGCTCATTGGGATCAGCAGGGAAGTAGTACCGGCCGCCGGTCGCGGAGGCGATGGCTCGCATCTTCGAGATGTCCGCCCCTCCGTGCGGGAAGATGGCGACCATCGAGATACTGATCTCCTCTTTGATGAACTCGTTGATGAGTTGCGGCGGCGGGGGCGCCGGGTCGCCGTCCGAGATAATGATCATGTGTTTCGTGGCCGCGTCGGACTTCTTGAGCCCGTCGAGCCCCAGTTTCATCGTGGGGCCGAACGCACCCATGTCACCAACGCCGAGTCCGTTGATCTTTTTGACCAATTCGTCGTACTGACCGGCCGGAGTGAGTTCGAAGACCCATCCATCTCCACCAGCAATCGAAGCAAGCACGCCGACTTCATCCTGCTCGCTGAGGACCTTCATTGCCTGCTTGGTGATCCGCTGCCCCCAGGTGTTTCCCTCAGGGAACTCACACGTGTGCAAAATGATGGCCAGTGCCCCCTTCGGCAGGATCTTCTTCTGAGTGATGTCCATCGACACCGGGAGGGCGTCCTCGACGACGGTGCGATGGTAGCCGCCCGCGCCGAAGCTGTTCGGCCCGCCAACCATCAGGAAACCAATCCCCTGGTTATAAACCGCATCGTGCAGGGCCTGCAGTTGCACCGTGTCGAACGCGTCCTGCCCCACGTTGACGAAGACCACACAGTCGTAAGGCATCAGGGAGAGCGGATCACGAGGCATGCCATACGCTTCGAGCGTCTGCACGTCTCGCTCTCCCTCACGGATCGCGCGGGCCAGCGACTCCCAGTCGGACGGATCGCCAGCCGGGTCGTGGACGATGAGCACTTTGCCTTGTCCCTCAACGTACAGATAGTTGAGCACCGAGTTGTTGAGCGTCAGATGATCGCTTCCCTCCTCGGTCTCGATCGTCGCCTTGTACTCGTAGTAGCCCGGCTCGCCGACTTTGATCGGGATGTCGATCCGCGTTTTGCCCGCCTCTAGTTTGATGTCCTGCTCGGAGATAATGCGTGAGTTCTCCCGCAGAATGAGTTTGGCCTTGTCCGCGACGAGTGACGAGAGCAGGACCGACGCGTTGTAGTTCTCACCCAGCTTGACAAACCGGGGCAGATCGACCCGCTCGATCCACATCTCACGGTCGTACTGATACTCGATCGGCAGCACATCGACGCTGATGCCCCGCGAGGCGAGTTGATCGACAACGCTGTCCAGCGAGCCGGTCGTTTGCGTGCCATCACTGACGAGGACAATCCGCCCGCGTGTCTCCTCGGGGATCATGGCAGCCGAGAGCGTGAGGGCCCGTTCGAGGTCGGTCGCGTCAGGCGTGATCTGGACGTTCTTGTTCTTTTCAAACGGAAACGACTGACGCGGCGGCAATTCGACCGCAGCGTTGCGTCCGAAGAACACGACGCCCGCATTGTCCTTGTCCGGCTTCCCCGCCCCCGCGATCGCCACAAAGTCCATCGCCCTCTCGACCGCAGCGTCACCCACGGAGTCCGACGAATCAACCGCGAACACAACCGTCAGCGTGTCACTCGTCCGCACCGATCTCGGTTCAGCGATCACCATCACGAATAAGCCGATCAAGATCAGCCGTGTGATGAGGGCCACCAGTCCTCGCTTGCGATCGAGTCCACTCGCCCCGTTGAGCCACATCCACCAGACCCAGACGCTGACGATCATCAGCCCAAAGGCCGCCCGTCGCGTGAACAGCAACGACTGCGTCTGCTCAAGAGCAATAACCGTCGCCGCGTAGATCACCAGAAAGATCACCAGCGGCAGCCCATCGCGCAGCGTCACCGGCCCACGCCGCGGCGGGAACACGCTCCGCACTGACTGCTTCCAGTTCACAACGACAACTCCACGGTTCGATGGTTCCCTGTGTCGGCAACGAACACGCGGCCTTGTCGGTCAACCGTGATGCCCCACGGGGTGTAGAACTGCCCCTTTCCCCGACCGACACTGCCGTGACGTCCGAGCAGGTTGCCCTCTGTGTCGATCTGCGTCACTCGCCCCGCCCCGTACTCGACCAGAAACAGCGATGCGTCCGGACCAAGGGCGATGTCGTAGGGATAGTTCACGCTGACTGAGTTCTCACGTGCAGCGTCGACAATCGTTTCCCGGTATTCACCATCGTCTGAATAAACGTGCACGCGGTTGTTAATGGCATCAGCGATGTAGACGAGGCCACCAAGCCAGACGACACCGCTCGGCCGTTGGAACTGGCCCTCATCGGTGCCGAAGCTACCGAACGTCGTGATGAATTCGCCAGATGTGGTGAACTTCTGGATGCGGTCATTTCCGCCGTACTCTGCGACGTACAGATGGCCGGAGTCGTCCTTGGTGATGGCGACCGGGTAGATGAACTGACCCGCCTCCTCGCCATGCTCGCCGAACATCCGCAGCACGTCGCCCGTGTTGGAGAAGACCACGATGCGGTGATAGTGCGTGTCCGCGACCGCGACCGTGCCGTCGTCGAGAATGCACACCCCCTCAGGCCTGCCGACATCGTATTCGGGCATCCGCCATTCGCGAGTCAACTCCCCAGTGTTGTCATACACGAGCACGCGTCCCGCATTGTCGAGCACGTACAACTCGCCTTCCTCGCTGACGGTCAAACTCCGCGGTGCAGGGACACTCGAACCGTCAGCGGGCATTTTGAGGGTGCGTGAGTTCGTCACCGGCAACTGCGGCCCGGCTTCTGATGACTGACACCCAGACCACACAAGACAAGCCAGCAACAACAGACACAATCGCAGCAGCACGCGAGTTCCCTCGGTCAGCGGTCCGTCTCCCGGCCGATGCACGAGTGTCCGCCGGTCATGCGTCGGCTCGTGTTCCACCTCGGTTTCGATCAACGTGCCCACGCGTCGACTGCGATGCACCCGCAATCCTGAACCGTTTGACGAGGGAGCCAACTCCAACTGTGACGGCCTGATGCAGACGGGCTGATTACTCACCTCTCGATCGGGCAGCCAATTCGCCGTCTCCTTCGCATCAAACCAGTTGGACGGTCCGAGCAATCGCGCAACTTCACGGCTGGGCGGTGACGCATACAGGGAATCGACCGTGCCGTCGAAGCTTACACGGCCTGCATCGAGGCAGACCACGCGCGACGCCTCACGCAGCACGACATCCGGTGCGTGGGTCGAAAACACGAGGGCTGTTTCACGTGAAACACAATGCTCGCTAATGGTTCGCCAGTAGTGATCCAACGAGGCCGGATCGACATGCACCAACGGTTCATCCATCACCAGCACCAGCGGATCGCACGCCAGCGCCCGGGCCACGGCCAGCCGCGAACGTTCACCCTGTGACAGCCGTCCGACACTCACGGTGGCAAGTCGATCGAGATTGAACGCCGACAGAAGCTCATCAATCTCGGGCGAGTAAATCTGCTCGGGCCGAACCGTCTCCAGGTGTTGTCTGACCGTCAAATGGGGCCACAGTCCAAAATCGGGCGGCACCCACGCCAGCGGCAGACGTTCGTCGGATGCGGAAATCCGTTGGGTCATTGCCCCCGCGTCAGGTCGCTCAAAACCGACGAGCAGGTTCAGCAGCGACGTCTTCCCGGCACCGGACGGACCGATCACCGCCGTCACCCCGTCGCAGAGGGTGAGCGAAACGTCGTTCAGCCTCGGAGCCGATCCGCGGCCCAGGGTGACGTGACTCAGTTCCCACAAGGTCTCAGCCATGCGGCTCCGATGTGCCGGAACGTGTGATTTTCCAATGAGTTACAAGTCGTGCGGGATGTAATGTGCAGCTCAGATCGAACGCAGCCGGGTCATGACCACGCGAGAAACGCCCCACATCACGATCATCACTACGACAGGAGTCGCCAGAGATGCGAATAACATTGCGGAAAGTCCGGAGATTTGTCCGTAATGCATGAGATTGTACAAAACCACGGGCGCGGGCGTCATTCCGGGGGGAGCGAGCAACGAGGGGAGCGTCAGTTCGATGTAGGCCCAGTAACTGACAAGCAGCAGCCCCCCCCAGCGGCCGACCGTATCCAGCCGCCAGATCAGCCTCGCGGACTGCTCACGATGTGTGCGGTCTCCAGAGGACAGCAGCCTCGCGGCGTGCACGGCTGACGAGTTGGTCAAACGACCGATCAGCAGTCGGAGCAGCATGGCCCGAGGCAGCAGAAACAGAGTCTCAGCGATGAGCAGCGGCAACGGGGTGTCCCGCACGCTCACGAGTGGCGGCCGCTGCACCATTCCGGCGACTCCCATCCCCAACGCGAGTGCACCGAGAAGGCCCGGCAGGAGCAAGGCGACTGCGAGCATCCGCCCGGCCCGTCCCTTTCGGAAGATCAACCATCCGCTCAGCAACCACGCGCAACCTCCGGCGGTCACCGCGAAAAGCAGTGCGATCCCGATCTCCTGCATTAACATTGGATGGGCACTCAACACGGAAAAGCCGTTCAACGTGCCACGCATCACGACAAGACCCGGCAACCCGGCTAGTAAGACCACGGCAAATAAGACAAAGCCGATCAACAGCCATCGCTGTTTCACGTGAAACACTTGGGCCGGAGGAGTCTCGCGGCGTTCAATGGATTGCTCCGAACTCACGACCCACAATGCGATCGCCATGACGGTGAGTTGCAAGAGAACGGGATAGACCAGCACGTTGAGCGCCGCTGCCATCGTCAGCCCACCCGCGTACCGCGTGAACAACCACTCGGTCCACGTTGACACCTGCATCAGCGTCGCCACTTCCGACTCCTGAAACGCCAGCAGAAACATCACCGCTCCCGCGGGCAGCAAGGCAAACGCATGATGTCTGAATAAGTCACCAACAAACAGGAGCGACGCACGTTGTTCCTCTCCCTCAAGGAGAGAGGGGGGACGCATCGCCAACCTTCGCACGTGGACTGCTGATGCACTCACAGGTGGAGCAGGGGAGCAGATCAGCACCAGCACGCCGACCGGTGTGATCTGGAGCATTACCAATACCGCATACAGGAATTCGTTCCACACTGGGTGGTGCACCAGCGATAATGCGAAGTTGCGATAGCCGTAGCCGATCAACAATCCCGGGACGAACACCGGTAGCAGCGTCAGTCCCCACCACCATGTTGCCTCTCGGCTGGAGAGCGACCGCAATGATCTCGTGAGTCGCACCGCGATACCCAGCCCGACGACTGTGATCGCCAGACTCCGCAGCAGCGACCCGATCATCGCCGCCGTGAAACTCATGGAGCATGCTCCTCAGTCAGCCACGCCAGGCACTCGCGTCTCGCAGTGGCCAGATCGGTCAGCGAAACCGATTCTCTCGCCCACTTCGTCAGAGGACGGACATCGGCCGGTATCTGCGACTCATTCACCGGTCCCAGAGGAATCTGACTGGCTTTCGACGCAGCAAGCCTGAGTTCACTCTGTTCGGACAACAGGTAATCCAAGAGACGTTCGGCATGCGAACGTTTCTGCGTCCCCTTGATGATGGCGACGCTGTTGGGAATGCAGATCGTCTCACCGGACGGAGCTCGCAGAGGCACCATCGCCACCGGGGCTCCGTCAGCTTTCGCCAGAAAGTAGTCATCCGTGTCTGTCATCCCAAAGTCACACACACCGGCGGCGACGAGGTCTTTCACTGTCGCGTTTCCGGGAACGACGCGCGCACCTCGTTCTCGCAAGTCACGATACCATGCCTGCATCTCCAAGCTGCCCATCTCGTCCCAGAGCACCGCAAAGTGCGACAAGGTCGTGCCGAACATCGGCTCTGCAATCGCCATCAGTGACACATCGCCTGTAAGCCGTTCGTCGATCGCTTGGACCGTGGCAGGCATCGCATCCGTGTTAACAATCCAGACCCGCAGGCGACCACCGAATCCGGTCCATAGTCCGTTCGGATCACGAAACGCTTGCGACATTCGCTTCCAACCGGCTCCCTGATACGGCTCCAGCACTCCCTGCTCGGCGAGTTCGACCGTGCCGAGGAGTTGATTGTTCCAGAAGACGTCGCAGGCAGGGTGATCTTTCTCGCGGATGAGCCGCTGCACGAGTCCGAGAGACTTGGTCGCTTCGGTGTCCGGCACGATCACGACCGGGATTCCCGTCTCCCGCTCGAAGTCACGGAGCACCTCTTCCGCGTAAAGCAGATCATGGGCACAGTAGACCACGAGCGCATTTCTCGCTGATGTCGATACCTGATACCAGCCCATCGCGATGACGGCGAATACCGCGAGTCCGGCGATGCTCACTGCGATCGGTCGACGAGCGTCACTTCCCTGCATCGCTGCCCGTTTTGTCGAGACTGTCGAAATAGCCCTTGATGCTGTCGTGGTAGCCGGGCGGGATCTGCTCCTGGTCGATCGCTTCGCTGACCGACTGCTTGAGGTCGCTCACGATTGTGTTGTACTCCAGCTCAATCTCGTCTTCGTCCCCCTCGGTCACACCTTTTGTTTTGAGTGACAGCAGAATCTTGCCTTTTTTGATTGCTGACTTGGATGTCTCGTCCTTGAAGTCGGTTTCGACCGAGTCATCGTGGTCCATGGCCGCGAAGTCTCGCTCCTCGACATTGTCGCCATCTCGACTTAAACCATTCTGAGCGAGCATTTCCGCGTCGTACCCCAACTCGGCCAGCATCTCGGCATACATTTCCATGAGTTCCTCCATCGATTCTCCCTCCTGGCGTTCCGCCATCTCGTCGCCGTCCAACTTCTCATCATCGTTGAGTCGCTTGGCCATCTGCATGACTTCGAGGGCCTTCTCAAGCTCCGCCAGATCACGAGCCGACTGGGCGATCTGCTTGAGTTCCAGCTCGGCGAGCTTCATCGATTCCGACAGGGCTTCCATTTGCTCCTCAGACATTCGCTCACCCTTGGAGGCCTCCAACTCCTTCATGGCACGCTCAAGAGCGGCGGCCAACGGTTTTGAGTTGACGTCTTCCTTGGCGAATTCCTGTAAATCTTCCAGCTTCTTTTTGAGTCGTCGCATCGCCTCGGTCCGTTCGACCGGATCCTGCATGTCGGCGAGCTCGCGCATCTCCTTTTGGATGTCGTCCAACTCTTCTTCGAATTCTTCCGTTGCTCCTTCGCGGAGGTTCTTCGCCCATTGACGCGGTTTTGATTCGGACTTGTCGCCGAAACGTTGCTTCATCGGTTTTTGCGACAACAGGTCCTTGAGTTGTTCGGCCCGCTGCCTCCACTGCTCGCCCATTTGTTTCTGATGACCGGCGATCACACGAGCATTCTCCTGACGTTGCTGCGGCTGCATCTCACGCAGCGACGTCTTGAGGTCCTCCAGTGCCTTTTCGATCTCTTCCGACGTCTCCGCATCGAGGTCCGCTTTGGAGAGTTGTGACTTGCGGACTTCGGTTGCCTTGCGATCCTTCACCAGTTCCTCTCGCAACTGTTCGGCCTGTTGAGCGGCTGCGACTTTGCCGAACGGATCGAGCGTTGGCAGGAACAGGCTCCCGAGCATCAACAGACCCAACGCGACAACGACATGCCCGACGCGGCGACCAAATCCCCACGGGACGACCGACGTCGGCTCGACAGTCGGCGCCTTTGACTCTGCATCCCGACCGACCAACGGCTTGTACTCACCCGGCGATTCATCGATGAGCGTGAGTGTCAGAAACAGGTCATCAGTCCCCGCACTCGCATCGACCTGCCGAGCCGCGTCCGACAGACTCGGTCGCCGCAGCACAACCGCCGTCGCCAGCACGGCTATCAACGGCAACATCAAGATCGCCGGCAGCGAGAACCAGTCCGGAATCAGTCCCGTCAATCGACTGACCAGCAGAATCACAGCAGCAACGCCCACCAGACCCAGGCAAACCCGGTAACTCACCCGCCCAACACGAGCCGCATGCAACCGGCCAAGCACACTCCTCAGCAGACTGTCTGACTTGGGGAATTCGGTCATTGTGCGCTCTCCATCAAGAAATGACGTTGGTACGTGTCACTGGTCATTTGGTCTTCCACCGATTGATACGGGAGTGTGTTAATTGTTTTGCTCTGTCAACTCTGATCAAAGCATCTACGATGAACAAGTCCCACACGACAAGCACGCCACTTGCAAACAGGATGCTTAATGCAAAAGCATGGACTCCATACATCCACAGCTCAGGAGAAAGCAATCGGCCGCCACGGACGAGCACCCCAAACATAATTGTCATTGAGCCAAAGTAGATGATGGTTCCCCGAAACAGCGTACTCAAGAGACTCCAGATCCAATTGGCGGGTCTCTTTGAGACTCGGAGTAATATCTCGTAATACGTTGCTGGAAAAAAGACGACGGCAAATGCCCCGTAATCTCCAAACGTATGGACGAACGATCGAATGATACCAATCCGTGGAGGAATATCTAACATTGCGTAGGCAATCAGAATTGTAATCAAGGCCCAGAGAATTCGGTGTATGGTATGAATCATGCGATTTCGCGCAACTGATTGACAACGATTGCTGACCACCCAACTCCTCGTTCCTATGAACCTCCGGACTCTGCTTCAACTGCGTCAATCCATCCGCTTGCATCTATGTCCAACTGGTCGAACGCCTCACGAGGCCCGAGGAACTCTCGCCACGTGACGTCGCCGTCCTGGTTGCGGTCCATGCGCCCGAACCATTCGGGACCGGACCCGGAGCGTTGCATCACCGGCAGGCGGCGGTCGGCGTCCATCTGGTTCTGTCGTTCGATACGGACCGCTGGCGGCACGCCAAACGAGAAGGCGATGCGGTACTTGCGGAGTGCCTGCAACTCGCTCGCATCGAGAAATCCGTCGCCGTCCCGATCGTACGGCTGCATGCGGGTGAGACCTGCATCGAACTCCTTCTGTGTCAGGCGTCGGTCGAGATTTTCGTCGAGAATCTGAAACAACGGCTTCTCGACCTCGTCGATCGTCATCTCGGCATAACATTGAGCGAGATACGCATCGAGTCGCATGAAGCGGTCGAGTTCGTCAAGGTACACCTGCCCGTCACTGTTGAGGTCAACATCCTCGAATGAGGCGCCGCCGACAGTGAGCATGCCAAACTCCTCCGGGCCGAGGTATCCGTTCTTGTCGCCGTCCTGCCTGCGGAATTCGATCTTCAGAAAACTGACTTGATCACTCGCCTGATATCGGTTGTCGCGGGCAGAGAACTCCAGCGTCTCATCACCGACGCGGAGTGTGAGTTGACCTCGTGAGTCGTCCGGCACTTCTTCGACGCGGTCCGTGCCTCGACGTCCCGGCTTGAACGTCACCCGCCGTCGTCGAAGGTCGACAAGGATCAACGCGTCCGGAGCAGGCGAATGAAGCAAGGTCGTTAGTTCCTCAGCATTCAGGTGTCCATCTCCGTCGCCGTCCACGTGTGCGAATGCTTCGGCCGGCATGGCCATCTGTTCGGCGGTGACACCAGTGGCACCCGCATCGCCATAAGTGTCGATCAGCCGTTGCACCAGCGGAGCGAGCGGCTCGTTCTTGTCCAAGAGGACGAACACGCGGCCATCCTTCCCCGACGTCGAAGTCAGTTGTGCGTCGATCATCGACTGAGGGAAGGGTTGCAGTTCGGCCGGGCTGAAAGTTTCGTCATCATCGAAGTCGAACTGCCGCAGGGTTTCGATGCCCGCTTCGATCTCATCGCGTGAGATCTGCCGGTCGCCGTTTCGATCCAGCCGGGGATGAAGTTGGACCGACTGCACGAGCAGCGGCGGTCGAGGTCGACTGGCGAAGCGTTCGCCCAGCAACGGGTCCAGAAAGGCCAGCAACTCGTCCGGCGAAACGATCCCGTCGGTTGGTGATGTGTCGAGTTCGGCCCAGCGATCATCGAGCGTCTCCGCCTCGGCCGCAAACCGACCGCCGGCCGGGATCTCTCTCGCCTCAGCCTCGTTCAATTGTCCGTCATCGTCCTGGTCCAGCGACTCCAACAGCACGGTTGCGTATCGTTGCCTAACGCTCTGGATGCCGACGCCCGATGATGCCAGGGTCACTCGCAGGAAGGCGGGACCGTCGGAGGCGAAAAACAGGATATCGTAGCTGTCCTCGGCTCCTCCGGCCGCTTGAAGAGGCCGTACCGTGAGCGACAAAACCAACGTAATACAGAGCAAACGGAAGCAAATAAGCATCAGTTGACGGTCTGCCCGAGGAGTGTACTTCCACGCAACGAATCCACATTAACCGGCGAATGACCTTCGGTCCATGCGGATGTACGTCATTGGAGTGGCAGGCGTTGGACGGTAAACTGCAATTCGACGCTTACCCTGATTCCTCCAACTCGTAAAACCGTCATGAATTCCCGTCGCTCGTTGAGTTTGACCATCTTCGCTGTCCTTGGGATTGCGATTGTCGTCCGATCGCTTCCCGGCAACGAGAAGCCCAAGGGTCCTGAACGCTGGGAAGCCGACATCCGGAAGTTCGAGCAGCAGGACCGCGAAACTCCGCCAACGAAGGGGGGCATTCTGTTCGTCGGCAGCTCCAGCATCCGATTCTGGAAGCTCGGCCAGCATTTCCCGGAGTTGCAGCCGCTCAATCGGGGTTTCGGCGGCTCTGAGGTCGCGGACTCAGTCCACTTCGCGGATCGGATCGTCCTGCCGTACGAGCCGCGAACGATCGTGATGTATGCAGGTGATAACGACATTGCCGGAGGGAAAACTCCGGAAGAAGTGCATCACGACTTTGAACGTTTTGTGGGAATCGTCCATGAAAATCTGCCGGAGACGAAGATTGTCTACATCGCGATCAAACCCAGCATTAAACGCTGGAAGCTGGTCGATCGAATGCGTGCTGCCAATGCGCTCATTTGCGCGACTTGCGATGAGAACGACCGGCTCGAATTTGTCGACATTGACACGCCGATGATCGGCGACGACGGCGAACCCCGACAAGAACTTTTCATCGAAGATGGTCTGCATCTCAGCGAAGAAGGTTACCGGTTGTGGTCAAAGCTGGTGATGCCGCATCTGGTGGATTCGACGTCATGACGTGACTCACACGTCGTGCGATTGCGTCGGAGGTGCGAACGTACTGTTGATCGAGAGCGCAAGCACTCTCGCAGTTGACGATGCGAGCACATTCGACGACGCCCGTTCGTCCGACTTGATTCTCGCATTCATCGGCGACATAGTGGTCTGTCTCCCTTGATGTTGTGAATTGTCGTCCCTGCTGCGACCGTGAAGGAGCGAAACGTCGCCGCCTTCCGGTCCGTGTCCTCACCAGCGAGTTCGCATCATGAATCCTTGTCTTCGCGTTCAGTTCCTGATTTGGTCAATGGTGGTCTGGGTCGCGCTCGCGTCGAACGACGGTGTTTCGGCAGCGGAGCCAATCATTCCAGCGGGTGCCAAGCTGGAGAAGTTGTTCGAGGGGATTACGCTCACTGAGGGGGTCGCAGTGGCGCCGGACGGGATGGTGTACTTCAGCGACATCACCTTTTCACATGTCTCCAAAAAGGACGACGGCTCCATTCACGCGGGTCACATCTGGAGGTTCGACCCGACGACGAATCGAACGACCATTTTTCGTTCGCCGAGCGGGATGTCGAATGGAATCAAGTTCGATGCGGCGGGTAATATGATCGTTGCGTTGGGCGCGGATTTCGGTGGACGGGCGGTGATTCGCACCGATATGCAGACCGGCATGAGCGACATCATCGCCGGTTTGTATGAGGGCAAGAAGTTCAACTCGCCCAACGACATCACGATTGATGAGAAAGGCCGCATCTATTTCAGCGATCCGCGTTACATGGGGCACGAAGCGATCGAGCAGCCGGTCGTCGGGGTGTATCGCGTCGATCCGGACGGCAGCATTACCCGGATCATCACCGATGCCGGCAAGGCAAACGGCGTGTGCGTTTCGCCCGATCAGAAGAAGCTGTACGTCGTCAGCAATGAAAACGGCGTCACCGGGATCGAACAACTCGCCTCGACGGACTCCGATCGACCTGACAAGGGGTTGCCGCCCCATCGCAAAGGACTGATGGCGTTGCTCGCCTACGATCTGCATGCGGACGGCTCTGCGACGTTCGACCGCGTGCTTGTCGACTACTCACCGTTCGACGGTCCTGACGGGCTCGTCGTCGACAGTGACGGGAATCTGTATGTCGCGGTGCGTGCTGAGAACCGGCCAGGCATCGTGATCTACAACCCGGACGGGAAGGAACTGGGCTATCTCAAGACGGAGATTCCAACGAATGTCGGCTTTGGCCGGGGTGATGACAGCAATCTGCTCTACATCACTGCGGGGAACAGCCTTTATCGCATCCGGCTGAATTGCACCGGCTATCATCTGCCCCCTCGATCGTAAACAGGCGGCGATCCGCATGTCTGACGACTCCACCGGACAAAGACCGTCCCGCGCCAAGTACACGGTCATTCTATTCGCCATCAGTTTGGCGATCGTGACGTACATTCACCGCGTGTGCATCTCGCAGGCGGCCCCCGAGATTCAGTCCGACCTTGGGCTCACCAAAGAGCAGATGAGCCTCGTGTTCTCGGCGTTCATTCTCGCTTATGGCTTGTTCGAGGTTCCTGGCGGATGGCTGAGCGACCAACTCGGCCCGCGCCGCGTGCTGGCGGGAGCCGTGCTGATGTGGTCATTCTTCACGATGGCAACCGGCTGGGCCTGGGGATTGGCGTCGCTCGTCGTCTTTCGCTTTCTGTTTGGTGTGGGTCAGGCGACGTGCTTTCCCAACCTGACCAAAATCTTCACGATCTGGGTTCCGGCCAAAGAACGTGTCCTGGCCCAGGGCATCATGTGGCTCAGTGCGCGTTGGGGCGGAGCATTTACGCCGCTGCTCGTTGTCGGTGTGATGTCGCAGGTGTCATGGCAGATGGCGTTCGTGCTGTTCGGCGCCCTCGGCATCCTTTGGACAGCCGTCTTCTGGATGTGGTTTCGTGACAACCCGGCCGACCATTCCTCCGTCAACGAGGCGGAACTCGCAAGGCTTGAGGGCGCGGAACACAACTCATCGGGTCACGGTGATGTTCCCTGGGGAAAGCTGGTGACCAATCCCAGCGTCTTGTTGTTGTGGCTTCAGTACTTCTGCATGTCGTACGGCTGGTACTTCTATGTGACGTGGTTGCCGACGTATCTACAGGAGGAACGACACTTATCGATTGAAAACAGTGCACTGCTCGCGGGGGTGCCGTTGTTTTTCGGAGGCATTAGTTGCTTTGTGGCGAGTCTGTTCCTTGGAATGCTGGAGCAGCGGATCGGCGTCACGCGCGCCGCCCGGCGAATCGTGGGGTTCGTCGGGATGGCGGGGGCCTCGGTCATGCTGGTTATCTCACCGGAGATTCAGAGCCCGACTTTGGCGATGGTGGCCTTGGGACTGGCGAGTTTCTCGAACGATCTGGCGATGCCCGGTGCCTGGGGAGCCTGCATGGATGTTGGCGGCAGGTACGCTGGCTCATTGGCGGGAAGCATGAACATGATGGGGAATCTCGGTGGAGCATTTGGCCCCATCTTCGTTGCACAGATTCTGGCGAGGAGTGGTGAGAACTGGACGCTGACGTTCTGGGTCTCAGCCGCCCTGTACGCTCTCGGTGCTTTTTGCTGGTTGTTGATCGATCCGGTCACTCCCCTGGAAGGTGACTCAACTTCGCATTCGGATTGATTAGCAACCGATGGCGATTTTCGAAGGATGAAACGACCTCCATGAAGACTCGGGCACTCCAGAAGTTTCGCCGCAAGCTCACCAACGACGAGTCCGTGTATGGCCTTTGGGTGACACTCGAATCTGCCACGATCACGGAACTCGCGGTCGGGCTAGGTTTGGACTGGGTTGTCATTGATGCTGAGCATGGTCACCTCGACTGGAAGGAGATCAATGAACACATCCGCGCCGGGCTAAGGAGCGACACGGTTATCCTCGTACGACTCGCTGAGCGAAGCACATCGTTGACCAAGCGGGCACTCGACATTGGTGCAGACGGCATCGTGATCCCCTGGGTCGAAACACGGGACCAACTCGAGGAGGCAGTTCGCGACTGTCGCTACCCGCCGGAGGGACGACGTGGAATTGGCGGCGAACGCGCCACCGCCTGGGGCCAGTGCTTCGCTGAGCACACGGCGGAAGCGAACGAGCATGTGCTGGTCGTGCCCTTGATCGAATCGGTCGCTGCGGTCGCGGATGTTCCCGCCATGTGCGAGGTCGAGGGAGTCGAGGTGTTTTTCTTTGGTCCCGCCGACTTCTCGTCGACCGCCGGTTTCCGTGGACAATGGGAAGGCCCGGGTGTCGCGGAGCAGATTCTTCAGTTGAAGGACATCATGCGGACAGCCGGCAAACACTGCGGGGTGATGACAACCAGTCTGGACGATCTCGTCCGCCGACGAGATCAGGAGTTTCAAATGCTGGGTCTGGGTGCAGACACCGGGATGCTGCTGCGATCACTCCGTCAGTCGCTCCAAGCCGTCGGATGTGACCGCAAGCTGACGACGAGCCTCGATCCGGCGGACAGTCCTGCATCAACTGAGGAACCGAGATGACACTCTCAGAGCGGTCCGAGTTTCGAGTTGCCCTCACGGCGGACTTCTTTGACGATAAGGGGAACGCGAAGTTCGCCGATCTTGGCACGAGGCTGTTTGACGGACAGCAGCACATCAAACTGTCACAGTTTGCAGAGCACCGACCTGTCATCGCTGCCGAGCAGGTGGCGGATAGTCATGGCGTGATCGTGTTGACCCCGGCGGTGACGGCTGACTCGTTGAGCGGTTGTGATGACCTCCTGGCGTTTGGGCGTTTCGGTGTCGGATACGATGCTGTCGATGTCGATGCGTGCTCGAAGCATGACGTCCTGGTCATGATCACGGCAGGGGCCGTCGATCGGCCTGTTGCGGAGGCGACCATCGGCTGGATGCTCGCGTTGACACATCGCATGCTCGAAAAGGACCGACTGGTGCGGACGGGTCGCTGGAACGATCGCACTGCTTACATGGGGTGCGAACTGCGAGACCGAACATTGGGCGTCATCGGTCTGGGCGGCATCGGACGACAGCTTGTCGCACTGCTCACGGGATTCGGCATGCAGCCGCCCGTCGCGTGTGACCCGTTCGCACCCGCCGAGGCGTTTGTGGGGTCGGGCGTCCGCTCGGTCACACTGGAGGAACTGCTCGCGACCTCAGATTTCGTGTCCATTCACTGCCCGCTCACAGACGCGACACGAGGTCTCATCGGAGAGAAGGAACTCCGACTGATGAAACCGGATGCGTATCTCATCAACACCGCACGCGGCGGCATCGTCGATGAGGACGCACTCTTCGATGCCCTCACGAGCAACCGCATTGCCGGTGCAGCACTGGACTGTTTCGAGACCGAGCCCGTGCCGGAGTCGCATCGATTCGGCGACCTGGAGAACGTCATTCTGGCTCCGCACTCAATCGCCTGGACGAACGAGCTGTTCCGGGACATCGGTCACACCGCCTGTCAAAGCATGCTGGATCTCTCGAACGGGCGAATCCCGCTGGGTGTGGTGAATCCCGAGATACTCACGAGGGCCAGCTTCCGGGAGAAATGGTCGAGGCTGACGGGCATCGCAACAGGTGATCTCCAGTGAACTGGCTGTGACGTCGAGTGTACCCTTGGTCGTTAATCGATCTTGAAATGGAGACTCATCCACCAACGAATGGATGCTCCTCCAACGAACGGGTGAGGAACGAGGGGGATGTCCACGCCATCGTCGCGTGGTACAATGGCCCGACCGGGTTGGCACCCTCACTGCGGGCCGAACCGAGCAAAGCGCCGCTCGTTCTGGAGTATGAGTAAAGGGAGGCGAGTGCATGGCGGAATATCGGCTGGCACGCCGAGTCAGCGAAGTTGCAGACCGCATGGAGCGGTTGCAGTCGCTCAACACGCGCTCGGCGATATGGCTCATCGGGGCCACACTCGGGTTGTCGCTCGCCGCCGTGAACCACTGGGGGGAAACATCACTCATTCCCACCCCGGTCATTCTCTCGATCGCGGTCGTGCTACTGTTCATCGGTTGGCGAACGTCACGCCGTCGTCAGCGATCCCTGCATGAAGCGGCGATCGCCATTGAACATCGCTGGCCAGATCTGGACTCGCGACTCGTCACCGCCATCGATCAGCGACCGGAAGAGGGGCCCGGTGGGTTCAGTTTTCTGCAACACGAGGTCATCACAGAGACGCTTCTGCACAGTCATCGTCACGATTGGCTCGCGGTGGTGCCGTCGTCCAGACTGAATCGGGCCCGTCTCCAACATGTCGCGTGTCTGTTGATGTTCGCCATCATGTTCGCCGGTGCTGTTCAAACGGGGCACGCGCGTTCGAAACTCGCGAAGCCAGTCGCGGATTCCAACAATACAGCAGACCCCGGCGATGAGTACGGCTTGAGCATCGACCCAGGCGATGTCGAGATCGAGCGAGGCAGCGATCTGGTGGTGATGGCCCGTTTCGACGGACGCACCCCGGATGAAGTCATCCTGCAGGCGACCGACGCCTCCGGAAAGACTCTCACTCAAGCACTGTCCCGGAGTCTTGACGACCCGTTATTCGGCTGTCGTCTCGCGGCGATCGAAACCGACCTCTCATACCACATCACATTCGACGGGATCGATTCGGATGCGTACCAAGTGACGGTCTTCGAATATCCGCAGCTGCTCCAGGCAGACGCGACCGTCGTTCATCCGGAGTACACCGGTCTGGACGATGTGACAATCGAGGATGTCCGACGTTTGAGCGTCATCGAAGGCTCGCAGGTGACCTTGCAATTCCTTTTCAACAAGCCGGTCGCTTACGCGGCTTTGACCGGGGAGGGGCAACGAGAGTTCGAACTCACGCCACTCAATGATGCCTCCGACTGCGTCATCTGGACGGTGACACTCTCTCCACAAGAGAAGCAGACATTTATGCTCGATCTCGTTGATGAGGTAGGACGTGAGAACAAGGATTCCCCCGAATTTGTGATTGACGTCATCCCAAACCAACCGCCCGAGCTGGCCATCACGTTTCCCGGACGGGACGTCAAAGTGTCTCCGCTGGAGGAGATGTCGATCGAGGCGGACGCGCATGATGATTTCGGTTTGCAGGAAGTCGGTCTGATCTATCAACTCCCCGGACAGGAAGAGAAGCCGTTGAAGCTGGGAGACCACGCGGATGCGAACGCCATCGTGTCGCTCGCCCATCAGATGGCGATGGAGGAAGTTGAGGCACAGCCGAACGATCTGGTGTCGTACTACTTCTACGCCGACGACATCGGCCCGGACGGCCACACCCGACGCACGTTCAGCGACTTGTACTTCGCAGAGATTCGACACTTCGACGAGGAGTATCGCGAAGGGCAGTCGCCTCCGAGTCAGGGAGGCCCTCCTCCCGGCAATACGCCAGCTGACAAGCTGCTCGAACTTCAGCGAGATATCGTCAATGCTATTTGGACCGTCATCCGTCGCGAACGGGGCGAAAAAACCACGGCTGAGTTTGCAGATGATGTGCAGATGATTGATGACTCGCAGCGTCAGGCGCTCGGGATTGCTCGCGAACTGATGGCCACACTTGAAGACGCGCTCTCGCAACAGCACGCAGGCGAGGCGATCGAGCACATGACCTCTGCAGCCGAATCGCTCTCCTCTGCCGTCGAGACGGACTCCACTGAGCTATTGCCAGGCGCTCGAACCTCCGCATACGACGCATATCGCGCGCTGCTCAAGTTGCAGGCACGAGAGCATGTCGTGTCACGCTCGCAATCGGGCAGCCAGTCGTCCTCTCAATCCAGTCGACAACAACTCAACGAGCAGTTGCAACAGTTGGAACTGAAGAACGACCGCAATCGTTACGAGAATGAAAGTCAGGAGCAACCCGCTGCAGATCGTGAACAGCTTCAGGTCCTCAACCGGCTGCGTGAACTCGCACGGCGGCAGAGCGGTATCAACGATAAGATTCAGGAACTCGAAAACGCCCTGCGGGAGGCGGAGACCGATGAGGAGAAGGAAGAGATCGAACGTCAGCTCAAACGGCTCCGCGAAGAGCAGCAGGAGTTGATGCGAGATCTGGACGAACTCGAACAACGCATGAACAGGGAGCAGAATCGTCAGCAGATGGCGGAGGCCCGTCAGCAGGCGATGGACGTCCGCGAAAATCTGCGCCGCACTTCCGAGGCACTCGAACAGGGACAATTGTCCCGCGCACTCTCCTCAGGCACACGCGCCGAGCGAGAACTCGAAGAGATGAAGGAAGAGCTTCGAGAGCAGACCGCCGGCCAATTCGCAGATGCTATGCGCGAGCTGCGCGACGATGTTCAACAAATGGCCGACCAACAGGAGCAACTCCGCCAAGACCTGGCAGGCGAGAAGCCGAGCGATCAGGAAGGACCTCGGCAACTCAAGGATGATGGCGCAGATGACCTCCAGGAGCGAGTCGACGAACAACGGGAAGAGTTGGCCCGATTGCTCGAGCAAATCAAACAGGTGGTCGAGGAGTCCGAACTCAGCGAGCCGCTGCTCTCCAAGACGCTGTACGATGCCATCCGTAAAACGCGTGTCGATCGACCTGACGAGGCACTGGAGATGACAGCTCAGTTCCTCAGGCATGGCCTCGATCGTGAAGCTGTGCGTGCGGAGGCGCAAGCGCGGATGGGAATCGAGAAACTTCAGGCCGGCGTTGAGAAGGCCGCATCGAGTGTGCTCGGTAATGAGGTCGGAGCCCTCCGGCGTGCTCAGGGAGAACTCGAAGAACTGGCCGAGTCGATCCGCGACGAACTGGCCGATGCGACGCCGAAGGAGGATACTTCGAGCGAGTCAGGCGAGGCACAGTCTTCAACTGACACTGAACAATCATCGGCTCAGTCGTCGAATCAATCGAGTGAGGAGAATCAATCCGGCTCAGCTCAAGCCGCTACTGAGCCATCGGACTCGAACAGTTCCTCATCAAAAGGACTATCGAGCGAAACGCCTTCACGCTCATCAACGCCACGGGAGTTGTCGAGCTTTCTGGAGCAAGCTGCCGGCGGTCAACCGGGAGGAGGACCAGCATCGGGCGGCCCGCATCATCCCTTGACCGGCACCGATTTCATCAAATGGTCGGACCGCATGCGGGATGTCGAGGAGATGGTTGATGACCCCGAGCTTCGCTCAAACATCGCACAGATTCGCGACCGGGCGAGACAGATGCGGATCGATCTCAAGCGGGATTCCAAGTTGCCCAACTGGGACCTCGTGAAGACCAGCATCTATGGCCCGATGCTCGAACTTCAACAGCAACTGGCCGAAGAGATCGCACGCCGCGCGCCTTCGGACGACGTTGTGCCAATTGACTGTGATCCGGTCCCGGACCGCTACACCGATCTGGTGGAACGCTACTACGAACGACTGGGGAGTGGGCGGTGATCGCATCTCTCGTTGTTGAGGATCGCAGCTGGCTGGCCCCCTGTGCGCTGATGTTGGTCGCCGCGACAGTCCTGCTCACAATCGCCTATCGACACATCTCAGATGGCTTGCGGACACGGCTGTGGGCCTACCTGCCCAAGCTCATCGCGTTCGCTCTGCTCGCCGCCTGTCTGATTGACCCGCTCTGGAGTCACACGAGGGCCAAACCGGGAGAGAATCTGTTCGTGCTGCTCGCAGACAACAGTGCCAGCCTGACGATCAATTCGTCTCCCGATATTCATCGGGGCAAAGTGCTGACCGCTGCGCTCAGCGACGCGGAGTCCCGCTGGCAAGTTCGGCTGGCTCAGGACTTTGACGTGAGGAGATACACGTTCGACTCGCGACTCGCGAACGTGACTGACTTCAGCGGAATCCAGTTCGACGGCACATCCAGCTCCATCGAGACAGTGCTCGCCACTCTGGGAGACCGTTACGAAGGACAGCCTCTCGCGGGGGTGCTGATGTTCACCGATGGCAACTCGACCGATGTCATGCGGGACACGTATGATGTCGAGTCGCTCCCGCCGATCTATCCTGTGCTACCCCCTGTCAGCGAACTGCCGCCTGACCTGTCGGTGACCAAAGTCGCTGTGAGCGAAACCGTGTTCGAGGACTCCCCCGTCACCATTCAGATCGAGGTGACAGCGACCGGAATCGTCGGCGAGGATGTCATCGTCGAGCTAGTGGATGAGGCGGGCACGGTCGTCGAGGAGCAACGACTACCGATCGCGGACTCGGAGCCACTGTCGGTTCAATTCGAGACACTCCCAACGAAACCGGGGCTGACCTTCTACACCGTACAAGTGACTCGTGCGGATGAGTCCACGGATGCAGAATCGTCTGAGCCGACGACGGCCGAGGCGACTCTCGACAACAACTCCCGCATCGTCGCCGTCAACCGGGAAGGACGACCGTATCGCGTGCTGTACGTCGGCGGACGGCCCAACTGGGAGTACCGTTTCCTGAACCGAGCCCTCAAGGCTGATCCACAGGTCGAACTCGTCAGCCTCATCCGGATTGCGAAAAAGGAAGCCAAGTTCGACTTCCGTGGTCGCGACGATGAGTCGAGCAACCCGCTGTTTCGTGGCTTCGCCAAAGAGGGGGACGAGGAGACGGAGTCCTATGACGAGGCGGTGCTGATCCGGCTGGTGACCAAAGACGAGGTCGAAGTACGGGACGGGTTCCCCAAAACGAAAGAGCAACTCTATGCCTATGACGCGCTCATTCTGGACGATGTCGAAGCGGCCTTCTTCACCCATGATCAATTATCGCTGCTCGAACGGTTCGTCTCCGAGCGGGGAGGCGGACTGATGATGCTGGGCGGCATCGACACGTTTCAGCACGGTGAGTACGCACAGACTCCGGTGGCTGATGTCCTGCCCGTGTATCTCGACCGCCGCGTGCGGGTGCCACCCGACGACGCTTATCGCCTGTCGCTGAGCCGAGACGGCTGGTTGCAACCCTGGATGCGATTGCGTCGCAACGAAGCAGACGAACAAATGCGGCTGGCGGAGATGCCCGAGTTCACGACCGTCACCCGCGTCGAGTCGGTCAAGCCGGGGGCACGTGTGATGGCGACTTTCGAGAGCACACGCGGCGATGCACTCCCTGCTGTCGTCGCGCAACGATACGGAGCCGGTCGGTCATTGGCGATGCTCGCGGGAGACCTGTGGCGATGGAGCCTCCGCCGCGAGGCGGGAGCGAAGGATGATCTCGCTCAAACATGGCGGCAAAGCATCCGCTGGCTCGTTTCTGATCTTCCGCAACGATTGAGCGCCCAGATCGAACGGGCCGACGCGAATACTCAAGACAATCAGAGTATCCCTCTGTCGATCCGTGTCCGCAGTGCGGAGTTTGAGGCCGAGGACAATGCCGACTTACGGGTCACCGTCACACAACCCGACGGCGAGCAGATCGAATTGGTGCCCCGGCCTTCTGTGGAAGAAGCTGGTCTGTTTCAATCGGCATTCGCACCCCGTCTGCCGGGAGCCTATCGGGCGACGGTCGAACTGACCGACCCGAAAGGGACCAAGCCGCTCATGACCACGATCGGTTGGACGAGTAACCCGGCTGCCGATGAGTTCCGCCACATCGACGTCGATCGCAAGAGGATGCAGAACTTGGCCGAGGCAACCGGCGGCGAGGTCGTTGCCCCCGACGACTTGGAGTCGTTCGTCACGACCCTGCCCACCCGACACGCGATCGTGACAGAGACCTTGACGACTCCGCTGTGGCATCGATCATGGATGTTCGCGCTGGTGCTCGTCTGCCTCGCCGCTGAGTGGGGAGTCCGACGACTGCGAGGTCTGCCATGAGACGACGTCGTCTTCTCTCTACAGCCGCACTTGCGGTCGCCTGGCTCACAATCAACGTTGTTGCGGCCTCTGAACCAGCCGAGCGAACGCCTCCCGCGATGGTCGTGATCGTCCAGGGAGCGGCAGGCACCGAAGAGTATGAGCGTCTCTTCGATCAGTGGGCGTCACAATGGCAAGTCGCTGCGAGAGCCGGAGAGGCGGAACTGACTGTCGTTGACGGATCAACTGACACAGGGCAACGTGACGAACTCCTACAGGCATTCGCGAACGCGGCTGTCGGCTCCAAGCGTCCTTTGTGGATTGTGCTGATCGGTCATGGCACATTTGATGGTCGAACAGGCAAGTTCAACCTCGTGGGGCCGGATGTCTCAGCCAGAGAGCTCGCCGAGTGGCTGGACCCGATCAAACGACCGATCGCGGTCATTCACACAGGCTCATCGAGTTCGCCGTTCATTGATCGAATGTCTCACCCAGGGCGAGTGATCGTGACCGCGACACGCAGTGGGAGTGAGGTCAACTTCACTCGATTTGGTGGGTACCTCGCCGCTGCGATTGGCGACGTGACTTCTGACCTCGACAAGGATGGACAGGTCTCACTGCTGGAAGCCTTCCTGACTGCCTCCCGCCAAACTGAGGCCTATTACGACAGCAAGGGGCAACTTGCCACCGAGCATGCCCTTCTTGAGGATACGGGAGACGCGCGCGGCGTTGATTCCGGTTTCTTCGAGGGGATCCGCCCCGTCAAAGCTGCTGCGGAGGGAGAGACGCTCGACGGGCATGTCGCCCATCAATGGCATCTCGTCCCCAGCGACGAGGAAAGACGGTTCCCCGATGATCTACGCTCGCGGCGAGATGAACTGGAACTCGAAATCGCCCGCCTCCGCGACCGCAAGTCAGAGATGGACGAAGAGTCCTACTACGCGTCGCTGGAGATTCTGCTGGTCGAACTCGCACAGCTGTACGAGCAGGCAGATGAGGCAGTGGATCGCAACAGCGATGTCGGTCACGAGACAGACGCAGCACCTGTGGACGATTTGCCTCCCGGCGAACAAGACGTCGGCGAAGTTGAGCATCGCAAGGATGATCCATCACCCTGATTTCGCCAGCATGGAAATCTCCTCAGGCGTCAGTGCACGTTGTTCGATGCGCAGATCGCTGACTTGGCCACGGAAATGATCCGTCGTGCCGTAGCCGATGCGGAGTGGTTGATCACTCGTGAGGTCATACTCTTTTCCGCCGAAGGATGTCGATGTCGAGACGTGTTCGCCGTCAACGTAGAGATTGAGGTGATCGCTATCCCGCACCGCTGCAATGTGATGCCAGCCGGGCGTGAGCGTGCGGTCGTGAGTTACGTTGCGGCCGATTTCGATGGAGTGGACGTGGCCGGATGGAAGCACCCCCGCGAAGAGTCTTCCCTGAAACACGGACATCGTCCAGACGCGTCGATAGCGGACGTCGGGAGTGTGATCGAGACGGGCGACCTGCGTCCAACTGGTTGACGCAACCAGATCGTGTCCCTCGTCGAAGCGGTACACCTCCGCCAACGGCAGCGTGCCGCCATACATCTTGCCGTTGTAGACCACGAGTGGCATCGTTTCCTTCTCTTCGCCCAGTTGACCGACGTCCTGCCAGTTGGTCCCACCGAAGTGTCTGTAGACCTTTGCATTCGGCCATTCGCTGACATACAGGTCGTCGCGGTAGGTGGCGAAACCGTAGGTTTGAGTCGCTCCTTCGATGATGCCCATTTGCTCCCAGTTCTCGCCATCGTAGCGATAGACTGCTCCCTGGTCATAGCCGGTGGCGTAGATGTGTCCGTTGTGCACCGTGAGGGATTCGACCCGCTTGTCATCCGGCACCCCGCACGATGTCCATTTGGCGCCCCCTTCGTAACGGAAGAAGCTGGCCGGCGCATACATGGAACTCGCGTAGAGCTTGCCGTCGAACACGACCATTCCGTTGATTGCCTCGACATCGGGGAGCTTGCCGCAGTTGGTCCATTGATTGTCGCCATCGTAACGGTAAACAGTGCCGCCGAGGTTGGGATTGTCCGACTCTGCGAGTGACGATCCCCGCAGACGATACTTGCTGACGCCGACGTAGAGGTGCCCGTCATGCACGGCGAGTGACGAGACCGAGTTACAACGGTCCGGGGCTCCGCAGTCGGTCCATGCCTTGCCGTCGAAACGAAACACGCGGCCAGCCTCATCCAGACCGGCTTCGCACGTTCCTGCGAAGAGCTGTCCGTCGAACACCGTCATGCCGAAGATCAACACCGCATGTCCCAGTCGCCCGTGATCGGTCCATTCGCCCGGCTCGCTGCCGTTGTCGATGCCGAAGTGCACGTTCCGCCAGTTCGCCTGACTCGATGTCACCCCCGGTCGGCTGTCGATCCCCAGCCGAAACCCCTTCCGCGTAATGGGGTCATACTGGCTGATGATCTCTCCCGGAAGGTCGGTCGACGTTCCTTCCACAGATGCCCACACGGAGATCGTGAAGTTACCGGTGCCGAGCCTGGGAGCCTGAGAGGCCGGGATTTCGATCTGCGACGTCCGCCCATTGAACGTCGCGACTTCAGCTGCTGTGGGACCGCCATCGGTTCCCGAGGGTCGATAGTCAATGTCCGTCGAGAAGGCATCAAGCTCTTCCTGCGTGACGTCGCCACCGAGCTGCCAATTGCCCAGCAGGTAAGCATCAGACGTTTCGGCACGGCTCGATAAACTGCCTGCAACAATCACGAGAGACAACACGAAATGAGCTCGCATCAAATCTCCTTTCTCGACCATGTTGAGAGACTGGGACTATGAGTCGTAACATGTTCTGATCGAGATGGGAACTGGACTATCTTGTGATGACTCGACGATCGACCGTTTTCTCATAAAGAATCAGTTTGGCTCGCAGAGGCGCAGAGCTCACAGAGACAATTCCAACAATACTGAAATCGCTGAGATTACTGGATGAGATCTGAGATTTTTAGATTCTGAACTGGCAGCAATCATCTTAGCGTCTCTGCGAGACATCTTCCGTTCGATTCGGATCCGAACCTCAATCACAACATCCCGGCAACGCACGCTCATCACGATCCTCATCGCCAAATTGGCGGCATGTGATATCATTTCAACTCTGACATCCACCCCTTCACAAGCAGCACGTCCATGCGTAGCGAATCTGAAACTCCCATTAACGATCAGGCCTTCTCGATCCCGGTTGCTGATCGTGTCAAACGTTTGCCGCCGTATCTGTTCGGCAAGATCAACAAGCTCAAGTACGAAAAGCGGGTCGCCGGCGTGGACGTCATCGATCTCGGCATGGGCAACCCGACAGATGCCCCTGATCCGCTGATCAAGGAGAAGATGCAGGAGGCCTTGCAGGACCCGCGGAACCATCGCTACTCCGTCTCGAACGGCATCGAAAATCTCCGCAAGGAGGTCGCCAAGCGTTACAGCCGTATCTACGGCGTCACCCTCAACCCGGACAGCGAGGTTATCGCCTGCATTGGGTCGAAGGAGGGGTTCAGTCACATGTGCCTTGCATTGATGGGGCCGGGTGACACAGCGATCGTTCCTTCGCCGACGTTTCCGATCCACTCGTACGCCGTCATGCTCGCTGCGGGGAACGTGATTGCCCTCGACTGCCGCGACCCCGACACGTTCCTCTCCAACATTGCCTACACCTGCGAGCATCTCTACCCTGCGCCGAAAGTCGTTGTCGCCAATTACCCTCACAACCCGTCAGCTGCAGTCGTCGAGCAGGACTTTTTTGTCGAACTGGTCAACCTCGCCAAGAAGTACGGCTTCCTCGTCATCAGCGACTTCGCCTACGCCGACATCTGCTACGACGGCTACAAGGCTCCCAGTTTCCTCGCTGTTCCTGGTGCGAAGGACGTCGGCGTGGAACTCACGTCGATGAGCAAAAGTTACAGCATGGCCGGCTGGCGGATCGGCTACTGCTGCGGCAACGCCGAGATGGTCCGGGCTCTGGCCACCATCAAAGGCTACTACGACTACGGCATCTTCCAGGCCACGCAGATTGCCGCCATCGTCGCCATGCGTCACTGCGACGCGGCCGTCGAAGCGATCGCCAAGGAGTATCAGGGCCGCCGCGATGCCCTGTGCGAAGGACTCGAACGCCTCGGCTGGGACATCGACCGCCCCAAAGCCGGCATGTTCGTCTGGGCCAAGATCCCCGAGCCGTGGTCCCAGATGGGCTCGATCGACTTCGCCATGAAACTCCTCGACGAAGGCGGCGTCGCCGTCTCCCCCGGCCGCGGCTTCGGCGAAGACGGCGAAGGCTACCTCCGCCTCGCCATCGTCGAAAACTCCCAACGCCTCAGACAAGCCGTGCGGGAAATTGGCCGATGTACGAAGGATGAGCCAACATTATAGGGTCGCTCTTTTTTTGCGATGAATGGATCGTATGACAATTCGCCATTTGCTGGCCTGACCGAGCAGGTTTCGGAAGCATTGCGGTCAGCAGGATGGAAGTCGGGATGCAGACGACGTGGAAAATCCCGGATTGAACTGGCGTTGCCCTGGTGGTTGTCTGCGCGGCGGAAGTTCGATAGACGCCAGAGTGACTCGGAAAGGCAACAACGTTCTGATGAGTTTGACCAAGCCTCACGCATTCTCGACGAGTTGTGGGGGCTTCGAGTGCAACCACTCGAGAAGGTCGGTCCCTACGTGCCTTCAACTGTCATATTTGATCCACGAAACGCGAATCGAGATGATGTCCGTTTTCTAAGTGAACTTCTCGGAGTGAATCTCGTACCTATCGGCGAAGAAATGAGTCAAGCGGCATTGCTTCTTTCAGATCGTGGATTTGTGATCTTGGCTGGATTTGTTGGAACAGGGGTGTTTCTAGCTGGTTGGACGTTCGGCGAAGCTCTTGAACGCATACTGACTGGACAGGAGATGCCACGACTCGTCTACGATGGCGACGAGCGTCCAATGCTTTTCGACGACCCTCGCGACCCGTTCGATCGAAAGAACATTCTTCAGATCACGCCCGGTGTTGCTCTCACGGATGATTCGTGGCAAGTCCACAAGTGAAACAGGTTGCATGAACTGTCTCGCTGTCCGAAGCGGCCTCGACTTGAGTGGTTATTTCGTGTGTCCCACGCCGGACCTACCGCGATTTGAGGGCTCCGTCCACATGCCTGTGCACTTCGCGTTGCAGCTGATCATATAGCATCGTGACTTGAAACCGACAGATGTGGTAGAATCCGCGGCGAGGCCGTATCTGAGTTTTGGAGCAGTTGGACTGTCATGAGCATTGCAGAGGAAACCATTTACACGCCTGAGGACCTGCTTACCATGCCGGGTGGGGAGCGGTTTGAGCTCGTTGATGGTCAGCTACAGGGGAAGGAAATGGGAGCTGAGTCCGACTGGATTTCGATGAAGATCAATCGTCTGTTAGGGAGTTACACCGACGCGAACGATTCAGGTGATGTCTTCGGGCCGGAAACGGGTTATCGCTGTTTCCCTGATACTCCGAATATGGTCCGTAAGCCGGATGGGTCGTTTATTGCAAAGGGGCGGTTGCCGGGTGAGGAGATTCCGAAGGGGCATGTGGACATTGCTCCTGATCTGGCGATTGAGGTCGTCTCGCCGAACGATCTTTATCACGAAGTCGATGCCAAGGTGCATCTCTATCAGGATGCCGGCATTCGTTTGATCTGGGTGATCAATCCGGAGAATCGCACGGTCAAGGTCTACACACCCGACCATGCCGCTTACCGTGAGTTGTCGCTGGACGATGAGTTGGACGGCGGCGACGTCCTGCCCGGCTTCCGCTGTGCGGTGCGTGAAATTTTTCCGGCGTGACCTCTGACCCGACGCATCCATCCGGAGTTGTTCATGGACGCATCTGCCACAGTCAAGAGTCTGCTTGCTTTAATGCTCTTGACTGCGCTGGTAAACGGCGGAGAAGTCTTACAGGCTGCTGATGTCAGCGAGCAGAAGGATTCAGACGGCACAAACGGGGCTGAGACGCTGGCGATGATCGTCGAGAGCATCGAGCGGAACTATGCCCCGATCGAGACACTACAGGCGAGTATCGAACAGCTGAGCATCACGCCTGCGGTCGAGAAGCGGGAGGTCAAACAGGCCAAACTCGCAGGCGGCGGTCGTGCTGAGGTGACTGTGACGCCCGTGTCGATTCAGCGGTCGGATGTGGTGTTAGTGAACGATGACTGGCGAAGCACGTTGTACGATCGAGTCGGTGACAACTGGAGCTTGGTGCAAGAGGCGAATCGCGTCGGTGACGTCTGGACGTTCTTTTATTACCAGTCTGACTTTGCTCAGATTAAGTTCACCCACCATCTCGGCGGGATGATGCCTCACGATCCACGGGACTTCGGGTCGCAGGATATGAAGGTCGGATTGCTCAATCATCTGCAGCAGATGAAAGTGGTCGTCGCGCGGGAACTCGAATCGCCCACCGGTTCACCCCTCATCACGGTCACGTTCGCGAGGCAACACGACTTGGTCGAGCAATGGACTTTTGATCCGGCAATGAACCACTTGCCCACCAAGCGGCAGAACTCTCTGGCGAACGGAAATCTGATTTCTGAGATTGAGATCGACTATCAGGAGATCATGCCGGGCGTCTGGTTCCTTCGCGACTCCAGCACCCGGTTTTTCAACACCGAAGGTCCGATCCTCGGAGCCGATGCACGGGAATGGACTCAACTCATCTCTCGGCGAGTCATCGGCGAAGTGCTCGTCAACAAGGACGTCGGAGAGGACGCGCTCACCATCGAATTCGGAGCGAGCACTCGCATCGTTGATCAAACTCGCCCGTGAGATCAATCGCTACGTGCTGGCATTCTTCTCGTTCCGAGCCTCAGCGTTGGCCCAGTCGGTCGGGAGGGTTTTGGCGGCCCAGAAGAAGGCAATGATCGAGATGATGTAGGGCACGGCGAGTGAGGAGACTGCAAGGCGGAGGGAGTGGACGTTGCCGTGTTGCTCGTTGAGCAAGTCGCTGACGAGTCCGACGTAGGTGGGGCCGCCGCCGAGGGCGATCAGGTTGAGGATCAGAAAGAACAGTGCGGTCGACATGGCCCGCATGTTGATCGGAGCGAGCGTTTGAGCCGCTGCGAAGCTTGGTCCCAAATAGACGCCGGCAGCAACAAGGTAGATCGTCAGCAGGGCCAGGTGCATTGGCACGCTTTCGACCCAGAAGGCGGCGATCAGGCAGGGCACACCGACGAACAGCACGGCGCCCGGTATCCAACCGTAGGCAGAGATGTTCCGCCGCGCGAGCCGCTCGGTGACGAGAGCTCCGAAGTAGGTGCCCGCTCCGTATCCGATAAGATGGATGATCCCCAGCCAGAACATGAGCCAGGAGAAGTATCCCTCTTCACCTCCCATCGGCGATGGTCGGTACTCGGGCTTGAAACGGGTGAGGTAGTCGATGCCCCAGTTGGCGACTGCGTATCCGCCGAAGGAAACCCAGGCGATGCCCATGCACATGGCCCACCAACTCGGAATTCGGGCGAGAGTGCTGATCGATTCGGCGATTCCAACCGGCTTCAACTCTGATCGACTGCTCTCCATTTGTCCTCGTCTCGGCTCCCGGATGACGATCACGATCAGAGCCGCGAGTGCGATGCCGACGACGCCGAGTGCTTTGAGGGTCCCTCGCCAGCCAAGCGACTCGACCAGCATCCCCGCCAGGATGTACGAGAACGCGATGCCGATGGGGATACCCAGCGAGTAGATACCGAGCGCACTGGCTCGTTGCTCTTTGGGGTACAGGTCGGAGATGATCGAGTGTGAGGGCGGGCTGCCCCCGGCTTCCCCAATGCCGACCCCGATGCGGACCAGCAGCATTGTCGCGAACGATCCCGCCATGCCGGTCAGTGCTGTGAATCCGCTCCAGAGTGCGAGAGATGTGCCGACGATTCGCTTGCGATCATAACGGTCTGCCAGCCACGCGAGCGGAATGCCCACCGTCGAGTACAGCACAGCAAAGGCGAAGCCCTTCAACCAGCCGAGCTGTGAGTCTGAGAAACCCATCTCGGCTTTGATGCTCGGCGACAGGATGCCGATGATCTGACGATCGATGAAGTTGAACACATAGACGAGTGTCAACAGCCACAGCACCGCAGTGCGATAGGAGTCGAATGGCTTTTTTTCGTCGTTCATCGGTACCGGCCTTGGGAAGTGCAAGAGACGATGGGAACACGATAGACGATGGACGCACGCATTGCGCGTCTGCGAGCGCATCGCCTCAAACGAATTCCGGATGCTGATGCGCAGTGATCTGGCATCATCCCTTGCCATGATGAGCGGACAATCCGTTTACGCCAGACTTCGACGCATCAGCCATTGATGGAAACCCTGAATTCATCCGACGATCTCATTCGTCACGCAGAAGGCCTGATTGCTTGAACGAATCGAGATGGCTTTTTTCCTTGGGAACCTCGGAAAGGCCGAAGAGCTGTGGCTCTTCGGCAAAGAGCTCGTCCCCCATCCGCTCAGCAATGACTTGGACTTCGCACGCTCTCGGCCGGTCGAAGTGCCGTGACGACGCCTTTCTGCATCTCCAAGCGACCTCGGCGGATTTTCTCAGGCCAAGGTCGCCATCACACTCCCGGGTGATGGGCGGATCAGGAACACTCCCCCAAACAGGCCTGCACCTGCACGAGCGACAGCAACTTCTCGCAGAGCGAGCCGACCACATCGAAGCTCATCACGCGAAACCGGATGGGCTTGTCGTGATTGAGCATTCAACATCCCACGACATGCCTGTCCTGCACGCGCGATCCATGAATGTCACTCTGCACGCGGCTCTTGCGACGTCAGGATGGTTACTCACAATCCCTGAGGGTTCCAGGTTGGATATCACACAGCTCGACGGACGGTTCGACGATCACTGGACTGATCGACTACAATCTGCCGAGAAACAGAGAGTGGATGCACTCGAAGCGACTCAAGCAATCAGTCGATGCTGCTCGCCCAGATCAAATGTGTTCAATTGATCAGACCAGACGAAACGAATGACCACGAAGGCAGACAACTCGATGCAACCCTCCGATCCTGCAACGGCACAGTCCGTCAAAAGCGATCTGGAAGCGGCGGCGTGGTTGTTTGAGCAACTGGCGGTCGAGTCCGGGCAGCCGGCGGATCGTGTGCGGATTCGCCGTGCGCTTGAGGAGGCGTCAGCGGCATGGCCGCCTGGATCGGAAGACCGTTGGTGGAAGTGGTTGGTCGAGGCAGGCCGCAGCTTGGGGATGAAGTGCAAGATTGTCGATTGCACGTTCGATCAACTGGTTGAAGTGGCTCGCGAGGGGGCCAGGCTCATCACTCGTGTGGGAGAGGAACGCCGGTGGAAGGCGATCACCGTCGGACGCGGTCGCAGGTTGCGAGTGCTGCGTCCGCTGCGAGATCGACAGCGTGTTTCTGTCACGACTCGTCGACTTCGGAAAATGCTGGAGATTCCCCGCCGCGACGCGATGGCTCGATGTCTGGTCATTGAGCCGAGCCTGACCGGGACTGAACAGCTCCATCTGGACCAGGAAGAGCAGACGCCACTCGGTCGCCTGACGGAATTACTGAAGCCCGAGGCGAGTGACTTGTGGATGATCGTCATCTTCTCACTCGTCACGGGCGTGCTGGCTTTGGCGACCCCTCTTGCCGTTGAAACGTTGGTCAACACAGTCGCTTTCGGACGTCTGTTGCAACCGGTCGTCATCCTGGCCTTGATGCTGCTCGCATTCCTCTCGTTCTCGGCAGCGCTGCGGGCGTTGCAGACGTACGTGGTCGAAATCATGCAGCGCAGGCTCTTTGCGCGAGTTGCAGCCGACCTGGCTTATCGACTTCCGCGAACGGAAGTGGAGGCATTGGATCACGAGAACGGCCGCGAACTGGTCAACCGGTTCTTCGATGTGGTGACGGTGCAGAAGGTGACGGCTCAATTGTTGCTCGACGGGATCTCATTGGTGCTGACCGCCATGATTGGTATGGCGGTGCTGGCATTCTATCACCCCTGGCTTCTCGGGTTTGACGTCGTTCTCCTCGCGCTCATTGTGTTCGTCATCCTGGTCCTGGGTCGTGGTGCCGTTGACACGAGCGTGAAAGAGTCCAAGACCAAATACCAGATGGCTGCGTGGCTGGAAGACCTCGTCGGTTGTCCGGTCGCCTTCCGGCACAACGGCGCTCCCGAGTTTGCTCTCGACCGTGCTGACCGACTGATTTACGAGTACCTGACGGCTCGCAAGAAACATTTCCGCGTGCTGATGAGACAGATCATCTTTGCGCTGGGCCTCCAGGCGGTTGCCAGCACGGTGCTCCTGGGACTTGGCGGCTGGCTCGTGATCACAGGTCAGCTCACACTCGGACAGCTGGTCGCAGCTGAGCTGATCGTGACGGTCATCGTCGGTTCATTCGCCAAGTTCGGCAAGCATCTGGAAAGCTACTACGATCTGATGGCAGCCGTCGACAAGCTCGGCGTGCTCTTCGATCTACCGATGGAGCGACAGGACGGCTTGCTCACACTCCCCGGAAGCGGTCCGGTCCACGTGACTTTGAACCATGTCTGCTACAATTCCGTCAGCGGACAGTCTGTCCTGGACAATGTTCAATTGGAGATCCCTACGGGCGACCGGGTCGTGCTCACCGGTCCCAGCGGCAGCGGCAAGAGCCACCTGCTCGATCTGCTGTACGGTTCCCGGATGCCGTCAGATGGGCACGTCACTATTGAAGGCATTGCGCCGCGAGACCTGCGTCCCGATGCACTTCGACGAAACGTCGCATTGGTTCGTGATGTCGAGATCTTCAAAGGAACGGTTCTGGAGAATGTGCATCTCGAACGTCCCAACGTCTCGACTCATGACGTGCGCGCGGCGCTGCACAAGATCGGGCTGCTGGATGCCATTCTGCATTTGCCTGACGGACTTGAGACGATTCTGGTCGATCGCGGATATCCTTTAACCGCCAATCAGACTCGCAAGCTGATGCTGGCTCGGGCGATCGTCAGTCGTCCTCGTCTCCTGCTTATCGACGGGATGTTGGACGCACTCCCCGACGACGAGGTCCAATCACTGATGACGCTCTTAACCGATCAGGAACAACCATGGACTCTCGTTCTGATTTCCGGACGTGATTCTATCAACTCGTATGACTTGCGTCGTGTTGACATTGAGAATGGAAACGTCGCTGCGAAACAAGAGGTGATGCATGCCGGTTGATCCTCTCAAGCAGGAACCCGAAGTCGAGTTGCCGGAACGCCGGCGGACCATGCTTGTGCCGGTCGCATACAGCGAGTCGGTCATGCCTGCGCTCCGATTGGCCCGTTCGTCACGCATCGCGCGGAGCATCGCGAAGTGGCTCTTCGCAGGGATGTTGTTGTCAATCATCCTGATGGCATTTGCCCCCTGGCAGCAATCGGTGACCGGATCCGGAAGTGTGCTTGCCTATGCACCGGGACAGCGTCCTCAGGTCATTGAGGCAACCATTGAGGGGCGGATCGTCCGTTGGGGCGACGGGATCGTTGAGAATTCGAGGGTCAAGAAGGGGGACTTTCTCGCAGAGATCCGAGACCTGGACGAGCGATACGCGGACCGGCTCAACCAGCAACTTGCCCAGTCGGAACAGGCTGTCACTGCAGCCGAGCAACAGCTGACGGCCAGTCGAAGCGCCCTTGAAGTGGCCAAGACGATTATTGAGTTGTATGAAGCGCAGGTCGAAGCTTACCAGTCAGTGAAACGTGAAACGATCGCTGCACAGAATGCCTACGTCGAGATGGCGGAAAAGAAGGTGAGCGCGGAAGAGCAACAGCTGCTGGAATACAAAGCGGCTGTCCCGCAGCTGGAGGCTGAATTTGAACGGACCAAGAAACTGCAGGACGAAGGCAATCTCTCTCTGCAAAAACTTCAGGAAGTCGAACGCAAACTCATTGAAGCCAGGGCCAAGGTCAACCGCGCAGAGGCCTACGTCGCATCGGCCCGGTCTGAACTCGAAGGCAAGGAACGCGATCGGATTGCCAAGACTGACAAGGCCCAGGTCGATATCGACTATGCCCAAGCCGAGGTGCGGAAGGCAAATGGAAATGTCGCCAAGGCGGAAGGCGATGTCGCCAAAGCTGAGCAGGAGCTCAATAAGGTCCGCAAGGATCTTCTCGACATGCAGGTCAAGGTCGCCCGCCAGCAGAGTCAGATGATTGAAGCACCGTTCGACGGGATCGTCGTACAGATCACTCCCAACTTGGGGACAGCCGTCCTCAAGAAGGGCGATCCGGTCTGCACCATCGTCCCCGAAACCAAGGACCGCTCCGTCCAGTTGCAACTCGACGGCAACGACGCCCCGCTCGTCGAGCCGGGACGGCATGTACGTTTGCAGTTTGAAGGCTGGCCAGCGGTGCAATTCGCGGGATGGCCATCGGTCGCTGTCGGGACCTTTGGTGGTGAGATCGTGTCCGTCGATGCGACTGACAACGGCAAAGGAAAGTTCCGTGTGCTGATCCGCCCGGACCTGAAAGACAACTCCTGGCCCGACGAGCGGTTTCTCCGACAGGGAGTGCGGGCCAATGGGTGGGTGCTCTTGAATAGGGTCCCGCTCTGGTTCGAGGTCTGGCGTCAGCTGAACGGCTTCCCTCCCGTGGTCGACATTGACGGTTCTTCCGAAAAGGGAAGCAAAAGCAAGCCGCCGAAGCTGCCGAAGTAGCTCCCATGAACGAGGCCGATTAAGACGGTCATTCCGCCTCTGCACAAACGTCTGCGTAGCAACGGTTGGTCGGTGAAGTCCGACGATGAGCAGCCGTTTGTGTTGTACTGATTCGATCGAGAGCGTCGAAGACTACAGAGAAGAATCGAATGAGCCATTGCGCAGATGGCTTCGTCGAGTCCTTTCGAGATCTGGTGCCAGGGAAGGCCCAACGACATGCTGAGGATGAGAGTCTCACTCGCGATCCTGCTGATCGTCGTCGGCTGCGCGACGTCTGGGCGTGAGGTCTCAGAGACTCGGTCCCATCAGCCCGAGGAGATCGCCCAGACGTCCGACTCCGACCTGACCGTTACAGTGGCTGATGAGGAACCCGCTGCAGTTGCCCCACCCGAAGAGTCAATCACTCCGGTCGGGTTCGACACACTCGATGAGAGCGACGACCGCACAAGTGCGAACACGCCGGAGGTGCAGGGCCCTGAATTGACACCGTCGCTGGACGATGTCGGCGACCCACTCCAGTCAATCGACAGCCTCTCGCTCGACGCTGTCATCGGATCGGTCTACGAAAGTTACCCATTATTGGAGTCCGCGCTCTACGGTCGGAATATCGCAGCCGGTCAGCATCTCTCCGCTCACGGCAACTTCGACTTGAAGCTGAAGGCCGCCAGCGAGAACGGCCCCACCGGCTTCTATCAGACGTACCGGCAGAGTGTCGGACTCGTTCAACCCCTCTTCGATGGCAGCGAGGTCTTCGGCGGCTACCGCATCGGGCGAGGCGACTTCGAGCCGTGGTACCAGGAACGCCAGACCAACGGCGGCGGAGAGTTCAAAGCCGGTTTCCGAACGCCCCTCGCGAGAGACCGCGACATTGACGCCCGCCGTGCCGAGCTCTGGCGAACGTCTTACGGTCAGGCACTGGTCGAACCGGACATCCAGGCACAGTTGATCGGCTTTGTTCAGGAGGCAAGTTACGTCTACTGGGAATGGGTCGCGGCCGGCGAGAACCTGCGGATTGCAGATCGAGTCCTCGACTTGGCCGAGTCACGCACACAGCGCATCAAACGGCAAGTCGAAGAGAACCTGCTCGATCCGCCGGAACTGACGGACAACCTTCGTCTTGTCGCTGAGCGACGCGGCAAACGGGCCGACGCCGTCCGCAAACTCCAGCAAAAGGCTGTCAAACTCTCGCTCTATTATCGTCGTCCCGATGGATGCCCGCTGGTCCCCGATCCGGCATGGCTGCCGACCTTCCCGGAACCGGTCCCCGTGTGGCCGGAAGATGTCTGCACGGACATTCAGCTCGCACTCTCACAACGTCCGGAGGTGAGCGTCCTGAACCTCCTGCAACGGCAACTCAATGTCGACTACGCTGAAGCGCAGAACGATCTCAAGCCCACGCTCGACGCCGTTGTCGCTGCCTCACAGGACACCGGCCTCCCCACGAGTTCTAAGAATGACAAAGGTCAGTTTGAACTGGACGCCTCACTCTTCCTCGACGTGCCTCTTCAGCGTCGCAAAGCCCAGGGCAAGATCCAGGCAGTCCAGGGGAAGATCGCCCAGCTCAACGCCAAGCGTCGCCTGACGGAAGACAAGATCGTCGCCGACGTCCAATCCGCCTACGCCGGACTGATCTCCGCCCACGAACAGGTCGAACAGGCACGTCTGGCTGTCGAGTATGCTGAGGAACTTGCCCGCCGCGAGCGCCGCAATTTTGAAGAGGGTGCCTCAGACCTGTTAAAGGTGACCCTGCGAGAACAGTACGCCGCCGAGTCAGCGACCAAAGCGGTCGACGCCCTCCTGCTCTACTACCTCGCCAGGGCTGACTATCGAGCTGCCCTCGCGCAGGATCGCATCCAGTAACCATCACTCTCCATCGTGATGAGCGGATGCAGCACCGACCAAAGTATCGGCGACACCTCGTAAAGCAGAATGCATGTGGGATACCTCAAAAGGATGTATCAGTGCTTATGAAGGAAGCGCAGGTCAGGTAATCTCCGCCGTAAAGTTGGACCGCGGCATCACCAACGACGATGCTGTCGACATTGTTTCTTGACGGACAACTTGATCGTGTCGTGTGATTGTTTACTTGCTGCTGAACGACCGAACTGTGCGAGGACGTTGTTCAGGGCTGATGTACCTGCGACCGTTTTGAAGTTGGTAATCGTCACGCAAGCGATTGACGGGACGCAGGGCCACCCAGGCATCGGTAGCCTCGAATGTCCCGACGCGTGGGACGCGCAGTCGTGCGGTCAGCAACCCTTGTGCATCAATGTCGAGATCGGTCTGCGGATGAAAGTTGCGAAATGGGAGATTGACAACGGTGCCCCAGGTGTCGGCGTCGTCTGGCTCAATCTTCATACTCCAGCGACCGAGCGTGGGGAAGGCCACATCGTCACGGAGGCGATGACTTTGATTGGTGTGATGTCGTTCGCCAACCAGTTCGAAGTCGATGGTGCCGCGCACACGGACCGGGAGTCCATCGGTGTTTGTCGGGATTACCCGCACGCGGAGTCCGTCTGTTGCTGCATCGCGGTCCCAGTTGGCGAGAGTCGCTTCGATGTGCAAGGATGAGAGAGAACGTGTGTCTTCGTCGCTCCACTCATGAATCCGCACCGACGATGCTGAAGGAGTATACCTGGACTCGTTCAGATTCTGTGGCAGGCGGCTGAGCGGAACTTCAGGGAACCGGTGTAGTTCGGGTTCCGGCAAGGGGGACATGTCCGGTAGCGGTGGCAGAGGAATTGGCTCCGTTCGCTGCGGTGGGTCGGTCGCAACAACTCTCTGCACTCGCTCCCAGCGATAGCCGCTGATCAACATCATCCACGGGGCATCAACGCGGAGCCACAATCGCTGTCCGTCCGTCCGCTCGTCCACATGACCGCAGGCGATGTGACCGTCATTCAAGTAGACTGATACGTATTCTTCTGGCGAGACATCTGCGTCCTGAGGGATCGAGATGACCTCCGCCTCTGCGGACGAAAGCGGCCACATCATCGCAAACAGACTGAGGCGCAGGAGAATCGACATGAGGGCACGCACCGGTGACGGGCAGGGTGGGGGTACGTGCTGAGAGGTGCAAGCCGGATACCGAATTCGACAAGTGAACGGCGCAACTGGTCAATCTCGTGCGTTATCACGGACTTAGCGAGTCCTCGAAGCATTTGAGAGACATGAACCTCTAAAGTTCAATGTGGCGTCACGTCATCAGCATGTTGCCGAATTGCAACATTGAGGTGAGTCGTCGTCGGAGTCCAAACGTTTCACGCCGATGAGGCAGAGAATCGAAGTCCCCACTTGCCGCGTTTCGCTACGGTATGCTCGTGCGGTGCCAAGTGCCGGGGGCGATGCGCATCGGATTACCGGAGGCGAAGCCGGGGGGCGGGTAGTCGTAAAAGGTCGACCGGTAGAGGAACTCGGCGTCCGAATTCATGCGACTGGAGCCACAAATGACGCAGCCATCGAAGTCAGAGTCCTGAGCGTCAGCGACGAAGTTGAATTCTCCAGAGACGTAGACGAGGCCTTCAATGCGAGAGGGGTAGACATCCACCATGTCGGAATCCTCAGAACCTTCATACGGTGAGCCGACCGGATTGAAGTTCACTGCAAACGTGCTTTCCTCCAGAGGGCTTGTCGTCATCTGGCATAAGAAGTCGCCCTGTACCATCAACACGGGGTAATTGGGGACAAACGCCTTGCCATAGATGGACCTTGCCAGTCCACAGACTGATTCTGGATTGACGATCACCACCGTGCCGCAGATCCGCAGGTTACATACGGACAATCCAAAACCGGCACAGTCGATCACATAGATGCCTTCGGCGTTCGTTTGAGTCCCGAACGGATTTGACGACGGACTCAGGACGACTTCTTCAAGCGCCTTGGTTCCCAGAACTCCGGACGGCAACACGCTTGCATCGATCCAGGTTCCATTGGCGAGGTAGTACTCGAAAGCCGTGTCGCTGGGCATCCTGCGAGCCGTGATCGTGGTCGAGCTTCCGGTGATGTTGCCGTCGATCGTGCCCACGGCCTCGGCATCCCCTTCGACACTCGAGCCGGTGGCTGTCGCGGTAATGTTGCCGTTGGAACTGATGTCCTGATTGGTCGTGAGGTTGACCGTCGAGCTGGCGGTGATGTTGCCTCCACAATGGAAGGCGGGCTCCAGACAACTCAGCGGCTGCCCCGTCGGTTGCAGGAACACCGTCTCGACGAAGCGTGCATCTCCCGCTTGACCGATGCCCGAGAGCCAGACGCCGTCCGCATCGTCATCCGACAGGTCACCATCGGGATCAACCAGTTTGAACGTGAAGTTGCCGTCGCCGATCGTGTAGCCGCCGACGGGTGTCTCCGTGTCGTTGGTGTAAGTCGTCCTCCAGCTGCCGTCGCTGTTGATGCGATTGACAGCAAACTCGACAGCCGAGCGGGCCATCTGCTCAGCGATGACTTGATCGTCGGACGCCTGACTGATGTCCAGCGACAGCCGCGCGATGTGCAGCGATGACACTGCCACGAGTGACACGATGACGGAGACCACCATCACGCTGATGTACAGCGACCCGCGACGGGAATGTGATTTGTTGATCGGTTGGCGTTGCATGGTTGTTCGCCCCAGACCGACGGCAGAGCCGTCGGCTTGGGATTCAGTTGTCGTCGGGTGGCATGCTCTCACGCCGATAGGCGGGTGAGCATGTTGCTCAGTGATTCTTGAACATGGCGACCCAGCTATCGCTGTGACGCCATGCCACCCGAGGGTTGTTGTTGGATGGTGGTTCGGGAGTCATTGATCGAGTGCGTGATTGACGAGGGATGTGCCCGACTCGATGACCGGGCTGGTGCCGACCTTCAGGGTGACATCGACGGCGCTCACGATGGTCGCATCAATCCCCAGAGGTTCTTCCTGAGCACCGCTAATGGCTCGGATTGAGGTAAGCGTCACTGACGCCCCTTCCGGATCGGTCACAGTTACGGCAATACGCTTCACTCCTTGATCTGCGGAGTTGTCATTCCGGACAACGGTTGGATCGCTAGAACTGACCTTCTTCACGACGACCGAGCGCGTCCATCCGACGAATTCAGTCAACTCTTCTCCCTCCTGAGTCTCCGGCGGCGAGGCGGACCAGCCGTAGTAATCATCGACATCATCGAAGTCTTCCCGATCACCGCCCGACTCTCCGCTATTGGTGCCCAAGTTTTTTCCCGGCTCCTCCGGGTCCTGGTACGCATGTTGTGTGATCTCGGCCATCAGCTCGCGGGCAAGGTCCATCGCCTCTCCCTGATCGGACGCCACCTGAAACGTGCGCATCACACTCGCCACAGAGCGCAGCGAGGCGACCATGACCAACCCGACCAGGAGTGTGCTGATGGCCACTTCGACGAGCGTGATGCCTCGCCGGGATGATCGGATTGTGGACGTGTGTTGTCGCATCTCGCGTTGTGGGTTGATCGTCAATCGGGAATGTAGCTGCCGTAGATCGAGATCTGGCTGTCACCTTTTTGAGCGGACGTTCCCCAGTTGGCGAGGAATCCGCTGCTAGCGGCGGCATGGCTGAGGAACCGAGACTGTCCGCCGCCTGTGCGGACGATCTGCTGGTTGTTATGAGCCAGCCCGATCGCCAGCCAGTAGTCTCCCGCAGGGAGTGGAACGTCCGGGAGATCAATGGTCAGCCTCTGCATGGCGGAGGTGGTGTTGGCGACAGCCGTCTCTGCGATCAGGCTCCCCGGCTCACCGCCGGCATCTGCATAGATGGCGAGTCGAACGTTGCTGTTCTGCCCACCGACATACGCGGTCAAACTGGTGACGGTCCCTGACTCAAAGAGTTTGACCTGTGTCGCCAGTTGTGTTTGTCTCAGTCCTGAGGCAGCCTCCGTGAAGACTTCATCGAAGCCGAAGTTCGACTCGTCGACCGGATCTTCCCCGGCGCCAGCTGCCCAATCGACGGCGTTCCTGAGGATCGTCTGGCCATCAGCCGTCAGGGCGGAGACGGGTGACGATGATTGCGGGAAGGGAATCTGAACCCGCCGACCGGGGACTGTGCGAGCGTCGTATGTTGTTGATCCGGAATACAGGGCGACAAGGCCATAGGCGTCCGATTGGCCAAGTGTGCCCAGCACGGTCAAGTCGGATGACAGTGTGCCATCGACGGCAAATCCGTCGCCGCGAGAACTCAGCATCGTCACCCAAGTATCAACTGGGTATCCGGTCGTAATGTAATGGGGTGTGTTTGTCGGATCGAATCCCGTGGCATCCCAGTCTCCCACCGTGCTGCTGAATCCGAACGTCGACGAGTGCACCTCCTGAGCATTGACGACTCCTGCAGTGGTCGAAGCTAAAACTCCTGGACTGATCGAGGCCGTCAATGGTTCCGATGACACGTAAACCACATCCGCGCTCACCAGTTCCTCTTGCAACAGAGTCGTCTGCTCGGCGGCAACCTTCGTGACCTCGTATCCCCAGGACTCGAAGAGCGAGATCAGATCGTCTTCAAAGGCTGAAGTCGTCGTTGGTGCGATTTCCCCCGCTAGGAGCTGGAAGAACGACAACTCCGCGTCGAGCTGGATGGCGCCGGAGATGAACAGCAAGCGGCTGCCGTTTGTGCCTTCGTCCTCAATGACGGTCGGTGCGATCAAGGTTTGTGTGAGGTACGACAGCTCAAAGTCCTGCACGTCCTCAGCAAGCGTGACCGAGGTGCCGCCATTCATCGAGAATTCCAGGAGATTGTTGGGGGGGCCCGACCAGGCATATCTCAGTGTGTCCGGAAACCCGTCGCCATCTCTGTCAGGCACAGTGAACGTCACCGCGGTGTCTGTGCGCTCGGAGAACGACTGGGCGTGACGCAGGTCACTCAGCAACTGGCGATGAACATCCGAGGCATCAAGGCGTTGTCCATCGGGTGACTCCGGCGCACTCAACCCTCCGTTGGCGACAATCACAGCGGACGCCAATCCAGCCGTGAGAACGCTGGCGGACCCGATGCTGACGATCAACTCGATCAATGTGTAACCGCGACGCGAGTCACTGTGTGTTTGGTCTGTCCATCGTTGCATCACAGCACCTCCGCGCGACCCGTGTCGGGATCGATGCTGACAGTGCGTATGTCACTCCCCGAGCGAACGACGATCTGACCGGAGACAACCGCGGTTTGTGGACTTCCCGTGAACGGCATTCCGTATTCGTTGAACGTCACATCGAACTCACCGTCGATATCGACACTGGTGAAGGTCACATCGTAGCCTTCGTCTGTGAGCACAATGAGGAACGACTGGCTGTCGCTGTTCAGGCTGCTGATGCCTTCGAGTTCATACTGAGCGGGGGATACGGTGAACGTGACTGTGAAGTCTGCGCTCCGCTGGATGGCATGCTTGCGGGCGTAGTTGAGATCAGCCGCAATCTGTTGGGCCGCCGTCTCGACCTGATACCCGCTGAGTGCTCCCGCGAATTTTGGGGCAGCGACGGCTGAGAGGATGCCCATCACCAGGACTGTGATCACCAGATCGACCAGCGAAACGGCCCGACGTTCTCTTTGATGCGCATCGACGGGTGTTCGATTCAACATGATCAGCCCCCTGCATCAGATGATCGGGGAATGCTCGGCGGCCACTTCGGCCAGCAGTGAGTCGATGTCCGCATTGATTGTCGCCGGTGTGATGAACTCCTCAATCGAACCCTCGACGACACAAGGACCATCGGTCCCCATGCGGAGGTGCCCCTGCCGTTTCTCGACAGGGATTTGCAAAAAGGCTCTCACGACGCCGGCATCCCATTGAATTCCCGACTGTTCGCGGAGGATCCCAAAGGCTTTGACATCCGACATGCCATTGCGATAAGGCCGGTCACTCGTCATCGCATCGAAGGAGTCCGCCACAGCCAGAATGCGTGCCTGCAGAGGGATCTCTTCCCCCATCAGACCGCGTGGGTAACCGCTGCCGTCAATCGCCTCATGGTGATGCAAGATTCCGGGAAGCAGGTCGTCGAACTGCTTGAGATTCTTGACGATGTCGTAGCCGGTCTGCGGATGCTGCTTGATCATGTCAAATTGTGCGTCCGTCAGCCGGTCCGGTTTGAGCAGGATATGATCCGGAACGCCGATCTTGCCGACGTCATGAAGCAGGCCACAGATGTAGATTCGATCCCGTTGCTCAGTCGGAAGACCCATCTGTTCGGCAATGAGTTGTGCATACCAGCCGACACGATCGCTGTGACCACGCGTGTAGGGATCTCTCGCGTCGATGGCACGACTCATGGAGCGGATGACTCCCAGCACAAGGGCCTCCTGCTCATGGAGCAGGTCAACGTTGTGTGAGTGTGTTGCGATCAGCGTCGCAGCTGCCGCCATCAGACTTGCCTCGACGGTGCCGAACTCCATCTCACTGGCCGCGAAGCCGTTGTAGGCTCCTGCTTCCTGAGTCAATCTGTTAACGGCCACCAGCCAGCCGGACACCCGGCCTGATGACGTGAGTGGCACGGCAACGATGGAGTTAACTCCCGAGGCACGGAACGGCGGTTCGACGCGACCACCGTTGGCGATCTTCGGAAGAGGAGAAGTTGTGCCCTCCTCCTCCCACAGCCAGCGTCGCCAGAACTGATCGTTGACCAGCTGTGGGCCCACCCAGGTGACGTGGTTGTCGGCCGGACTGGACCCTGAGCGGAACAAGGCGACAGATTCTGCGTAGATGAGCCCCTGCAACGACGTAAGGACCTCGACGGCTACGCTCTTCACTGTCACACGAACATCGCAGAGCCGCATCTGTTCGGCGAGCATCCTCAGCCACGTCTGCTCCTCCATGTCATAGGTCAGTTGTTCGAGGCAGGAGTTCAGTTCATTGGATTTCTCATGAAGGTGGCTTTGATGCAATGCCAATTGCAACGTCGTACTCACAAGTCGCTCGAGCATGGACGTCTGTTTGGTGGGCACCACGCCCACTGCCAGCATTTGCGTGGCAGGAATTCCTGGCACTCGCACGACCGTGGTCGTATGCCGCTCATCGCACGAACTGAGTGCGAAGCCACGGCGCTCTGCTGTCCCGGCCATGTGCTCGAGATCAGTGTTCGTGATCAGCGCCGGAGGCGGATCTGTCTGGTCTCCAGAATCACTTCCGTTCACAACACACAGAGAAAAGGGCACACCGATTCGCTCTTCCAGGAATCCGGCAAACCGACGTACGGAATCGATTGTCTCCGCCGTCAATGTTGGTGAGTCATGGGACATGGGATTGTGCTGAACCTGTTCGCTCGGGAGGCGTACGTGCGAGCCTTAGTCCTAAATCTAGGTCACGATTCCGTTTCGTGCGGGGAGGAAATGTGGTGTGTCTCTCGATGCGGATGCCCCATCGGATCAACTTCTTCTCCCGTAATAATCGTCAGAACCGTATTGGGAAAACTGACGACTTGCCTGTTGTGTTTTCGCATCGACCGATTTGCGACCTACGATTTCACAAGTCGCGACGGTCTCGTCTCCGTCGCAGTTGGTTGTTGGTACTGAGGAGAACCCGCTCACTCTCTTCAGGCAGGGTCACTTCCCAAGGTTGCAGTCACCATGAATTGTTCTCACCCCCTCCGAAACAAAGATCGTTCCGGCTTCACTCTCGTGGAACTGGTGATCGTGGTCCTCGTGCTGGGGATCATCACGGCCGTGGCCGCACCCCGAATGTTCGATACCGCAGGCGATGCCCGCATCTCAGCCACGCGTCAGTCGTTGGGAGTTCTACGGAGTGCCATCGAGCTCTCCCGGGCTCAAAACGGCGCCTATCCAGCAGACCCCTTGCAGACGACGTTGTTGCCGTTCCTTCAAGGGTCATTCCCTGCGCCGCAGGTCGGTACGAACGCGGACGATGCCACTGTTCTTGCGTCGGCTGCGGACCCGCTCGTTGCAGTGACCGCGGGTGGTGAAGGTTGGATCTACAACCCGACAACCGGTGAGATCCGAGTGAACACGACCGACGCGACAGAGTTCGCCTGGTGAGTCGGACGACTCCACCTCTCTAAACCGACGAAGCCCTTCCCCTGGTGCAGTGTCATGAGTAACGAACGCAAACGAATTCTGGTTGCAGAAGACAATCCGGCGATGAACAATGTAATCCGCTTCAACCTGGAGCGGGTCGGTTTCGAAGTCGTCGCAGAGACAAATGGGGCTGAAGCCGCAAAACGGATCGATGAACAGGAATTCGATCTGGTCTTCTCCGACATTCAGATGCCGGGCATGTCAGGCGAGGAGCTGTGCCATCATATTCGGCATTCCGCGAAGCTGAAGGACCTCCCGATCGTCATTTGCTCCGCGAAGGGGATGGAGATCGACACGGCTCGCATGAAAGTGGAATACGGGCTCTCACAAGTGCTGAGCAAGCCATTCAGCCCGGTCGAACTGGTCACGCTGGCCAAGTCACTCCTTGACAGACCTGTCGTGACAGTTGACCAGTCCTCTGTGGTCGCATGAACCCGTCACAGGAAGAGGACATGCAATGCTCGGTGCGAAACAACCGGTCCCTCTCACCCGACGGCTCGTCGGGAGGTACCTGGTCTTTGCGCTGGCAGGTCTGCTGATCTGCCTGGTGACGACACTGACACTCGCGTTTCGCGGATCTCTGGCCAGTCTGGTGCCACTTGCTGCGATCGGTCCAGCCGTATTGCTGGCATTCGGAGGAATGGTGTTACATCAAACGGTCCGTCAGACATCGGTCATTGAGCAGCAGCTACTTCAACTGGCTGGGACATCCGACCACGACCTTTCGGTTTTCCAAACCTTGCCGGGAGCCGAGCCCACAATCATCGGCTGGAACCGGCTCATCGAGCGACTTTCAACCCAGGACTCGCTTGTGGCACTCGAACAACGGGTCTCCTCGGCTCTCTCAAGCCGAAAAGAGGGGCGACTGCTCGATGTGTTGAACAGCCTGTCCGACGGGATCGTGGTCACGGAGAAAGACGGAACGATCGTGCTTTCTAACCATGCCTTCGCGGGACTTCTGAAATCGGAGTCGGTGGACGATGTGATCGGGAAGAACCTGGTCACACTCCCTGAGCTGCGGGCGGCGTACAACGCTGGCGATGTCAAGCAGGCTTTTAAGCGTTCTTCAGGAAATCTGATCGTCGAACTACGTCGTTCTACCAAGGTCGCAGATGGGGTTTGGCGCATCTCGCGTCATCCGATCCATGATGATGTGCGAAACCGATTCGTCTGGACTGTCCGAGACATCACACAGCAAGCCATTGCCAATGAAAGCCGAAACGAGTTCGTCTCGACAGCAACCCACGAGCTGCGAACGCCGCTGGCGAACATCAAGGCGTATGCCGAAACACTGGCGATTCACGAAGGCATTGATGTCGAGCAACAGAAGGAGTTCTGCAACATCATCAACTCCGAGGCGACACGCCTGTCGCGGTTTGTGGATGAAGTGCTCAACGTCAGCCAGATTGAATCAGGGTCGATGTCTCTGGACGCCCACGAGACGGACATCGGACGCTTGCTCGACGACGTGATTGATCACGTTCAGCCGCAAATGAACAAGAAGCACATCGACTTTGAGATCAAGCGCCCCCCGAAAGTGCCAAAACTCAAGATCGACAAGGACAAATTCCATGCGGCACTCGTCAACCTGCTCGGCAATGCAGCAAAATACACTCCAGACGAAGGTCGGGTCACGTTCGAGATCGAGTTGCGTCCGTCGCATATCGCCTTCCATGTGCAGGACACGGGTATCGGCATCGCGGCTGACGAACTGCCGCGCGTGTTCGAGAAGTTCTACCGAAGCGCAGACGAACGCGTGAAGGACATCTCGGGCAATGGACTGGGACTCGCCTTTACGCACGAGGTGATCCGCATGCACGGAGGTCGTGCAACGGTCGAAAGCACGCTCAACGAAGGCTCCCGCTTCACAGTCACACTCCCCTTGTAGGATCGCGACCCTGACATGTTCGAAAACACACAACAGGGAACGGTCAACGTCATCAACGGATCGGACCCGATCACCTCCAAGACGACCGAAGATCTCTCGGCACTCATTCAGGAATGCCTGAGTTCGGGGCATCCCCGCTTCGTGCTTGACCTGGAGCATGTCCCGCTGCTGGACAGTCACGGCCTCACGCTCCTGCTCGACACGGCTGATCTCTGTGCCCGTCGTGGCGGCATGTTGCAACTTGCCGCACCGAATTACCTGTGTGATGACATTCTGCGTGCGACTGGCGTCGGCAGCCACTTTGAGATTTTTGAAGACGTGACCTCAGCCGTGAGGAGCTTTGCCCGATGAGCACCTCCGCGCTGCTTTCGCCTCCACTGGAAGGGCATGTCGATCGCGGCGCGCCGTTGGGCGAGCAGCTCATGCATGCCGGCCTGCTGGCCCCGCACGAGTTGGAAGCCGCCCTCACACAACAGAAGTCCAAGGGCTCCCGCCTCGGTGAGGTTCTCAGCGAGATGGGATTCGTTGATGAGGAGGATCTGCTTCCGTTCATCGGCATCCAACTCGGCATCCCGGCTGTGCGACTGCGGGAAGGCCTCGTGGACCCAGCGGTCGTGCAAATCATCCCACGAGCAAAAGCCGAGCGTCTGCATGCAATTGCACTTTTCTGTGTGCGTGATGAACTGACGGTCGCACTGGCGGAGCCGCAGAACCTCCAGATCATCGATGAGATCGAACGGATCACCGGTAAACGCGTCCGTCCGGTCGTTGCGCTGCGCTCGGCCATCGAGAAGCTGATTCCCCGCTGCTACGA
>JAGQPX010000300.1:1830-2618 GCA_020426505.1 Planctomycetaceae bacterium | reverse complement strand
GGCCACTCCCCGGACCCTGATGATGCGTTCATGTTCCATGCGCTCGCCAACGACAAGATCGACACGGGGGACTACCAGTTCACCCATGAGCTTGTCGACATCGAGACGCTGAACCGACGAGCCTTCAGCGCCGAATTGGAACTGACAGCGGTCAGCTTGCACGGGTACGCATACCTCACCGAGACGTACGCGCTGTGCTCATGTGGAGCCAGCATGGGGGACAACTACGGCCCGATGGTCGTCGCCCGTGAGCCGATGTCGATCGAAGATCTGAAGGGAATGACGATCGCAGTCCCCGGCACGCTCACGACGGCGTTTCTGTCACTGAACTTGTGCCTCGGCGGCTGTCCCACAGGTGACACGTCGCCTCTGTCGGATGCGAGAACGGGTAATTGTGGGACCTTCAACTATGTGGTCCATGAATTTGACCAGATCCTCAACGTGGTCGAACGCGGCGAGGCGGACGCTGGGCTGATCATTCATGAGGGTCAATTGACATACGGCGATCAGGGCCTGCATCTCGTCGTCGATCTCGGCAAATGGTGGATGGAGGAAACGGGTCTGCCGCTGCCGCTCGGTGCGAACGCGATCCGCAAGGATCTCGGCCAACCGGCGATGGACGAGGTAACCGCTCTGCTCAAACAGTCAATCCAGTACGGCCTCGACCATCGGCAGGAGGCCCTCGACTACGCCCTGCAATACGGCCGGGATCTCGACAACGCCAAGGCGGACGAGTTCGTCGGCATGTACGTCAACGACTGGACCCTCGACTTCGGCGAACGCGGCCG
>JAGQPX010000300.1:0-1755 GCA_020426505.1 Planctomycetaceae bacterium | reverse complement strand
TAGCCGCGAGGCAACGCCGAGCGCCCCGGTCGACGTCAGCCTCTTGGTGGTGCTCGGCGATGCCTCGCAGCTAACATGTCGCCATGACTGACGAGCGCCCCCAAATCGATCTCCCCATCGCCGATCACGGCACGATGCCGGTGCCGGTCTACGACTGTCACGTAATTCTCTCCTCGCCCGACGATAACGGCACCATCCACGCACGTGTCTCGACTTTGCCAGAGATCACCGCCAGCGGGAACAGCGAACGTCACATCCTGCAAGCGATCGTCAAGGACTTCAAAGCGGCCATCATCCGCTATCGCGAAGCGGGCGAGGACATCCCCTGGCAAGACGCCGCAAAACCGCAAGCGGGCGAAACCCAACGCTGGGTGCCGGTGCACTTATGACGAGGTCAACCTGAGGGGAGTTGAATGAAGTTTCTCGACAGTTGGATGTCTGATGAGGCATATCTCAAACGCCAACGGCGGTTCCTCGCAATCCGAAGACCGCTCGGGATACTCCTGCTAGTTGCAAGCTTTAGCGTGGGTGCCTGTGGCATCTGGGTGTGGTTCGAGAACAACCCAAGGGAATTGATATTAGGCGATCCCCAAGCCGAAGTGGCCTTTGACATCGGCTTGATAACTGGGCACCTATTCACGAAAGGTGCCATATGCGTCGTCGGGTGCTTCTTGCTCGGAGTAAGCTATCTTTGGGGTTGGCGTGGGACGCGTTTGCTCATCGAATTCCATGATCAGTTGCAGGATGCGAAAAATGAAGATGCTTCTTGACCGTTTCCTGCGTTACGTCCGCATCGACACTCAGTCGGATGAGAACAGTACGGCCTCGCCCAGTACGGCGAAGCAGTTGGAGTTGAGTCGGTTGTTGGCGGAGGAGTGTCGGGAGTTAGGGTTGGATGATGTCTCACTCGATGAGCATGGGATTGTGATGGCGACGGTGCCTGCGACTGTGGGACATGAGGCGCCGATGATCGTGTGGAATGCGCATGTGGACACGTCGCCGGAGTACAGCGGCACGGGCGTCAATCCGATCGTGCATGAGAACTATGACGGGACGGACATCACGCTGCCGGGCGATCCGTCGAAGGTGTTGCGGGTGGGGGACAATCCGGCCCTGAAGGAGTTGGTGGGTGGCACGATCATTTCGACCGATGGCACGACGTTACTCGGAGCGGATGACAAGTCGGGGATCGCGGTCATCATGACGGCTGCGGCTCATCTGATGGCGAACCGCGACATCCCCTGCGGGCCGATTCGTGTGTGCTTTACGACGGATGAGGAGATCGGTCGCGGCATCGAGGGGCTCGACTTCGACAAGTTGGGCGGGGTGTGCGGGTACACGCTCGACTCGTCCGGCTGTGGACGCATCGACAGCGAAACGTTCTCCGCCGACGGAGCGACGGTAACCGTCACCGGCATCAACACGCATCCGTCGGAGGGCAAAGACACGATGGTCAACGCGATCCGCATCCTCAGCGATTTTGTCTCTTGCATGCCAACCGATCATCTCTCGCCGGAAACGACCGATGGTCGAGAGGGTTTCATCCATCCGTATCACATTGAAGGAGGCGTCGCGGAGGCGTCGGCCAAGCTGATCCTGCGGGACTTTGAGACGCCCCGTCTGGCTGAGCAGGCGGCTCTGCTGGAGTCGATCGCGGAAGAACTGCGACAAGTTCATCCTCGTGCCAAAATCTCGGTGAAGATCCGCAAGCAATACCGGAATATGAGAAACGGCCTGGAGAAGGAGCCTCGGGCG
>JAGQPX010000066.1 GCA_020426505.1 Planctomycetaceae bacterium | reverse complement strand
TGATTAACTCGTTAATTATCACGCCAGCCTGAGAATCGGAGCAGATAGCGGTCTGGGCAACGTGTGTGTGGACGAGAGGGGTTCCTGCGAAACCACAATCTCTTCAATCAGACAACGGACTCCTGCATGTTGCAAGCACCTATCCTATGACCGACGATCTCCGGTCATCATTGACTTCATTTTACGATCACAGGCAAGCAGATGGCCATCCCTGCATCGCCTGATGAACTTACGGACTCGCACATCGGATCGGTCGGTCCACTTCTTTCTGACACAGACTCGTCCCTCCCTTCCTGCACCAATTGACGAGCTTGAGCTGACCTTCGGCGTCCGTGTCCAGGGGTTTGTGAGTATGGACGAATCAGTCCCAACTTTTCGCTGCTGGTTCCATTGGACACCACGAGTCATCCCAAACCCTGTCCGGAAACTCGGGGTGCGTTACGCTTGGTGCGATGAGCAGACAATTACTCATGTCTCAGATAGGTTCAGCCTGCTCCCTACGTTTATGTCAGCACAGGGATCGGGATGAATTGATGAAACATCACGTGCAGCAACGACCTCCCCAAATACTTCCTCATTGATTGGAATATGCGCAAATGTGGATGATCGCGTGAGATTCTGCGAAGGATTTCGGAGACTCACGCACAGCCTAAGTGGAAACTGTTTGTCTCTCAGTCCTGGAGCCCTGCATGACGTCCGGTGAACCACTCGACGACGTTGCTGCTCTGCGGAGTCTCGATCAGGATGCCTGGTCGGACACTTACGACCGTTACGTCACAGTCAGCTATTCGTTTATCGCCCATCTTGTGAGAGGTGATCGCACGCTGGCGGAGGAGCTGCATCAGGAAACTTGGTTAACCGCCATGTCGGCCATTGATCAGTTCGCTCCTGACCGTGGCGAATTTCGAGGTTGGTTGTTTGGCATCGCGAAGAAGCGTGTTGCCATGCATTACCGGCGAACGAATCGTCGTGTGGAGTATCTTGTGGACGACAAACAAGATCAAGCCGCTGCGAATGGTGATCCACTGCTGCCAGAGGACGTCATTGAATGTGTCGAGCGGGCCGATGCAGTCCAAGCGGCATTAAACGAGCTCGGTGACGAGTCTCGGCAGGTGCTCGTCAACAAATACGTTGACGCACTTTCAGTCGCAGAGATTGCCGAGCGGATCGGCAAGAGTCCCAAAGCGGTCGAATCAATGCTCACCCGCGCTCGATCGCGTCTGCGGGGCCTGCTCCGCTGGTACTTTCCCGACTCACTCAACTCGAGCTCAATCCATGTTGCGAGGGAATCATTATGAACACTCCCCTGGACAATTCTCATTCAGACCATCCTGACGAACAGACTGATGCTCTGCTCGGTGAGTGGATTCGCGAATCGGGAGACACCCTGATGACACCCCGTACCGAACATGTGGTCCAACTCAAAGACCGTCTGCTGGAAATGTCGTCTCAGAGGGCAACCAGTTCTCCTGAGACGATATCCCCTCCCTTGCAGCGACCAACGCGTCGTGGCTGGATGTGGGCAACTCTCGCCGGAGCAGCTGCTGTCATTGCGGTCAGCCTTCTGCCATCGGGCACTCACGAGAGTGCTGCCTGGGCGCAAGTCCGGGAAGCTGTGTCCGTGAAACCATGGATGCATACTCAGACGACCTACAAGAACGGGATGATGATCGAATCATGGTTCTCACCGAAGAAGCTGGTTGCTGCATCGAAATCGGTACCGCCGTCGGAGTCCGATCTGAAAGACATGCCACCGATGGCGATGTTTGTCGACATCCGACAGAGAGCGCGGTTCGAGTATCAATCACAATCGAACGAAATCGTCACATATCCGATGCTCGATTCTGATGAGACCACGATGAAGATGGTCGTTGGATTCGTTTCCGCGTTCGCTGATGGCAAAGACTTTCCTGAGATTGCGGAGGAGATTCCTGAGTTCACGATCAGCGAACGGCGTGATGTCGAAGTGGAGGGCCAGCGACTCCACGAGTTTGATGCAAACGTCGTTTTCCATGGTCAAAAATCAACCTGCATGTATCGCGTCGACCCTGTTACGAATCTGCCGGTCTCCTCCACCATTGAGGTGCAGGGGGAAACACTTGAGACTTCCATCGACTTCCCTGATTTCGGCCCGGAGTCGATCTATGACCTGGGGGTTAACAAGGGGGTGTCGGTTCGCAATCTGATGCCGGTTCCGGAACTGTCCCGGTTGCTGGAACAACGTCAGTTGGTCCGCATGAACTTCGACGGCTATTTCGGGTTTGTAGTTCAGGTGCCCCCAAAACGAGAGTGGTGGAATTCGGTCAGCGTGAGACGAATCTGGCGTGATGGAACAAAATGGCGAACGGAGTATATGAATTGTGATTACGCAGACTCGAAACGAATTCACGGTCGCGAAGCTCCACCGGAAGGAACCGATCCCCTGGAATGGTTGTCCGCACAGGCCGAGCACGAACGATTCCGTCTTACTAATGTCTCAGATGGGACCAATACGTGGCGGGGCGAGTATGAAGTCAAGAAGTCTGAGACGAATCCCGAACATTGGGAGTACATCGCGAAGCCGGCCATTCAGAATCCGTATCCGATCAACCCCAAGGACCCGTTGCCGACAAGCATCAATTATCCCGAATTCATGGTCTACGGCCCGACCGGACTTCCAGGTTCACGCAGAACCGGAAAGCTGATATTGAAGCCGAACGACGGACCCGAAGGGACGGTGAAGATCGAATCGCGGATAACCGGTGACAGTCGGCCTCATGGCAACGATCTGAGCTACTACTGGGTCGACCCACTGGAGAATGGCATGATGCGAAAAACGCAGATGTTTTCACTTGCTGGAGGCGAACCAAATCTGCTCGCCGATCAACTCGTGCTGGAAACGGCCCGCAGTCCGAACGGCTACCTCTACCCGACGCGACTGCAACATGACGACGGATCTGTGACACATTTTTATCTCGACTTCGATGCCGACTTTGACGATTCCGTATTCGATCCATCCGCAAACCCCACAGTTCCGTCATCCGAATAATTGACGGAGCCAGCCATTGCTCCTCCGTTATGAATTGTCTGTGAAGAGAACTGCTTCGGAAACAAAGCACCCCGGCTGCCGGGAGCAGCCGGGGTGCTGTTGTCTCACGTCAATGACGTGGCCTCAGGCCGGTTGCAGGTCGGCCAGTTGCTCACGCAGGCGCGAGCGGGCCGTGTGCAGTCGGCGCTTGATCGTGCCGATCGGCGAACCGGTCTGAGCACTCATCTCCTTCAGGGACTGGCCCTCAAAGTAAAAGGCGATCAGCGTGTCGCGATCGAGCGGTCGCAGACGATCGAGGCCGCCACGGACCTGATGCGCCCGCTCACCCTCGAGAACGCTGTCGAATGCAACGTCCGGCGAGGTCGAGACGGCTGCGAACGTATCCGGCGATGTCATCATCTCGCGCGGCTTACGGACCGCACGGTTGATCGACAGCCGGATTGCGATCCGCTTCAGCCAACCAACGAACCGCTCCGGCTCGCGCAGCTGCTCGATCTTCCGCATCGCGCGGAGGAAGACCTCCTGCGTGACCTCGCGGGCCTCCGATCGGTTTCGCAGCCGACGCAGCGTCATCGCGAAGACCGTCGGCTCGAACTCGGTGACGAGTTCGCCGAATGCCTCACGGTCGCCCCGCTGTGCGGCCTGAACCAGACTGATGAGTTGCGTGTCTTCCATGGTGATGCCCTCCTTGGGAGGGAGAGTGTGGTTGGTGGCACTGCTTCGCCTAATGGCCGCGTGAGTGATGGATTGCGGGTGGAGTGGCGAAGCAGTGGCACGTTGCTGAGTGACTGACGATCTCGGCGAAAGCCGGCGAGGGTCGGACGAAATTGCGAACGGAAAACGCTGCTTCGTCCGGGAGACATCGATGAGTCGATGGCTTGTGTCAGAGCGGTCGGTCAGGCTGTGCCTGACGGTAGCCGTGACGACCACACGATGATGTCAGACTGAATCTGACCTACGTGTGAGGCAGCCGGGCCGACTCGACCGATCCGCGAGTGAGTGAGGTTGTTCGGCGACAGTGTGTGAGTTGGTCAAACTGTCGCGGGACGACTCTCAGATCACAGGGTGGTCTGCTGGTGTAAGACCAGCGAGGCCCATGCCGCGGCCGGTGCTTGCCCCGCTGCCGACATCTGGCAACAGGACATGCCGGATCGCTGCCGTTGACACCATGTCTCTTGTGAGACTGATCCTGAGGCGGGTTCTATCCCCGCTCTGGGTGTCGTGGCAGCTGGCGTCGTCAGATACGCCGCACTTAGCCGTTTCCCCGACGGCTTGGTTCCGGGGGACTTACGATGGGCGCGACCGACGACGACGAGACCCGCATCAATGCCATTGCCGGCAAAGTCGGTGATCACAGAGTCGATAATCTGGTCGAACTTCAACATCGCTCTTCCTCCAGGAAGGAGCCTGAGACGTCAGGCTCAACAAGGTTGGACTGCCGGGGACGCGGTCATCATCGACCGGAGTTGTCATCCGCCGTCAGATCCCGGGGCGACTCAAGACTTTGTAAGAAGTCGCCGGTCGGGGAAACTCAGAAATGATGTGCCCCAAATCGTGAATTCGGGGCGAGTTGTGGAGGACCTTGGGTGCCACCTCCGGGTTGTTGGCCCGTTGACGAGCAGGTCCACACTGTCCTCTACGTCATGTGACCCGCATTCTATGAAGAAGGTTCGTCGATTCCGAGATTTTCTTTCAGATTTTTTGAGATCGTCGCCTGGGATTCGAGAAATCCGTCAATTCGTCGCTGAACTCGCCAGAGTTCAGACCAATGGAGGCGACCTCGAAATGGCTGAATTCTGGCGAATCCAGCTACGAGCGACATCGTTAAGGGTGTCGTCTCTAGTGAGTGGTCCAAGCCCCGGCCGGATGCTACCATCGGGGCTGTTCCACGACGCAACGTGTGTCGCTGTCGGTTGATCGGCCCTCCTCCTTCTCTCCCGCCCTCATGGATTCGATGCGATTTTCCGGATTACTGCTCCTGACTTTTTCCGTCTGCCTGATGTCGGGCTGCCCGAGTGAACCGCCCGCCGAAACTCCGACGGCTGGTCCGGCGACCTCTCATGAGACCCCGATTGAAACGCCGCCGGCCCCTGAGGAGCCACCGGCGCCCCCGGCAGATCCCGACGACGAAGCATCCGTCAAGGCACTCGAAGAGTTCGGCGTGACTCTCAAGAAGAACGGAGCCGGCAATGTCGTCTCAATGGACGTGGGCGAGGCCAAGGCGTTTGGCGATGAACAGGTGGCCCTGTTGAAGGGACTGCCGTATCTGGAATCCGTCGACCTGAGTCTGTCACAAATCTCGAACGACGGTCTCGCCGAGCTGAAGGGGATCGAAACGATCAAGTCGATCAACCTCCGGCGTTGTGCGAACGTGAACGACGAGGGACTGGCGTTTCTCGCGGAGATGCCCAATCTGGAAAAGATCGTCTTGCTCTACAACTCCAACAGCATCTCGGATGCGGGACTCGCACACCTCGGCAAAATCAAATCCCTGAAATCTCTCGACCTGCGAGGCTGCGTTAGGATCAGCGATACGGGGCTCGCTCACCTTTCCGGGCTGGAGAACCTCGTCGATCTGCGGGTGAAGACATCGGTCGTCGGCGATGAAGGCGTCGCTCATATCGAGCCGCTCAAAAAGCTCAGGGTCCTGCATCTCGAACAGACGCGCGTCACGGGCCAAGGTCTTGCACCACTCAGCGGCATGTCCGACCTGCAGGAACTCAACCTATATATGACACAGGTTGACGATGACGGACTGTCGAATCTGTCGGAACTCTCGAACCTCGGATGGCTCCGCTTGCGAGACACGGCGACGCTCGGCACGGGCCTCGCCTCGCTGGAGAAGTCCCGTGAGGCACTGCGGACACTCGACATGAGCGAGTCGTTCACGGACAACAGCGGCATGGAGGAGATTGCCAAGTTCACGAATCTGCAATCCCTTAACCTCTGGGCGTGCGGATTCGACAGTGAGGGACTCGCGAAGATCGCTGCCCTCACCAAGCTCCGCGACCTCAACCTCGAAAGCACCGATGTCTCCGACAGCGATCTGGACGTCATCGCCGGGCTGAGCGAGTTGGAGTCATTGAATCTTAAGGAGACGGACATCACCAGTGACGGCCTCTCCAAACTACATGGACTGAAGAACCTCAAGTCGCTCAATGTTGCAAACACTGGCGTCAGCGAGGATGCGATCAACGCCCTCAAAGAAGCGATTCCCGAACTCGACGTGCAAACCTGACCACTTGCGTCTTCTGAGTTGTTAACCTGTAATCTTCATTCGATATTCCCCCTTCTTGCTGAAAGGATCATTTGATGAGCATCACACCGACTCGACGTGAATTCATGCAGGCGACCGCCGCCATCGGCGCCGGCCTGTGGATCGGCTCCGTCAAGGCAGAAGAAAAACCCCGGTCTCCGAACGAGCGTGTGCAGTACGGTGCTGTTGGTGCCGGCGGCAAGGGAGGCACGGACACCAAAGAGCTCGCCGAATTCGGTGATTTCGTCGCTCTGTGTGACATCGATTCCCAAACACTTTCCAAAGCGGCAAAGAATCCCCGGTTCAAGAGCCCGGCAACCTTCTCTGACTACCGCGAAATGCTGGACAAGATGGACGGCAAGATCGATGCCATCACCGTCTCCTGTCCTGACCATTCACACTATCCGGCGACGGCGATGGCTCTCAAAAAGAAGATCGCCTGCTACACCCAGAAGCCGCTGACGCACAGCGTGTGGGAAGCCCGTCGCCTCGCGGAACTCGCAGCCGAATACGACGTTCCGACCCAGATGGGGAACCAGGGGACGGCCAACGATGGCCTTCGGCAAGCAGCCGCAATCATGAAGGCCGGTCACCTCGGCAACGTCACCGAAGCTCACATCTTCACCAACCGTCCCGTCTGGGAACAGGGCAACCCGCGTCCGCCTTCCGCTGTCGTGCCGGAGCACATCGACTGGGATCTCTGGCTCGGCCCCGCCCCGCTTCGTCCGTACGCACAAGGCGTGTATCACGACTTCGCCTGGCGCGGCTGGTGGGACTTCGGCACCGGTGCACTCGGCGACATGGCGTGTCACACCTTTAACATGCCCTACATGGGTCTCGACCTCAAGGACCCGGTCACCATCCAGGCGACCAGTTCTGGTCACGATGGCGACAGCTATCCGCAAAAGTCGCAGATCACCTTCGAGTTTCCCTCCAACGATTGGCGGGGTCCGGTGACTGTGACGTGGTACGACGGCGGCAACCTTCCCTCCACCGACCTGATCTTCGGGAAGGAACTCAAGGGAGGTGAACGTCCCACCGGTTCGATCATCAAGGGGGACAAGGCCACATTGTACTCGCCCGGCGATTACGCTGCTGAGTTCTTCATGTACGATAACGACGGGAACGAGATCGAAAAGCCGGACGTCGAGTACGAGAAGAGCCCCGGCCACTATGTCGAGTTCCATCAGTCGGTCACCGGCGAACGCAAGCGAGCCGTCTCGAACTTCGAGGACTATGCCGGCAAGCTGACCGAGACGATTCTGCTCGGCAACCTCGCCGTCTGGACCGCAGCCGCCGGCGAAGGACCGAAGGTCGAATGGGACGCAGCGAACCTTCGCTCGCCCAGCCATCCGATCGTCGCCAACATCGTCCGCCGCCAGTACCGCGACGGTTACGACGTCTGAGCGAATCGTGAGATGAATTGACTCTGACGTTTAGCCCCACATGTTCAATGTGGGGCTAAACTTTTTCTTTGGCGACCGATGCCGCATACTCTGCTGTCCCATCAACCCCTTCTGAGATAGCTCATGCGTTGCCTTCCTCTACTTATCCTTGGCGCCCTGGCGGTTCCCACCCTCGCAGCCGAGTTCACGAGCGACTGGCATCTCCAACCCGACCGCATCTGGATCGGCCCGCAGTATTGGGCCAACCCGATGGAAGACTGGCGCATTCACAATGGCCGCCTGGAGTGCATGTCCCCGGATTCGAATCGCAACGTGCACCTGTTAGGGCACCGCCTCGGCGAAGACGACGGTACGTTCGAGATGAGCGTGACCGTCGGCCTGCAAGACGGTTCGGAAGGTGAGGGATCAGTCGGCTTCGAGATCGGCATCCAAAGCGAACTCGGTGACTGCCGAAGCAGCGTGCTTCGCGGCTTGGGACAGCGTGTTGTGATGACGAGCGAAGCAGAGGTCAAAGTTGGCGGCGGCAATCTGTTTCCCGCCACAATCAACTTCGCCAGGCAGGATGACTTGGCACGTCGTCTTGCGTCCACTGGCCTTCGGTTGAAATGGTTTCTTGATGGGGATACAGACTCGCGCGAACTCGTCTTCCGCATTCACGATCCAGAGACCGATGAACTTCTCACCGTGGCAGGGCGAGGAACACTTCATCAAGATCGACTCGCTGGCAATATCGCGCTGGTACACAACCCGACGTGGCTCGCCGAACCAGGCAAGCCGAATAGCCGAGGGCCGCGCCGGCAATCTGCAAAGTTCTGGTTCCGCGACCTCAAGGTCACCGGCACGAAGCTCGTCGAGACACCCGAGCATGAGTTCGGTCCCATCCTGTATGCAATGCACACGCTCTCGCGAGGCGTCATGACCATGACGGCTCAGTTGCCGCCGATCGGATCGGAGGATGACCAAGTCGTGCGTTTGCAGGTGCCGGTGGAGGCGGCTCAGGCCATCCTGCGGGTGCCCAACGTCGCAACGCTCTCCGAGATTTCAAATCTCAAATCTGAAATTTTAGATGCCGACCCTCAACCCTCCTGGACCAACGTCGCCCGTTCGACGATCGACCCGCTCTCACGCACGGCTCACTTTCGTATGAAGCACTGGCTCGACACGGAGGACGTGCCGTATCGGCTCGTCTACACGATGCGGACGACCAATGGTGAACTGACCGATCACTTCTACACGGGCACCGTGCGTAGGGACCCGGTCGATAAGCCGTCGATCTCGGTCGCGGGGTTCACGGGACATAAAGACACGGCCTTTCCGAACGAGCTACTCGTGTCGAACGTGCTCAAGCATGATCCGGACGTGCTGCTGTTCACGGGTGACCAGATCTACGAGGACGCTGGCGGGTTTGGCATTATCAGGAACAACACCGAGAGGGGAGTGCTCAACTACCTCCGCAAAATCTACCTCTGGGGCTGGTCGTTCCGTGATGTGCTGCGTGATCGGCCGTCGTTCGTCCTACCGGATGACCATGACGTCTATCAGGGGAACGTCTGGGGACAGGGAGGTAATGCGACCAAAGAGGGCATGAAGGATCACGATGCGGGCGGCTTCGCAGAGCCGCCTGACTTTGTGAACGCTGTCTTCCGCACACAGGTCGCGCATCATCCGCCGGTGTATGACGACACTCCCATGATGCAGGGGATCGACTGCTGGTATGGCGATGCCGTGTATGGCCGCATCAGCTTTGCGATTATCGAGGACCGATATTTCAAGTCCGGACCACGTGACAAGGTCAATGAGTGGCCGGGGCGCCCCGACCATGTGAAGGACGCAAACTACGACGTCACCAAGCTTGACCAGCCGGGACTCGTGTTACTCGGTGAACGACAACTCGACTTCCTCGATGCATGGTCACAAGACTGGACCGGCGCGGACATGAAGTGCGCCTGTTCGCAGACCATCTTCTGTAACCTCGCCAACTATCACGGCCCCGAGCAGGAGTTCATCTACGCCGACCTCGACTCGAACGGCTGGCCGCAGACGGGACGCAACAAGGCGGTCGCAGCCATGCGGAAGGGGTTCGCCTTCCACTACGCGGGAGATCAGCATCTCCCCTCGATCGTTCATCACGGCATCGAGACCTGGAACGACGCGGGCTGGTCGTTCTGTGTCCCGTCGACCGCAGCTGGTTATCCGCGCTCGTGGAGACCGGATGCGGAAGGTCGACCGGTGCAAAACCGCCCTGCCCCGGGCCTCGCCAACACGGGCGAGTATCGTGACGCGTTTGGGCATCCGATCACGGTGCATGCGATCGGTAATCCGGCAAAGGAGAACCGCAAGCCGGTCCTCGAACTGCTCCACGACAAGTCGTCCGGTTATGGTCTCGTGCACTTCAACAAGCCGGACCGCACGATCACGATGGAGTGCTGGAAGCTGCTGATCGACGCAGACAATCCGCAACCGGACGATCAGTTCCCCGGCTGGCCGAAGACGATCCACATGCTCGACAACGACGGCCGCGAGCCGGTGGCGTATCTGCCAAGAATTGAAGTCAACGGATCTGTGGATCCCGTCGTACAGATCATTGACCAGGAGAGCGAGGAAACTGTTTACACGCTGCGAATACCTGGCACTTCGTTCCGCCCCAAGGTTTACTCAAGTGGCCGTTACATGATTCGCGTCAGCGATACCGACAGGCAGATCACACGGACAATCGAAAATGTTCAGTCCGACACAAAGGACGCGAGTGAGTCGTTGCAGGTAAGATTCCCATGAATGTTGATCAATTCCTGCACTCTCGAATGCAACGATATGTTGCCTATCGGGTCATCGTGATCGCAATCCTGTGCGCATTCAGTTGGGGTGCTTACAGTCTTTACTCGACTGAGATTCCATCGGAGGTCGAACATCCTGTCGACTTGTCCGTGACCCCAGAGAGTCAACCTGCAGAAGTCCCAAATGCCGGATTGATCGTTGATGAATCCGAACTGGACTTTGGAGAAGTCTGGGAGACGAATTTCTTTCCGTGGACGGTTACCCTGAGGAATTCGACAAGTGAGGACGTCGAGATTGGGGACTTCAGGAATTTCTGTAGCTGCACCATTCGGCCGCAGTCGCTCACGGTCCCCGCTGGCGGCTCAGCCGACGTCGAGTTCCGGTTCAATCTGACGCCAAGGAATCCGTCGATCCGTGATCAACTTCGCACTCACAAGTGGCCTCTGATTCCCACAAACATCGATGGTCACCCCGGAACTCATCCGGGCTGGCAGGTGACCGGCACGTCACGACGAGCGCTTCGCTTGAGATCATACTACGAGGAGTACAGCCTTACACGCTCGGACGTTCGAGAGGCCAGACCGATGTCGTTTTTAGTCTGGCCGCTGGTTCCGCTTAGCAGCCTCACCGCAACCACGGATATGGACGTCGGCACAATCCAGATTGACGAGTTCGTCGACGATCACTCCACACAGTATCGAGTGAGCATCATCCCGTCAGTGTCGAAGTTGACGGACGACTTCCGAACCCGTTTGACGTTGAGAGCCACAACAGCAGCGAAAGACGTTTCGGAAGTCGACATGTGGGTGAACGGTTACCTTGTCAATTGAGAATCAGCTGCCGATGTGATGTGATGTGTCGGTGCGATCGTGATCGACTGGGATCGCTCCCGTTGGTCGCGGCTAAACGACCGAATTGTGGAATCGACAACGTTGAAAGACACCCTCACCACTCCTGATTATGCGATCATTCTGCTGTACCTTGTGGGGACGGTTTGGATTGGGGTGGCGATCGGGCGGCGCATCAAGACGGGGACCGACTACTTTCTCGGTGGGCGGCGGTTGCCGTGGTGGGCGATTGGGATGTCACTCGTCGCGACCGACATTGGCGGAACCGACATCATCGGAGTCGGCGGGGCTGCGTACACGCATGGGATGGCGGTGGCGAACTTCGAGTGGATCGGCTGTGTGCCGGCGATGATCATCGCGGCGTTTGTGTTTGTGCCGTTCTTCTATCGGACCGGGATCTACACGGTGCCGGAGTTCATGGAACGGCGATACAACGCAGGCGTGCGGACGGCACTGGCGGTCTGCTGGCTGATCTTCATGGCGTGTAACCTGGGCATCATGCTGCTCGCATCCGCGAAGATGATGTCGGCCCTGTTTGGTTGGAACGAGTTGGCGTGCGTGCTGGTGACAGCAGCACTCGTCGGTTTCTACACGCTGACGGGTGGACTCGCGGCGGTGGTGTATACCGATGCGATCCAGTGTGCGGTGATGATCAGTGGTTGCCTGCTGGTGACCGGACTCGGCCTGTATGAGATTGGCGGCATCGAAGGCCTGCGGGCACAGATGCCGGACCCGGAGCAGACACAACTCATTCTCCCGGCGGACAGCGACTCCCCTTTTCCGTGGCCCGGTATTCTGTTTGGCCTCGCGCTCATTCTCTCCCCCGCCTACTGGATCGGGAATCAGGCGATCGTGCAGCGATCTCTCGGAGCGGAGAATGAGTTTGCAGCGAAGGCGTCATACGTGTGGGGAGCCGTGTTGAAGAATCTGATCCCGATCATTATCGCGGTGCCGGGACTGATTGCCGTCGTGAAGTTCCCAGAACTCGCGGACGGCGATCAGGCGTATCCGATGCTCGTCTCCACGCTGCTACCGGTCGGATTGCGAGGTCTCTTCGTGGCAGCGTTCATTGCGGCCCTCATGTCGAGCATCGATTCATACCTCAACTCGGCTGCGACCATTCTCGCGATCGACATCTACAAACGGTTCATCAACCGGAACGCAGACGAGCGGCGACTGTTGACGATCGGGCGTGTGACAACGGGCGTCCTGCTGGCGTGGGCCATCGCGTTCGCGCTGCTGCTCACGTTGCTGAGTGAGGAGTCGGGCCTCTATGCGATCTTTCAGACGCTGATGGCGTTTTTTCAGGGGCCTGCACTCGCGATCCTGTTGTGCGGCGTCTTCTGGCGACGGGCGACCGGGATTGCAGCTTTCATCGGATTCATCGCGGGCGTGATGTTCTCGATCTCGCTGTTCGCTCTGACACAACAGCCGATCCTCGACTGGCTCGGATGGGCACCGCTGTTCGAAGTGAGTGAGCCGTTCCTGTACTTCTCGGTGTGGGCATTCGCATTAACGGTGGCGCTGATCGTGATCATCAGCTTCCTCACAAAGCCCGAACCGAAAGAGAAGACGCGTTACGTGTTTGGTCAGTTCAAACGTGAAACGAGCGAGGTGCCCGCATGACGACGACGCCCCTGCATCAGATCGGTGCCAGCATTCGCGATCTGCTGGTGCTCGTTCCCCTACCGATGGTGCGGGTGATCTTCCTGGCACTGTTGGCCGCGGTACTGCTTTGGGTGCTGTCACTCCCCCGCAGTGAGACAACTGGCCCAACCAGTGAAGGCAGAAGTGGCGCGAACCTCAAAGTCGGTGCGTCGATCGCACTCGGCATGCAACTGGTGATCTATCTGTTGTTGTGAGAGGATGAGATGAACATGGTTAGCCTATGGGGCGTTGCCCGTGGGCTTTGAGGGATGTTTGTCGGGAGATAAATAATGACGATCGGACAATCACTTCTTCCGGAGTTTGATGCGGAGATGGCGAGCACGCGCCGTGTGCTGGAGCGTCTGCCGGACGACAAATGGGACTGGCGGATTCATGAGAAGTCGAATCCGATCGGCTGGGTGGCCAATCATCTGGCGGACCTCCCCGGTTGGGTTGAGATGACCATCTGCCACGATTCACTCGACGTGGAGCCGGAACTGGGTCAACGCTATCAGTCACCCACGGAGCCGAATCGCGATGCGGTACTCGCGCTGTTTGATGCAAACGTTGCTGAGGCACGTCAATTGCTAGAGACAGTCGATAACGAAACACTGCATGCGCCGTGGCGGCTGTTGCGTTTGGGCGAAGAGTTGATGTCGATGCCTCGCGTCGCGTGCCTGCGAACATGGGTGTTGAATCACATCATCCATCACCGGGCGCATCTGTGTGTCTACCTGCGAGTCAATGACATCCCGGTGCCGGGGCTGTATGGTCCCTCAGCAGATGAAGGCGGAGTCTGAAATGAGTGTTGCGAATAAGTCCGTAACGCTCCTCTGCCTGATGCGAGTTGTACTCGTCTCTGCGACCCTCTGCGTCCTCTGCGGTTCATTAGTTGCAGCAGATACTCCAAACATTGTGTTGATCATGGCGGATGATCTGGGGTACGGGGCGCTCGGGTGTTATGGGCAGACGAAGATCAACACCCCGCACATCGATCGGCTGGCGGGTGACGGGATGCGGTTCACGCAGGCGTATGCCGGGTCGCATGTCTGTCAGCCTTCCCGGTCGGTGTTGATGCAGGGTTTGCACACGGGACACACTGCGGTGCGGGCGAATGATCTTGACCAGTTGTTGTTGCCGGAGGATGTGACGGTCGCGGAGTTGCTCAAAGAGCAAGGCTATGCAACGGGCGGGTTCGGCAAGTGGGGGCTGGGATACATCGGCACGACCGGCCAACCGAGCCGGCAGGGGTTCGACACGTGGTTCGGCCAGTATCTGCAGGTGCATGCTCACTTCTACTATCCGTTCTGGGTCAGACTGAACGACGAGCAGTACTTGCTTCCCGGCAACAATGGAGGAAAACGTGGTCAGTATGTGCAGGACGAGTTGCACGCACAGGCCCTCGGCTTCATTCGTGAGAATGCTGATGGACCGTTCTTCGCCTATCTGCCGTACATCATCCCGCACGTGGAGTTGGTCGTGCCGGAGGAGTGGGAGCAGCCGTATCGTGGGAAGTTCCCGAAGGTGGCCATCATGGACCCGCGACCGGGTTACATCGGCTCGGAAGACGGACTGACGACGCTGGCTGGGATGATCAGCCGTTTGGACGCCTACGTCGGCGAAGTGCGATCGCTGCTCGAAGAGTTGGACATCGCGGACAACACGCTCGTGATCTTCACCTCCGACAACGGTGGGCAAAACGGCGGCAAGGACAACGGCTGGACGAAGATGACCGACTTCTTCGAAGCGAACGGGCCGCTGCGCGGCTACAAAGGAACGTTTTACGAGGGCGGGATGCGGGTCCCGTTTATCGTGCACTGGCCCGGCAAGACAACGCCGAATTCGGTCAGCGATCACATCTGCGGGTTTCAGGATGTACTGCCGACGTTTTGCGAGATTGCTGGTGCCGACACTCCGGAGGTGACCGACGGCTTGTCCCTCGTGCCGACGCTCGTCGGCGAAGGCTCGCAGGTCGAACATCGGGGAATGTACTGGGAGTATCGACGCGGCGACGGCATCGGTCGTGCCGTGAGGATGGGCCGTTGGAAGGCCGTGCAGTTACGGGACGACGGACCCGTCGAGTTGTATGATCTGGAGGCGGATGTCAGTGAAACAACCAACATCGCGGCAGACCACCATGCCCTTGTGCGAGAGATGGTGGCCTACATGGATGGCTGTCACGAGGATGAGCGTGAGTATCCACCGGCTCAGATCTCACGACCAAAGATTGACGACTTTGTGAGATAGTGTGAGTTTCTCGTTTTCAGCTGTTAGATCTCAATGGTCAGATTTGAAATCGGAGATCTGAGATTTCAAAAGCTGCCATTCAACTCTCAACCCTGAACCTTCAGCTCTCATGCGACTTGGCATCTACGGCGGCACTTTTGATCCGGTCCACTATGGACATCTGCTGCTCGCGGAGCAGTGCCGGGAGCAGTGTGCGCTGGATGAGGTGTGGTTCGTGCCAGCGGGCGTACCGCCCCATAAGCAGGGGGATGGCATCACCCCGGCGAAGGACCGCATCAACATGCTGGACTTTGCGCTGGCCGGGATGCCGGAGTTCTCGATCAGTCGCATTGAAGTGGATCGCGAAGGTCCGAGCTACACGGTCGACACGTTGCAGCATCTCGTCGATGCGGATGATTCTCGCGAGTTGTTCCTGCTGATTGGTGCGGACTCATTGACGGACTTCCCGACATGGCGTGAGCCGCAGCGAATTTTGGAGTTGGCGACTCTGGTCGCGGTCAATCGAGGGGACTTCGACGAGCAACAACTGCGAGCCGATGTCGAGCGACTCGGGTCGCAGGCGACTGACCGAGTGCGTTTCGTCGAGATGCCGGGCGTGGACATCTCCGCGACTGACATTCGCGATCGAGCGAAAGCGGAACGCAGTCTGCGGTTCCTCACGCCGCGACCGGTCGTGCACTACATCGTGGAGCACGGGCTGTACCGGGACGCGTGACGGCAGATCGCTCGTTCATCGACTTCTGTCATTCCTTGACGTGCAATGCGTCGCGGGGATGGATACATTAGTGTTCTCCTACCCCTTTCCCTGTCCCGCCCCGAGGTGCTGTGAATGCCGGTCAAAGTTCGCTGCCGTGGGTGTGAAAAAGTGCTGACAGCTCCGGACAAGGCACGGGGAAAGGTCGTCAAGTGCCCTAACTGTCAGACCATGCTCAAGGTTCCGGGGGGGAAGACGGAGTCAAAGCCTCAAGCCGCTGCCAAGCCATCAGAGAAGTCGGCCAAACGCGAAGGGGCGAAGGCTTCGGGCAAGAAAGCCGAGGCCAAGTCAAAGATCGGTAGCGAGACCGACTTCTTCTCCAACCTCGACTTTGGTCAGGCCGAGGACACCGAGAATCGCATCTGCCCCTACTGTGCGACCGATCTCGAAGAGGACAACGACGTCTGTCCCGGCTGCGGCATGAACGTGGCAATGGGCAAGATGGACAAGCGCGAGGCGAAGAAACGCAGCCGCAAAGGTCCGGACCCGGCGTTGTTCTACAAGGCGGCGTGGACCGAATCACTCGCGTTTGTGAAAAAGAACAAAAGCCTCGCACTCCGCACGGGCTCCTACCTGACGATCTTCGTCGTGCTCTGCTGGTCGTGTTACTTCATGCACGACTACAGCACGAACGGCCCGCCCCGGTTCTTCTGGGGCTGCTGCACGTTTCTGTGCGCACTGGGTCTGCCGGGATGGTTCTTCTTTCTCTCCATGAAAGTCGTCGACTTTTCGTTGAGCAGAGAGAAGAAGATGGATCGGATCCACTTCGACTTTTTCCAGTGTGTCACACTCGGCATGCGGACGATCTTCTGGCCGGCGGTGATGCTGATTCCCTTTGCCCCATTGATTGCCTTTGTCGGTTGGCTGGGATTGCAGAAGGGGGACTACACGGTCACCCAGATTCTGATCGGCATCCTCGGAGCCTTTCCGTTGTGTGTGTTGCCGTTGGCCATTGTCCACATGACGGCCAAGTACACCTACAAGGCATGGATCCTGTGGGAGATGGTCAAAGTGTTTGGCAGGAATGTCGCCCCGGCGATCTATTGGGTGTTCCTGGCGATGGTGACCTTCATCCTGCCGTTCGGTGGCATCTTCTGGGCCATTCAGGAATACGGCGGCGGACTGAACCCGTACTTCAATGTGCACTTCATGGGCATCACCTCGTCCGTGATGACATCGATCTTCGAAGCGATGGACATGGACCCGTCCGGCTGGCTGTTCTACGTAGTCATCGTTCCGATACGATTCGCGCTGGCGTTTGTCGTGGCCGTTCCCCTGCTGATTCTGACCGGCTTCCCTTTGGTCTTCCTCATGCGAGCCAACGGCCTGTTGGCGTACTACCGTCAGCAGTACCTCGACCTCGTGCAGAAGATGGCAGTCAACACGCCCGCCGGCTTCTGGGTGCGCATGCTGGCTTACATCGTTGACGTGTTGATTTTTCCCCTCTCTTGCTTCATCGTTACGGCAGAGCGACGGATTCTGATGTTCGCATGGCTGTTGAATGGTATGGCCTTGGCCGGGTTCCTGCTGATGGGGCTCGATTTCGTCATCTACTTTATTGGACCAATTTGGTTGACTTACAACTACTGGATGTATTTTGCTGTCCTTGAATCAACGACCCAGAGAACAACCATCGCCAAAGACTCCTTTGGTCTGATCGTCTCAACTTCGGCAAACAAGAAGATGTCGCTCCGCGAGTCATCGATCCGACTTGTGACTACGTTTTCCACGCTCATTACCGCTGGCTTGGGATTCCTGATGTGCGCCTTCCATCCGGAGAAGAAGGCCCTGCACGACCTCGCCTCCAAGACCAAAGTCGTCTGGCACGGCGATCGCTGATCTTCTCCCGGGCACGCCCCCATCGCCCCTTCCTTACTCGCTGATGCATGCACTGACAGTCCGTTCCCTCTCGTCGCAACTGCTTGGGTGACACCGTCTTGACCGGTTTCCGGCTGCTGTCCTATACTCGCCCCGGCCTCGGAAAAGACGCCGCAGTTTCGCGCGTTCGGCCAGCCTCGCGCAGGTCTCCCGCCTGCCGATGTTTCATGTGAATGGCATAACCCGCGGGAGCGGACAAGGTGGTGCAGCGTCCATGAAGAGCGAACATCGTCACGAACTCGCCGAGAACGACCTCAGCAAACTCCTGGGGAACTGGGCACAACAACTCGACGAGCACCAGAACACGATTCTCTCGGTTGCCGTGGTCATAGCTCTCGTCGCAGCCGGTCTGATCTACTGGACGCGGATGTCGAACTTCGAGCAGAGCAGCGGTTGGGCTCAACTGACAGCCAGCAGTTCCCCCGAAGACTTCGCCAACATCGCAGAGGCGCATGAGGGTTCGACGGTCGGAGAGTGGGCACTCCTGCGAGCGGCCGACGGGTTCTTGCAGGAAGGCATCCGCCTCTCGATCTCTGATCGTCCGGCCAGCAATGATCGACTTGAACAGGCACAAGAGGCGTATCAGGAACTCACGTCACCGGGCACACTGCCGGTCATTCGCGAACAGGCGCTGAACGGGTACGCGGTCACGCTGGAGTCACGCTCCGACGGCGACACACAGCCCGCCCTCGCGGCTTATGAGAACCTCTTGAAAGCGTTTCCCGAGACACGCTTCAAGCAGTTCGCGGAAGATCGCATTGAATCCCTGAAGACGGGAGGCACGCAGGACTTCTACGCATGGTTCCATCAACAGAATCCCCAACCGGCCGACATGCCTTTGCCCAAGGACGGACCGACCGGCGGAAGCGATCCGCTCGGTTCACTGGTTCCCGACTTGGATCTGAGCGACCTCGAATCAACGCTCGGCGATCTGAAACTCGGCGACGAACCGTTCACACCGCCGGTTGTGCCCGACGGCGATCAGCCGACGACCGAGGGCGAGAGCCCCAACCCGTTCGAGCCTCCCGCGACCGACGACACGCCCGAACCGGAAACAGTGCCGGCTCCGTCCGAGTCGTCAGACGAGACCACTCCCGACGACGGCGACGACACGACGCCGCCCGCGTCTGAGTAGCCAACTCGACGATCAAGTGCGAGAATGAGTTTCCGCGAATTCCCCTCTCCCCTTGAGGGACAGGGACAGCTTTTCAAGCGCAGCGCCGACAAGCAAGGTGAGGGGTCGATGGCGGGTCAGCTTTCGCGCCCCAACCCCAGCGACGCCCCCTCACCCTGATTCCTCGCCAAGGCTTCGGAATCTGTCCCTCTCCCTCAAGGGGAGAGGGTGACCAATTGACTGCCCACACGTGTATTGACGATGAGTGACGAACTCTCCACCGAACCGGCACTGCATACGGTCGAGGCACGGGCGCACGGATGGCGGCTCGATCATTATCTCTCGCGGCTCTATCCCAACTACAGCCGCGTGTTGCTCCAACGAGCCGTCAGTGACGGCAGCGTGCTGCTCAACGGATTGACCGCCAAACCATCGCGACGACTGCGAGTGAACGACCGCATCTCGATTCGTCTCCCAGAGGAGCCGGACTACACCGTCGCCCCGGAGGATCTGCCGCTCGACATCCTGCACGAGGACGAGTGGCTGGTCGTCGTCAATAAGTCAGCCGACATGATCGTGCACCCCGGTCGAGGCAATACCACGGGGACGCTCGCTGCGGCGCTCCAGTTTCACTTCGACACACTCAGCGACGTCGCTGGCCAACACCGACCGGGCATCGTGCATCGGCTCGATCGTCACACGTCCGGCGTGCTCGTGATCGCCAAGGATAATCAGGTTCATCACCGCCTGAGCAAACAGTTCGAGGAGCGAACCGTCACCAAGCAGTACCGGGCCATTGTGCGAGGCGTCGTCGAGCGTGACAGCGACTGGATCGAGACGTACGTGAGAGTGAATCCCCACCATCGGGAGAAGATGATGGTCTGTGAGGAAGGGGGCAACGCGCGACCGGCGACGACGTTTTATGAAGTCGATCAGCGGTTCGATGGATTCACGTCAGTCAAGCTGTTCCCCAAGACGGGCCGCACGCATCAGCTGCGCGTGCACTTGACTCATTTGGGACATCCGATCATCGCGGACCGTCATTACAATGGCGGCGACCGGCTGCGACTGAGCGATCTCTCGCCAGAGGCGACAGCGGACGACGAAGACGATACCCTGATCGCCAGACAGGCCCTGCACGCTCACCGACTGTCGTTCAAACATCCGGCCACGAATGAGCAAGTCGAGTACGTCGCACCCCTGCCCGACGACATAGCGCGAACACTTGCCGCCATTGAGCGACTCCGCCCTTTGAAGTAGTCATGCAAGATTCACAAGTATGAAACTCGCCAAGATTCGTTTTGCTGATGGAACCGTGCGTCCTGCGGTTGTGAACACGGGCGCCAACGAAGCACGTGTGCTCGATCTCACACAGGTCGAGAACTGTCATTCTCTGGCTGACGTGCTTCACAGTCCGGACCCGGCCGGGTTGGCGAACTTTTTGATCGACCCGAACGTCGCGCCACTGGATCTGTCGGCTGTCACGTTTGCGGCCCCCATCAATCGGCAGGAAGTTTGGGCAGCCGGCGTGACGTACAAGCGTAGCCAGACGGCCCGCATGGAAGAGTCGGAGTCGGCTGCGACGCATTACGATCAGGTCTACACCGCAGACCGGCCTGAGCTGTTCTTCAAGGGGATGGCCAACCGGGTGAGCGGACCGCACGAACCGGTCCGAGTCCGAAGCGACAGCAACTGGAGCGTCCCCGAACCCGAGTTCACGCTCGTACTCAACCCGAACCTGAAGATCGTCGGCTACACCATCGGCAACGACATGTCGGCCCGCGACATCGAAGGCGAGAACCCGCTGTACCTCCCGCAAGCCAAAGTCTACCGGCAGTGTTGCAGCCTCGGCCCAGTCATCCGCCTCGCGACCGAACCACTTGTGTTAGAGGACACGCACATCACGCTCACAATCCGCCGCGATGGTAACGACGTCGTTCAGGACAGCACTTCGCTCGGCCAACTCAACCGTTCACTTGAAGAGTTAGCCGACTGGCTCGGCCGCGAGAACGAGTTCCCCCACGGTGCCTTCCTGCTAACCGGCACGGGCATCGTTCCCCCAGATGAGTTCACCCTCGAAGACGGCGATCACGTCAGCATCGAAGTCACCGGCATCGGCACGCTGGAGAACCCGGTCGTCAAAGACAAGACCGCATGATGCACGACGCACAACACATCCCGTCCGACGATCTCAATCGTGTCCATCAACAGGACTGCATCACGGGGATGCAATCACTGCCCGACGGATGCGTGGACCTCACATTCGCGGATCCTCCGTTCAACATTGGGTACAAGTACGACGTTTATGAGGACAGGCTCAAGGCGGAGGAGTACCTCGACTGGAGTCGTGAGTGGATCAGTGAGGTCGCGCGGGTGCTCAAATCGGACGGCACATTCTGGCTGGCGATTGGGGATGAGTTTGCAGCCGAGCTCAAGGTGCTCATGCAGCGGGAACTGGGGCTGTGCTGTCGCAGTTGGGTGATCTGGTATTACACGTTCGGTGTGAACTGCAAAGCGAAGTTCAGCCGTTCGCATGCCCATCTGTTTCACATGGTGAAGGATCCGGAGAACTTCACTTTCAACGCTGACGATCCTGACATCCGCGTGCCCTCCGCGCGGCAACTCGTTTACGGCGACAAACGGGCCAACCCCAAAGGGCGACTCCCTGACGACACCTGGATCGTCCCCGATCCGGAGGCTGCTCTGCACTTCGCCCAGCACGACGGCTTTGTACTCCGACCGCAGGATGCCGCTGAGTCGTTCGATCCCGGACACGACACATGGTACTACCCTCGCGTCAACGGAACCTTCAAGGAGCGGAAAGGCTGGCACGGCTGTCAGATGCCCGAGCAGATTCTCGGCCGGATCATCCGTGCCTGCTCGAACGAGGGGGAACTCGTCCTCGACCCGTTCACCGGCAGTGGCACAACACTCACTGTCGCAAAGAAGCTCGGACGACAGTTCCTCGGTTACGAACTCTCCGAACAATATGCACAAAATGCGATCGAGCGTCTCAGCGGCATCAACACGGGCGACGAACTGGACGGCGTCGAGAACCCATTGACCAGCGCCCCCTCAACCGCCAAAGGTGTCCGCCTCGACGACCGCGAGAAACGCAAGCCGCATCGCAAAAACACAACACAACGAACTCTCGACCTGAAATGATGACACCCTCTCCCCTTGAAGGAGAAGGACAGATTCTGAGCCCTTGCGAAGAATCAGGGTGAGGGGGCAGCGCGGATTGTGTTGAGGGTTCCCGAACTTCACTGACGTTGACCACGATCCCGTCCATCCCCGTACTGTGCGCGCTCGTTCCCCCTCACCCTGCCTTCTGCGCTTCGCTTGAAGGCTGCCCCTCTCCCTCAAGGGGAGAGGGACGTCACGCGACCATCAGGTTGAAAAATGCAACCCTCCCCCCTGCCTCGTGCTGCTTATGTTCATGTGCCGTTTTGTCGGCATCGTTGCGGGTATTGCGACTTCCCCCTCATTGCTGGACGGGACGATCTGATCGCTGAGTACCTGCGGGCGTTGGAGATCGAATTGGCCGAGGTCGATGGCCTTCCGGAGTTGGACACGCTGTTCTTTGGCGGCGGCACGCCGACACATTTGTCGCCCGATCAGTTGCGGGAGTTATTCTCGCTGGTGACCGGCACGTTCACTTTGGCGAACAACGTCGAATTCAGTGTCGAGGCGAATCCGCTTGACCTGACGGATGAGACGATCCGTGTGCTGAGTGATGTCGGCGTCACGCGGGTGAGCCTTGGAGCACAGTCGTTCGATACGGAGGCACTGACGGTGCTTGAACGTGACCATCAGCCGAAAGACATCGTTGATGTCGTCGAACGGTTGAAGCAGCACGGGATTCGCAACCGGTCGATCGATCTGATCTTCGGCGTGCCGGGGCAGTCACTTGAGACATGGGAGCGAACACTCAACGCGGCGATCACCTCCGGCGTCGAGCATGTGTCAACTTATGGACTGACGTACGAGAAGGGAACCGCGTTCTGGAAGTGGCGGGCCAGCGGCGTGCTGCATCCGACCGACGAAGAGACCGAACGAGACATGTATGCGTTGGCGATGGAGATTCTGACCGCGGCTGGGTTTGAACAGTACGAAATCTCGAACTTCGCACGTGAGGGATTTGCGTGCCGGCACAACCGGGTGTACTGGGAGGGACGCGAGTATTTCGGATTTGGACCGGGTGCTGCTCGATACCTGAACGGAACACGCTCGACGGCGCAGCGTAGCGTGACAGGTTGGCTCAAACGCGTGCTTGCTGGCGAATCGGGCATCGCGGAGTCGGAGACGTTGTCGCGAGAGCAGCGTGCTCGTGAAGCCGTCATGCTCGGATTGCGACAGACGGCCGGCATCCATCTCGACACGTTCACGGACCGCACCGGGTTCACACTGCGTGAGTTAGCACCGGAGGCGCATGACCGCTTTCTCCGGGATGGTTTGCTCGAAGAGTTGAACGGCTACGTGCGACTCAGCCGTGAGGGACGCTTCCTCGCAGACACAGTCACCGCTGAGTTCCTCTGAACGCGATCACTTCTCCTCCCCGATCGGAGGCTCAGAGGAGGGTGGTGCGGGTGGGCGTCTCGCGGGACCGGACGGCTCATCCTGCAGCGGCGGATCGGCGGATTCATCGTCAGATTGTGTGTCGGCCTCTCCGTCGAATCTGACGACGAGGTCCGTGCTGCCGACCATCAGATTGACCTCCAGCGGTTCGTCGGAAACATTCCAGGACACGGCTCGCATATTACCGTTCCCTTCGCCTTCGTAGATGGTCTCTCCTGTGCGTTGATCGATCAGCATCAGTTTCAAAAAGGTCGTCCCCACCCGATTCGACGCCCCGAACATTTGAGCTCCCGATGAGAGCACCAGGAACGGCCAACGCCCGGGCAGCAGAGGATCAACGACCTGCGGCGGCATCTCACGGCTCCACAGCAATTCGTTCGTCTTGCAATCGAAGGCGTAGGCCGGTCCGTTAATCATGTTGACGTCTTCGACCTGTTCGGGCAGTAGTCCCCGCACCTCCTGTGTTTTGCTGACGTGTTGTTTCGTGAAAAGAATCCAGAGATCAGGGGTGCTGAGCACGCTGAGTTCGTCGAGCTTCTCCGGCAACTCGATCTGTGCCTGGAACTCGACTTCACCGTCCTCCGGATCGAGGACCTGCACCTGCCCATCCTTGCTGACTACGACGAGCTTGTTACCATCCCTGGGAATCCAGGAGTGGTACTGCGGAAACGCCCGCTCCCAGAGATTTCGACCGGTCACCGGATCGAACATGGCGAGCGTGACTCCATCTCCTTCCGGCTGTCGAGTGAGAAAGTATCGCCCCCAATCTGCCCCTTGCCGATGGGTTTCGAGCGTCTCGGGCAACTCCGTCTGCGCAACGAATTGTCCGTCGGCCGCTCGATAGATGTGAACCTCTAACTTCGCATTGCGGGGTCCGCGAAAGACAAGCACAACGTATTCGTCATCGGCGAAAATCTCGCTGCCGCGTCGGACGTTGGCGACGTGCCACAGTTCGTCTCCGGTGTAGGGATCGATCGCGTACAGCGTCCCCCCTTTCTGGTAACAGAACACATCATCTCCGAGGGGACCGACGTTGCCGAAGTACTCATCGGTCATCCGATCCATCAACAGGTCGCCGCGCAGTCCTCGTCCGACCTGCTGTTGTCGAACGTCCGGGCGTCCGAACGGTGCCAACTCCGATTGACTGGTGACCTCATCCTCGAAGATGACTTCCGGTTCTTCGCGATTGAGTTGATTCAACAGTTGGAACTGATGACCCAGAAAGACCAATGCCTGGTGACCGCGCTGGGTCGAGAAGTTCGCGCTCGGCATGCCCGGCATCATTGACGAATGTCGTGCTCGCGGCCAATCGACCCGACCGTCGCCATCGAAGGCGCCGAGTTGCCCGTTGGTGTGAATGACGAATCCACCGTCATGCAACAGTGGATCGAACGGTCCAATGCGGCGAAGGATCATCGGCCCACGTGATGCCCGCCCCGGTTGTTTTCTGACGTGAATCTCATCGCGCGGCCACTCGATGGCAGACTCTAACGCGGCAAGGATTGTCTCGTCCTGGCTCCAGGATTGAGCGACCTCGTTTCCAGTCATCCCCTCCCATGCGACCACATCCGAGAACTCGTTGGACAGCTCATCCAGCAGAGCCCGGACGAGCGAGCCGCGATGACTGTCGGCGTACAGCCGGATGAGTCGGGCGGTCGCGTGCGCCCTTTGCTCTGGCGTGCCTGTTCTTCGCCGTTTGAGGTACAACGCCTCGGCCCTGAGCGCAGACTGCTGAGGATCGAGCAACTCGACCAGGGCGTCCTCCACCATACTTCCCCCCGCATGGCGGCCGAACGTCGAGGCGAAGCGAACGAGCGTGTCCGGGTGTCCCGCATCGATTGCAGCAACGACGGTCGCTTCGATCTGACGATCCAGCGCCGGGCGGTCTTCGTCGGGTGCTGACTCTGCAATCCGTATGAGATGCCCCTGTGCCCAGCGGTCGAGTCGGACGGACCAGATGTCATCAATGTGCTCGTAGAATTCGTCGATCTCGCGAAGACTCAGCAGTTGCAGATAGTACTGGAAGGCCTCCTGAGTCTGACTGATCGACTCCAGACCGGTCGCAATCGCGCGGAGCAGTCGAATTCGTTGCGTGGGCGAGTCCGCCAGTTGCTCCAGTTCGGGGATTGACGATTGATTCGCTGCAAAGTCGACACGTAATCGCTCCAGCAACAAGTTCACAACCAGTTGTTTCGTGCGGTCGTCCGTCGATGCGGCAAGCGAGGCACGCAGATCGTCGAGTCCTTCCGATGATTGTCCGGCGTGTAATCGCATCTCCCCGCGAATCGCCAACGCCGCCGGGTCGTCCGGGTCGGCTGCAAAGTCCGCCGCCAATTGTGTCTCGATCTCTCCGAGTGATCGAAAGCCTCGCACACTCGCAACTGTCTGAGTGAGCAGTCGCCCGTTCACTGCAACGAGATTGCCCAACGGCTCACCCGTGCGAGTCGGCGTTTCAGCGAGGAGTCGACCATGCTTCAGATCGATCGTTGCAATGCGACTGCCTTGCAGGGGCAGGCAATACCGATTGCCCTGTCGGACACCTCTCCCGCAGGGATCATCGATTGGCAACGACCAGTTGGTCTCGCCCGATTCGAGATGCACCGATTCGATCGAACGCTCGCCGACCAGAATTGCTGCACCGTCATACACCCCGGCCACGTACAGCAGACGTCGACGTGCCCGCGTCCAGCGAGGTGAACCGTCGACCAGACTGAGGCAATGCAGAACCGCCTGATCCGGCGGAGCGACAAGGAGCGATCGGTCAGCAACGGTGATCGAGTTCCCACGCCAGCGTTCCTCCGCCAGCAGCGACTCGATCGAAATCGCATCGATCAGCGTCATCTGCCCGGGTCGAAATCCGCGACCCAACTGTTGCGACAGGAATGGCCGCCTTGCCGAATTGTAGAGTTGCCCCCAGACGAGTGAACGTTGGACCGGGTCGACCGCCACGATGAGTCCACTCCCGGTCGGACAGATGAGCATCCCCCCTGCGTAGGACGGGCTGTGTCCCGCGAGGCGACGATCGAGATCGTCGTTCACATCAGCAGCCACATTCAAAAGCGGCAGCGACCATTCCTGCGTGCCCGATTCCGGATCGAGCGCGAAGAGTCGGACTTGCCCCCGCTCCTCACCAAGCACGTACAGTGTGCCATCGACGGACAGCGGTGGGCCGAGGAAGAACGTCCCCGCCATCGGCAGCGATGCTCGCCCGTTGGGACCGCCCACTTCCCACAGCAACTTTCCTTCTGCCGGAATGTCATAGGCCCGCAGACGATTGAACGCCTTGGGACTCAACGGATGGCTGTACGACAACTCACCTGTCATCCGATCCTGAAACGGCCCGACCATGCCACTGTCAAAGACCTCGTAGACACGATCACCGTCACTCGAAATCGCGGCTGATGTTGCATCCAACCATGCCCGCTGCATGAAGAGATTGCGGATTGACGACAGGGCCGGTCCTCGCATTCCCTCTGCGGGGCCACGCAACTCGGTCATGAGGTATTCAAACACCGGATCGGCGTCCGCTGCCTGCCAACGGAATTCACCCGTGTTTACATCGATGGCTTTCAACCGACCATACGAAGAGAATAGAAGGGTTTCGCCCACGACAAGCGGTTCGGATACTGGAAACGTCTGCAACTCCGCATCATGATCCGCAAGACCCTGGATGCCTCCGACGATGTCCTCCAGGGCGATGGTCTCATTGTCGGACCGAGTATCTGTCGGTCCGATCACGGATGTCTGCCAGGCATCGTCGAACACAGGCGTTGTGGGAGTGACCGAAGCATTCCGTTCGGGAGTTCCTCCCTGCACCAGCCATTGATGCACGGGAATATCATGATCCGATGGGGAAGAGCCCAGTTCCTCTCGTAACCATGCAACGGCCTGAGAGCGTGACGACACCGAGATGTTTCGTCCCTGAAACATTTTTGTTGTGTCGGCGGCTGCAGCAGCAAGAATGTCAGCCGCTTGCAGAGGCATGCCGGCTCGCAAGTAGGCGATCACGGCACGTTCGGACAAGTCCGGCTCCCACTTCGACCGTAAGGGATGCAGGGTTCGTAATCGATCGAGACATCGGGCAGCCGCCAGCAATTCTCCCCGGTCCATCTCGCTCACCGCCATCTCATAAGCGGCTTCGCCTCCAGCCTCCGTGAGAAAGAACTTCTGCACGACGGAACGCAGTTGATCGGCACTTCCGGTCTCGCGTGCCGTCTGCAACAGGGCACTTGCCTCGCCGCCGTACGTTTGCTCGTACAATTGTCGGCCCTGTGATGAGAGACCGGACAGAAGTAACTCCGCATCTCGTCGCTGACTCGAATTCAATCGGATGTCCGAGAACGTATCCTCTTCTGTTTCGACGACGAACTGGAGCAACTCCAGTGTGTTCACCTGCACTTCGTCTGACGCACCGAGTTGCTCACGTGCCTGCTCCAGCATGACCTCGACGCGCCGGTTCTCCGGAACCGATTGTGCCCGATCCTGTGTGAACTCCTGCTCGAACTGCGGGAACTGTGCTAAGACCACGCTCGCACCAACGAGTAACAGCAAGCCGATCGCCGAGACGATCCACACACGGGCTCTGACAATCATCAACGTTCTCCCAAAATCGTCTGCCATGACACGAGTGCTGCGTCCGGGCTAAAAATTCGGGTTGGGTGGCAGGGTCAGACCAACGGGATGGCCCTGGCATTGTGCGTCCAAACACCGGGGCCATCCGCTTCGCTTCTGACCCCGTCACCCGAAAACCAAGCGATGACGCTCCACTAGGGGAGCGGTACACGTTGCGATCCGCGCGGAACCTTCCCCCCTCAAGCATAGTGCATCGGACAAGATACGACGATGTCGATTCTGCGTGAGCAACGGTCGAGGATGAGAGGGCGCTCACGCACGATGATGAAACCCGCCCCATACGAAAAGGCCGCCTCTGTGGAACAGAGACGGCCTTGGGAAAATCACTCGAACCGATGGGCTCGGCGCGTGTCAGTTGAGGATCGCGTCGGTTTTCTCCACGACCTGCGTCACCGCTTGCGGGCTGAGCTGTCCGGCGTTGAAAGTCTCGTTGACTTTGACAGCGCTGTCGACCCACATCATGACGGTGAAGTCGGCGTTCGTCAGGTTATAGCTGGGCGGACCGTTTTTGTCGTCGAAGACCGTGAGCGGGGTATTCGTGATACTGTGCTTCTGAGCGAATGCTTTGAGTTCTCCCTCGTGAGCGGTTGGATCGTCGGAGAGCAGGACCACAAATGCGGCCATCTTCTCACCCTGATTTTGACCAACGACCTGATCGACGTTCTTCACGAGCGTCGCCAACTCATCGTTGATCTGACGGGTAAAGATCGTGACTACGGGTTGATTCCCGAAACGACAGCGGTAGCACAGAGACTTGCCAGCCTCGGGGCCGGTCACATCCGTCACGTGAAAGGCTGGCGGATTTTCGCCGAGTTCCAACTCTTTACCGGCGAAGGCGGCCGTGGTGAGCATCAAAGCACAAGCAGAAAGTGCAATCGTCAATTTCATCATCTCTCTCCTGTTAGATTGAGTGGCCGCCGGAATGACGGCTCACAATTTCTTCATTCGCCTTGCCGAACTGGCAAGTCCCTCCGGCGACAGGCCGGAGTTTGAATTGTTGGGGTCCAACCCCTCATCGTCTGTGGCACATCTTACACACCGGGATTCCGCCTCGAAAAGGGGGCCGGATACCACAGGCTCTCGCTTTTTACACAAATCTCGAAATTGCCGTGGGATTGCTGGTACCCATGTCTCAGACGATGCAGGTCGGCTCCTTCCGTGAATCTGAGAAGTTGCACATTCTGTGCCATCTCCCGTACAGTCAAGGATTCATCAAGACTCTCACGTCTGAGGAATACGCAGACATGCGGTGCATCCGACGAACGACAATGATTGTGGCGCTGATTCTGTCTGTCAATGCGAACATGCACTTGGCAGCAGCGGATGACGCCGCGAGCGAGTTCTCTGCGGACGACCTGCAATTCTTCGCGACTGAAGTCGCACCGCTGCTGAAAGAGCATTGTTACAAGTGTCATGCCGGGGAAAAGGCCAAGGGTGGACTGCGGCTGACGTCGCGAGAATCTCTGCTCAAGGGTGGCGACAGCGGCGCCGCCGTCGACTTGCAGGATATTGATGGCAGTCTTCTGCTCCAGGCGGTCAACTACGATGGATATGAGATGCCTCCCAGTGGGAAACTGCCGGATGAGCAGATCGCCCTGCTCCGCCGTTGGGTCGAACGTGGGCTGCCGATGCCCAATGTGGCCGACGAGCCTCCGGCGGAAGAGGGGCATCACTCACCAGAGGTGAACGAGGAAACGAAGAGCCACTGGTCTTTCCAACCGGTGAAGCGACCGCATGTCCCCGACGTGCAAAACGCCTCCTGGGTTGCCAATCCCATCGATTCGTTCGTTATCGCCAAGCTGGAAGATGCCGGTCTGTCTCCAGCTCCGCCCGCCGAACGAACGACACTCATCCGTCGGGTGACGTACGACCTCACCGGTCTCCCGCCGTCACCGGACGAGGTCGCCGCGTTCGTGGCAGACGAGTCGCCCGATGCCTACGAGAACCTCATCGAACGGCTGCTCGAATCGCCCCACTATGGCGAGCACTGGGCTCGCTACTGGCTGGACCTCGTGCGGTACGCGGAGTCCAACAGCTTTGAGAGAGACAATCCAAAACCGTTCGTCTGGCGATACCGGGACTATGTCATTCAATCCCTCAACGATGACAAACCGTATGATCAATTCGTCATGGAACAACTGGCGGGGGACGAACTGGACGAGGTCACGTCCGAGTCGCTGATCGCGACCGGGTACTACCGTCTCGGGTTGTGGGATGATGAGCCAGCCGATCCTTTGCTCGCATTCTATGACGGTCTTGATGACATCGCAGCGACGACGTCGCAAGCCATGCTGGGACTGCGAATGAACTGTGCCCGCTGTCATGAGCACAAAATCGATCCGATCCCGCAACAGGACTATTACAGCTTCATTGCATTCTTCCGCAATATCAGGCACTACGGAGTCCGGGCTGACGCGACCGTGTTTGAGGCTTCGATCCGTGACGTTGATCTCCCGGACGGACGCGAGCAACGAACAAAGGCGGTTACTGATTGGGAAAAGCAACTTAACGAGATCAAGACGAGGATGGCCGGCATTGAAACCGAAGCGGCCCAGCATCTCGTCGGCGGCGAGAAGGATGACTTTCAGGACCAGAGCTCGCGCTTCGACATCCTCAAACGACGAGCCGGAGAAGTCATTACCAAAGATCAATTCGAGACGTATGATAGTCTCCGCAAGGTACGAGAGAAACTGGAGAAGTCGCCACCCGGCCATTTCGCACAGGTGCTTTCGATCAAAGAGCAGGGACCGGACGCGCCTCCGACCCATGTCCTCGTGCGAGGCAATCCGCACATCGAGGGCGATGAAGTGAACCCCGCCTTCCCATCGGTTCTCTCTCCGCCAGCCCCGGTTATTGAAGCGCCGGATCATGGCGAGAGCACCGGAAGACGACGGGCGCTCGCAGAGTGGATCGTCTCTCCGGAAAATCCGCTCTCTGCGCGCGTGATGATCAACCGCATCTGGCAGTGGCACTTTGGACGGGGCATCGTCCGGTCGCCGAACAACTTCGGTCTGCAGGGGGACCGTCCCACGCACCCCAAGCTACTCGACTGGCTCTCAGCCGAATTCGTCGACCGCGGTTGGAGTCTGAAAGCCATCCATCGACTCATCCTGATGTCAAACACCTATCGCATGTCGGCGATCGCGACCGATGAGGTTGCCGGGACGAAGACTGACCCGGACAACAATCTCCTCTGGCGGTTCGACATGCGTCGACTGCGGGCGGAGGAGATCCGCGACAGCATTCTCGCCGTTAACGATACTCTGAACACTGACAAGATGTTCGGGCCAAGCATCTATCCGGTCATTCCTGATGAGATTCTGGCCGGTCAGTCACGTCCCGGTGAAAACTGGGGCAAGTCGTCCGAAGAAGATGTCACTCGCCGCAGCATCTACATTCACTCCAAGCGATCATTACCCGTGCCACTGCTTGCCGCATTCGACGTCGCGAACACCGAGGTTACCTGCCCTGCCCGCTTCGCAACGACACAACCCACGCAGGCCCTCGGCATGCTCAACAGCGCATTCATCAACAAACAAGCTGAGGTGTTCGCACAGTCACTGAGGCAACAGGCCGGCGACGAGCCAGCGGCACAAGTCCGCCTCGCCCTACAACGTATCACCCAACGCGAGCCGACGGATGCAGAAGTCCAACGCGGGATCGACTTGATGAACACACTGGAGCATGACCACGGCATGTCTGCCAACGATTCCCTGCGGTACTTTTGCCTGACAGTACTCAATCTCAACGAGTTCCTGTATCTCGATTGAATTGAGTGACCACGAGATCGCATGCCCATCCCAAGCCGACAGCTTCGACCCCGGTTGTTGATGCAAGATCAGACATCATGCTCAAACGCGTTCTTCATGCATTGGTCCATCTTGATTTTCGGGTGACGGGGTCAGACGCGAAGCGGATGGCCCCGGGTTTTGGACGCACAATCTCAGGGCCATCCTGTTGGTCGGACCCTGCCACCCAACCGGAATTCTCAACCGGAACGCTGCATGAGTGATTGTGACCAAACACATCTCTGCACGATGGCGGATCCATCGGCTTGGGACGGGAGCAACAGACCACATCAAAGCATTCTGAAGAACAGATGAAAATCATCGGGCTTGGGACAACGGTTGTCGATCTGCTCGTTGTGATCGAGGCGTACCCCGTCGTTGACACCAAGCAGCCGGTGCTCCATTCGCTGATTCAAGTGGGGGGACCGGTTCCGACGGCACTCACTCAACTCGTCCGCTTCGGCTGGTCGTGTGAACTCATTAGTGCGTGGGGCGACGATGCACTTGGCGATGTCATCGAGGCTGACCTCACGCGGACTGGCATCTCTTTTGTTTCAGACTGCCGCATGCCTCAGACATCCACGGGGTTCTCGCAGGTCTGGATCGAGCATGACACCGGAACGCGCACTTCGGTCACGCAGCGGGCGGAGATGGAGGGTCACTTGTCGAGCGTCCGTTTGCTGGAGTTGCTTGAGGGGTGCGATGTACTGCACCTTGACGCGTGGCCGACTCGGGAAGCACTCATCGCCGCACAAACAGTGAAGGCCGCGGGAGGTCTCGTTTGCCTCGACACGGGCTCTCCCAAACCGGGGGTCGAACAGCTTCTGTCCCTGGCGGACGTCGTGAATGCTCCACGTCGGTTCATTCAGGAGTTTCTGCTGGAAGCGAACCCTGAACGTGGTGCTGAGTCGCTCTTGAGTTACGGACCGTCCGTCGTCACCGTCACCGATGGCGATCAAGGAGCATGGCTGTGTAGTGAAGGCAGGACGATCCATCGACCTGCGATCACCGGCGAGCCCATCGTCGATACAAACGGTGCCGGCGACGTGTTTACTGCGGGCATCATCCATGCATGCCTGTCCGGTTCTCCGCCCGATGTCATGCTTGATTTTGCCGTAACAACAGCGGGTCTTAAGTGTCGATCCCTCGGCAATCGTGACGCGTTGCCAGATCTCGACACCGTCCGGACCGCACTCGACCTGCCGGAATTCCCGAAAAAAACTGCGCCAGGTCTCCAATCCTGAACTACGGTTGAAGTGATAAAGAACCAGCGCGGATTGTTCGATCGCTGACGCGCTGTTCTCTGACTCCAGCTTTCCCTCGTTGTCCTCCCGAATGGCCGATCTTGACCGACACGGACCGTTGGCGAGAAGCATAACCGACCGTGCCTGCTCGAAAATCATTCACGACGTGGGCCGGAAGATTTTTCAGGGACATCACAATGTTTCGCCGATCAGGACACTCTCGATCCCGTTGTCGACGTTATGGAGCAACAGTCGTCGAGATGGCGATCGTGCTTCCAGTCTTCGGCGTGTTTCTTGCGGGACTCATGGAGACGGGCCACGCCTTCATGGTGATGGATGTGCTGAACTCGGCAGCCAAACAAGCCGCCCGACTGGGCGCGTTGGAAGGTAAGACCACCGCCCAGGTGATGACTCTCGCCCAGGACAAAATCAGCGGAGCGGTGACTCCCGGCGATGCGACCGTGATGATCAAGAATGGCTCGGATTTTGACACGCCCGGCTTCGACCCGACCGGACTGGACTACGCCTCACTACCCGACATTGAGGTGCTGGACGCCGAATCCAAGGAATTGTTCATCGTCCGCATCGAGGTGCCATACAACGACGTTGCCATCCTGCCTCCCTTCTGGATCAAGAACATCACGCTCTCTGGACAAGCCGTCATGCGGCACGAATAGTTTTTTCAGGAACCTTGAACACATCAAGCCTACCCCATTGCCTTAGTCGAGTGTCATCATGCGTCGTTTCATCAACCATCGAAAGTACTTCACTTCAGAACGTCGTCGGGGAGCTGCTGTCGTTGAATTTGCCATCATGGCTCCCGTGTTTCTGACACTCACACTCGGCAGTGTTGAAATTGGATACGCGTTGAATGCCTCGAACACGCTTTACGGTGTCCTCCGGGAGGGAGGACGATTGGCCAGTCAGGACTGGAGCAACGTCCTTGCTCCGGGGGAAACGGCGAATGAGAAGGTGACGCAGGATATCAGAAATATGCTCACGGCAGCACGGATTCCCGGCAGTGAAGTAACGATCAACATCGTCCATGCCGAAGGTGCAAACGCCGGCGCCCCGTTTGATCTCCAGGACGAGGACAACTACCTCGAAATGTTCACCATCGAAGCAACTGTCCCGTACGATGAAATCAGTCTGATCCCCGGGAACTATCTCGGCGGTCAGGACCTGCGAGCGACGATCAGCTTTCGCATGGGCCGCAGCAACCTCGACTGACGGGTTCGCTCAACCAATCGAATCAGTGGTCCGCCTGCTTGCTTCCGGCGAGCGGTCGACCGGATGTCGCAGTAGCTCCCGCGTCGTTTGACGCAGAACGTCGCAGGGGCTGCTGCGACATCTCCTTTCTCACTCCCACACCAACCGACATCAAGCCTGGTCGCGGGTCTTGTAGAAGAGTGCCTTCTTCTGGCCGGGGAGTGTGAAATCAAATCCGCAGCCCTGAAAGAACTGCTCCTCCGAGGTAATCACGATCACCTCAAACACCGACCGCTCTCTCGCGACGTTCAGACACGAGTCGACCAGCCGTCGACCGATGCCCTGTCCTCGGCATCTGTCCGCGACGGCGAGACTCCGCAACTCTGCAAGTTTTTTCGAGTAGATCTCCAGCGCTGCGAACCCGACAACCTCTCCGTCACGCAATGCGACGAAGCCGGTGGGGAGCAAATCCTCAAGTTCGTCGATTGTCCGGGGCAACAACCGACCCTCAGCGACGAACGGTTGAATGAACGCATCAATCGCGGACAAATCACCAATCGTCGCCCCTCGGACACTTAACGACAAACTGTCTGCGGTCATCTCGGAAGCATCCGCCATGCGGGATTCAAGGTGTCTCGGCAATCGAGTCAGTCCATCTCTTCATCGAACTCAGCCGACACATCATCGTCCTGCCCGGCCGTCGTCGCGGCAGTCGACTTGCGAAAGACAGCAACCACATCCTCAACCGGAACGACATACAGAAGATTGTCCGACTCGAAGTCGACCGGAATGGCCTGCTTCGGATGGAACAATACTTTGTCGTATTTGCGGACCGGAAACTCATCATCGTTCGCGACCTCAAGGCTGATCTCGACAACGCGTCCGGTGATGGTGGGAATCTCCGCCTGATCGGGCAGAACAATTCCGCCGCGGGTCGTCTGACGGCTCTCGTCTTTCCGGATCAGAATCCGTGATCCCAGTGGTTCGACAAATTCATTCATGATGCTCGTCTCCATGCTGCCGCACGAGGTGAGACGCGGCTCTGTTTGTTGTGAAGGGAAGTTCGTCTTCGTTCAACAACATTATAGGCAGACAATCGTCGGCTGACGACTGGTCATCCGTTTCTCTCCGAAATCCGTCATACCGGCGGACACGCAAACCTCGTTCAGACGCTCTGTTGCGACATTCCCTTGGCTAGACAGCAGGTCGCATCCGTCCGACACGATCTTTCGTCACATCGAAATGAGGCTTCGGTGCCGATGCTTTCGGCTGAGACGGGGTGTCCGACAACTCGTTCGCGGAACGAGAAACCGTTCGTTCGATGAGTCGTCCCAGAGGCCCCGCCAACAGGGCCGGCAGAAACACGACATCCGCGAATAAGGCCGCTCCGATCAGGGCCGCCATCAACCATCCAAACCGGCTGATCATTAGCAGGTCAGCGGGATAGAGCATCAAAAGTCCCAATCCGATTGCTGCACTCGTCTGCCACATGGCGGGACCACAGTGAGCGAGCGCCTTTATCACCGCCACCTTCCGCGACATCCCTTTGAGTATCCCGTCACGGAACCACGTCAGCAGATGTAACGTCCCGTCGACGGCAATCCCCAATGCGACCGACGCCGTCAGCATCGAGCCGATGTCGACTTTGGTGCCGCACCACGAGACCAACCCGAAAACAACCGCCACCGGCATCAGGTTCGGAAGCATGCTGAGGATTCCCGCGGAGACACTTCGCAACTGGAAAATCATGACCAAGGCAATGATGGCGAATGCCATCGCAAAGCTTTTCATCAAGCTGTCCAGTACGGCCAATTGTGTTCGCAGGAACAACGGCACCGTCCCGGTGATGACGAATTTCGTGCCCGGGTATCGCTGGACAACCTCACCCACACGGGACTCAAGTTCGTTTGTCAACGCAAGAAACGGGTACTCGCTGTTGAGACCGGCCTGACCGGTGATTCGCCACAATTCTTCGCCAGCCTCGTTCAGTTCCGCATCACCGGGATTCACCAGATCGGCGGCAACGGGAGCGACGGCCATGAAGGCTTCCGTTCCACTCTCTTCCGCTTCCTTCACGCGACGCTCGATCTCTGAGGATCGCCGATTGTATTTGATTTTGGTAAACGTCCGAGCATCGTCCGCAGGGGCTTCGGTCACGGGCTGAAAGTCCGCCAGAGACATGACCCCGCTGATCTCGGGATGGTTACGGATCGCCTGTCCGACCTCCCGAACGATCTCCAGCCGCTGAAGGAACGCCGTCTCCTGTTGCATTTCCGGACTGAACCGCAGAACTGTCTCGACCCCGGATGTCCCTGAGAGCATTTGTTCGAGTGCGATGCCGTCCCGAACAACCCGCGCGTTCTCAGGAAAGTACCGAATGACCTTGGTCTCTGTCTTGAAGTATCTCAGTCCGTATGTGCACGCCGCAAAAACGGCGACGCACGACAGACTCACGAGCAATGAGTGATTCACGATCCGCTCGCCAAAGAACTCCCAGCGGTTGGAGTCCACTTCCTGTGGATTGCATGCGGGGGATGGCCAGATCTGCAGAAGTGTCGGCAAGACGTAGAGTACTGCCACAAACGCCAGCAGACAGCCGATGGCCGAATACAACCCGAAATCGCGTACGGGCCCCAGATCACTAGTCACAAGTGAGATCAATCCGATCGCCGTGGTAACGCTGGCGAGCGCACAAGGCTGTTTGGCCATCTCGACCGCACGCACGATCGCGGACTTCGCGTCCTCAGCCGCCGCGTGCTTCCAGTAATTTGCCACATGAATGGCTCCTGACAGCGTAAGCACGTGAAGCAACGTCGGCATTACCATCAACACCATGTTCATGCTTCCGCCAGCGAGCGGAATCAATGCAAGAGCCACGGCAGTGGTGTAGTACGAGACTACGAGCACCAGAATGCCAAGGCGAAGGCTCTTGAGAAACAGGAACGCCAGTCCCATCGCGACCGCGCCGGTCATCAGCATCACCGAACGCCGATGCGGCAGCCATGAGTCGGTCTTTACATTCCAAGCGGCGTCTTTGACGGCCTCATTGAGTTCAGATGCCGTTACCGCACGACCGCCGATATACAACTCCTCTTCCGTGATCCCTGATTCACGGGCGAGTTTCTTAATCTCCTGAACGACTCCCGATTCGTCTGAACGTCCGGCCTCCGACAGATTAATGAGCATCCCCACAGGTGACCCCGAGGAACGGAAGCACTCCCTGATGAGCAAGGGTCCCTCGGGTTCATTGTCTGTCGGCGGGCCTCTCAGCCGGTGTGCCATCGCGGAGAACTGCGACAGTTGCTCTGGGGAAGGATACACCCGCCCCCAGGTCACGCGGAAGTCGTGAGCCCTGAACGGCAAGTCCGGTCGTTCCAGAGAGTCGAAATCTCTTTCGTAGTCTCCCGCACCGCTCTCAGTCGAATCCTCGCCCTCGTCCAGCATTGAGACCGGTTGCGTTTCCGTCTCATAGGCAATCGCAGACTGTGGAGGCTCGATCTTGGGCGCGACGTCCAATTGAATTCCCAGTTCAGCGGCGGCCGACGCTTTCAGGTGATTGATCGCCTCCTCCTGATCCACCCGGCCCGCATCCGTCAGCTCCACCTTGATCAACCCGCTCCCGATCAACGTACCTGTGATGCGATCGGCTGCTTCGTCCGGGTCGACCCCGTAGCCGATCATCTTTCGCAACAACTCGTCAGCAGTGATGACCGACTCGATGTACGGAGAGCCATTGCGGCGCACGCCGTCCTCGTCGACCTTGCCGACGAGTTTGGTCACCAACACATCAACACGCGGGTCATCAAGCGAACTGCCGTCCCACGTCAACATCACCCGGTCTTCAGCGGGGAAGTGCTCCTTGAACCACGCCAGGACACGAGCTTCCCGGTCATGCTTCGGCAGCCACGTCTCCACATCGTTGTTCATCCGGATTTGGAGGATGGCCATTCCCAGGATTGGAAGACCAAACAACATGCCTGCAAAGACCCACAGAGCGAGCCCGTTACCCCAGGGATCACGTTTAGAGAAGAAATTCGACATGCACTCTCTCGCCGACCGGAGCGGCATCGTCGAGCGGACAGCAGCGGGGATTTGCCGCGACCAGATGCGGCTGCCGACTCAGACGATCAGGGGAGGGAGTCCCCCCAACTCCTTTTTTGATCGACGATTCATGCCCCTCAACTTCGTGGCGCCATCGGCGTTTCCTGCCACATGCACAAGATCACCACGAAGCTACGGGTATCACCATCAGCACCCGTTAGCCCGACTTATCGGGCAACGCAAACTTTGCCGAACAGCGAAAGAGGGCGATCACCCATTCCATTCAATGCCGAGCATCAGACAGTTCAATCCACTTCCGATGCCCAGCAGGGCGACGTGATCGCCGGGCGCGAGGTGTCCCTCCTCAATGCCGAGAGCCGCAGCGGTCGGCAGTGCAACGGCTCCGGTGTTCCCCAGAAACTCAACCGTCGGAAAGTCCATCGCAGGATCGAGATCAAGACTTTCCAGCAACAGCTTCCGATGTGCCTTGCCCACCTGATGGGTGAACACCTTGTGCACACCCTGCGATGCCCAACCGACCGTTTCGAGAAGCCGGGGCCATGTCCGTCGGGCAATGTCGATCCCCGCATGAAGCAACGCTTCCGAATCAGTCGCCATTAATGGACGACCGTCGTTCGAGCTGCCCATCTCAGAGCCCCCTGCGCAGAGTCGGTGATGCGAAGAATCGGCCAGATAAGCCCCGCCGAGCAGTCGGTTTCCCCGTTGACTCAACCGTTCATCACACAACACGATCGCCGCAGTTCCGGACCCGATCGTGAGGGACGCAAAAGCCGGTTTGATCTCTTTCCGCGTGAGTTCTGGCGAGTGGAGCAATGTGTCGATCGTCCTCTCGACCAGGGGACGGCCAATCTCGGTCCCGACGACAACCCCCGCACGCACCCGGCCAAGTTCGATCATATCGGCCAGCATGACGACGCCGTTCAACAGGCCGAGGCACGCATTGCTGACATCGAGCACGAGCGCCTCGTCCGGCAACCCGGAGGCATGATGCACGCCACACGCGGTCGCCGGCTCCATCTGATCGCGGCAGACGGAGCCATGGATCAAGGCCCCCATGTGCCGAACATCAACCCCCGAGGTTTCGACAGCTCGACGAACCGTCTCGCCACTGATCTGCCCCGGCAAAGTCCCGGGATCGAAAAAACGTCGCTCGCGGATACCAGACATCAACTCAAGTCGCCCGGCCGGAAGATGCAACCGCTCATACACCGGCTGCAGGCGAGACTCGATCTCCTCCGACGTCACCACATGGGGAGGAAGCGTAGAGCTGATGGACTCGATGCAGACGTGTCGGTATCGCATCGGCCTGGGTCGCAGTGGGATGAGCGCAGAATCCGAAGGACAACCTCAGAGACAGGTCAAACGCGAGCGTGGGTCTCCGCAGAGGACACGCCGTTCAACAGGTCCTCAAGTTCGTTGAGGGCCGCATACTTCTCGTCCCGATCCTTCTCAACCTCGGGCGACCAGTCAACAATCTCCAGCGCGACCGAGCTGCGAACGAATCGCAAGCCGTCGAGGAGGTACTGACGCTGTTCGGGAGTCAATTCGATGCTGATGTTTTCACGCATGACGTCGGACTTTCACGTGTTCTGAATGCCAAGTAACTTGAACTCGGCCGCGCTCCCTTCGCTGGCACCGATCGTACTCGACTCAAATGGAATTCTCAATTGTCGCGAAACATCATGGAATCGCGTTTGTGTGTTCAACAGAGATGCAGGTTTCGTGCCTGAATGGGAATCTCTCATGCTGACCGGGTGCCGGGCACCTGCCCTGCTCTCTCGATCATCGAAACTTTGGACCGGCAAACTTCGCCGAACGCCCGTGACATCATGCAATCGTTGTCGCTCGAACCGTGTCGCCAGCAATCAGAACCTTCCTAACCAGCATGACCATTCTGTGACCGAAGGTTTCCGCTGCGGAAGGCATCCGCCATCGCCCTGGGAATCTCAGCCTCTGCCAGCACCACCTTGGCACGGTTCTCCTGGGTGAGTGCCTGCATCTGCTGCTCGTGAGCGACGGCTTCCGCTCGACGTTGCTCGGCTCTCGCCCGAGCCACGCGGACGTCCGCTTCGGCCTGATCGGCCTGCAATCGGGCACCCACGTTGTCACCCACATCAATGTCGGCAATATCGATTGAGACAATCTCGTACGCTGTCTGCGAGTCGAGTCCCTTGTTCATCACCGCTTGGGCAATCAATGTCGGATTGGCCAACACGGCCTTATGAGATTCGCAGGATCCAATCGCTGAGACAATCCCCTCGCCCACACGGGCAATGACCGTGTCTTCCGTTGCTCCACCGACGAGCTGACTCAGGTTCGTCCGCACCGTCACTCTGGCACGGGCTTTCAGCTGAATTCCATCTTTCGAGACACCGTCGAGGGTCGACCGACCATGCCGTCGAGGATCAGGGCAATCAATGACTTTCGGGTCCACGCTCGTCTGCACGGCTTCAATGATATTCCGCCCTGCCAGGTCGATGGCGGCTGCGGTGTCCCAATCTAGATCAATGTTCGCCCGATGAGCCGCGATCAAAGCACGCACGACCCGTTGCACGTTTCCGCCAGCGAGATAATGCGCTTCAAGTGCGTTAGTGTTGATGTCTGGCAGACCTGCCTGCACTCCCCAGATCTTCGTATCCACAATGATATTGGGATTCACTTTCCGGAGTTTCATAAACACAAGGGCAGGCGGACTGATCCTCGCACCGGTGACGAATCCTCGCAGCCAGAGTTTGAAATAGGCTGCAAACATGACCAGGAAAATGATGCCCACCAGCACCAGGAATCCGATCACGACGACCGTCAGCATTTGTGCGACGCCTACGTCACCACCCTGAGCAAGTAACACCCGACACCTCCGGGGACGCAGTGGTCCCTGTTGAAGAATCTCTTTCCCGAATTCGACCGATGCCCGCAAATCCCGCCCGATCGACCAAATCCATTGTAGAGGTCGCAGCTTAGTTTGCAAATTCTACGAAGCTCCTGTCCGGTGGGCGACGCTTCTGCGAACGCACACACCAAATCTGCAACTTCAATCTTGTCACTCGCATAACGCCACTCGGAGGTCCATCACGTTGGTGTGGGTGGGCCCCGTTTTGAGGAGCCCTCCGGACTGGTCGAAGAACGGATACGAGTTGTTCGTCGCCAGAAAGTCGCCCGGATTGAGCCCCCGTTCTCGGGCCAGTCTCACCAATTCGGCGTCCACCACGGCGCCAGCCGCGTCAGTCGGGCCGTCCTCTCCATCGGTTCCTCCGGACAGAATTGCAATCCCGGACAGATCGTCGTCCCAGAGACGCTCCGCAGCAGCAAGGACGAGTTCCTGATTCCGCCCACCCTGGCGAGGCTCGTCCGTGTCCACCAGTTGCACGACAGGCTCGCCACCACTCAACAGACAAAGAGGCCCCGCATGTGTCTCTTGTGCGTCGAGACATCTCTCCGCCAAGTCACGACCGACAGCTCTGGCGATTCCCGCGTTCGCTCCACCGAGTGATTGAACGGTGTACCCTCGTCGCCTCGCCTCATCCGCAGCGGCTCGCATCGCAACGTCGATGTTGCCAATGATCACATTCTTGACCTGCGGCGTGGAAACAGTGTCAATTGATGACTCGCGCTTAGCTGCACCTCGCAGGTACGTCATCGCGCTTTCAGGAATCACCGGCATCCTGTCGGCAAACTTCAGCAAGACGGCGATCGCATCGGCAGCCGTCGTCGAGTCTGCAATCGTCGGGCCGGAGGCAATGACGTCGAGCGGATCACCGATCACATCTGAGATGATCAGTGCGATGATCTTGCCCGCGCGACACGCCTGTGCCAAACGTCCTCCTTTGATCCGTGATAGATGTTTACGCACACAGTTCAGCTCGTCGATCCGCGCCCCCGCCCGCATGAGTCCACGAGTGACCGTCTGCTTGTCACTCAGAGAGACCCCTTCGACGGGAGCCGGCAGCAATGCACTGCCTCCGCCGGAGAGGAGCACGACAGACACATCCTGCGGAGACGCAGCCGCGACCAGTTGCAAAATGCGTTCACTCCCCGCGACTCCTTCTGCGGTCGGCTCATTCACCCCCGCAGGTCGAGCGGCGTGCAGATGGATGCTCTGCGTTGGACGAACGCAGTCTGCCGGGACGTTGATCCATCCGGTCACTCTGTCCGCGAGGGATGTGTCGCTGAGTGCCTGTTCAACTCCGGCGGTCATGCCTGCGCCGGCCTTCCCTGCCCCGACGACAATAATCTGGCCCAGGCCTTCTAGCGGGATTCGCTCACCTGCGATTGTCAGTGCCTCGTCGTCACACGTCACGACTTCGCGAACGAGTCGATCGGCAGCAACCGCATCAACGCCGGCTTTCCAGATCGCGATGGAGTCGTCGCGCAGACTCTGATTCGATCGGGAATTGCTCATCCCCGGAGCTTACCGCAGCACGCGTGCAAGTGCTAAGCGGCAGGCAACATCTGAGCGTACGCTTGAAGCACCTCGTACAGATCGAGCGGAACGTGGACATGGTCGGATTCAAAATCCTGTAGCCATGTCCGGTCAGACGCATCGGCATCTCGAAGGAGCCGGCAGAGTTCTCCAACCGTCATCATCGCCCGTGGCGGTTGATGAAAGAGATCAGCGTCTTCGGAGAACAGTCGAAGTGTGGGACGCATACAACAGACCTGCGAGGGAAATCTCTATCAGCAGGCACAGCGTACCCGCAATCCGATGGTGAAGTCTCTGAGTCGCTGCAATTTGATCGACTGAATCGCCAGGTTGACTTTAACGATTTTGTTAAGGTGGGAAGTCTGGCAAGATATGCCGCGCTCGCATCCAATTCGAAGAGACCTCTTGACTCCATTCCATCCCCCCGCCGAATGGCTACCATGAGGGCCGTCAAAAAGACACGCACCACGACCGCAACTCCAAGAGGCTAAGGATGTACGACCGACAGCAACTGATCGACCTGTTCCGCGAGCGAGCTCTGAAGTTTGGCGACTTCACGCTCGCCTCCGGGAAAAAAGCGACCTATTACCTTGATGGCAAGCAGATTTCGCTGGATGCCCAAGGACTCAGGCTCGTCGCGGAGGGGCTCCTCGAACTGCTTGACGACGTCGAATTCTCGGCGATCGGCGGGATGTCGATCGGAGCTGACCCGATCATTGGAGCCGTGCTCGCAGTCGCCGCTGAGCAAGGTCGTGAGTTGCAGGGGGTCATGGTCCGCAAGGAGGCGAAGGGGCACGGCACTAATCGTTACGTCGAAGGACCGGTCCAGCCGGGCGACAAGGTTGTGGTGATTGATGATGTTGTGACCACCGGCGGCAGTGCCTTGCTCTCCGTCGATCGCATCGAAGAGTTCGGCTGCGAGGTCGTGCACATGGTCGGAATCGTCGACCGCATGGAGGGTGGAGCCGAGAACTTCGCCTCGCGAAAACTGCCGTTCCGCTCGCTGCTCACGATCGAAGACTTCGGAATCACACCGCCCGTTGAGACAGCCGCAACGTAGCTGAACTTGCCAGAGTTCAGACAGAGAACCAGAGACCGACCGATCGGCTGAATTCTGGCGAATCCAGCGACGATTCTCAGGAACATCACCCTCATGAGCGAACTGCGATACGACCCGACAGCTGCACGGAAACTGATCGACGATGCGACTTGGGATGCACTTGCCGAACCGTTGCACGCGGCGCGGCAGGAGACGCTTGACGACGTCGCACTCATGACCGATGGAGACATCCCGGCAGACAAACAACCATTGGACGCGGGGTTCATCCCCTACCCCGATCAGCTACTGAACTCGCCGGAACTCGACCCGATGCTTGAATCGGCTGAGCGACTGCGTTCCGAGATCGATCGGCTGGTCGTGCTGGGCATCGGTGGGTCCTACATGGGACTGCGAGCTCTGTTTGAGGGGCTGAGTCACCCGTATCACAACGAACTCTCCCGAGCCGACCGGGGTGGTGCTCCACGCTTGTATTTCGAAGGGAACAATCTCGACAACGACACGATCTCCGGGTTGCTGGAGTTGCTTGAGCTGCGTTGCAAGGACCCGGAGCAACTTCAACAACGCTGGGGCATCGTCGTCATCAGCAAGTCGGGAGGCACGCTGGAGACGGCAGCCGCGTTCCGTATCTTCCGCGACGCCCTCGAAGCGTACTACGGGGCCGACTCCAAACGCAGCACAAACCTTGTGGTCCCCATCACGGGCGAAGAGGGCAAGCTCCGCTCGCTGTCCGAGGAGCGAGGCTATCCGGACGTCTTTTCGATCCCGGACGGCATCGGGGGGCGGTACTCAGTGTTCACCCCGGTCGGACTGTACCCCGCAGCCGTGCTGGGCATGGACGTGCGTCCGGTTTTGCAAGGGGCAGCCGATATGACCGAACGTTTCCGCACCGCTCCGATTGGTGAGAACCCGGTCCTCGACTATGTCGCAACGTGTCACCTCCTTGAACGAGATCGAGGCATGAACATTCGCGTGCTCTCGACGTGGGGCAATCGACTCGAAGCGGTTGGCCTGTGGTACGACCAGTTGCTCTCCGAAAGCCTCGGCAAGCACGGACGAGGGGCGACCCCCATCACGGGTGTGAACACACGCGACCTGCACAGCCGTGGACAACAGCATCAACAGGGAGCGCGCGACAAGGTGATCACCAACGTCATCGTCGACTCACCCGCGACTGACGCCGTCATTCTGCCGGAGGCACCCGCCTCACTTGATCAGGACCAGCTCAACCGCCTCGCCGGTCGCGAAGTGCCATCACTTCTGGACGCGGCCATTCAGGGGACCAACAAAGCCTACGCTGACGACGCACGCCCGACCGCTGATCTGCATTTGCCCCGGCTCGACGCTCACACGCTCGGGCAACTGCTGCAAATGCTGATGCTGGCCACAGTCGTCGAAGGCCGCCTGATCGGCATCAACCCCTACGGCCAACCGGGTGTCGAGGACTACAAGCGAAACATGAGCGAGATTCTGTTCGGTTGACTGAACCGCGGAGACTCTGAGAACGCAGAGACTCGCGGAGGACATCTGAACGAGTTGTGATGGCCTGACAAATCGTCGCGTGCCTGTTCTGTCAAAGAAAAGGGACGTCTGTCGGCACAGACGTCCTTCGTGAGTGATGCCCTCGATCGAGCAAGAACTCGACGAGAGAAAAGTACCCCCAAGGGGATTTGAACCCCTGTCTTTGGACTGAGAATCCAATGTCCTGGGCCTCTAGACGATGGGGGCCCGTGCATCACTTCTACAAACGCCGCGAAGTGGTGTCAACAATCGAGACACGCAACCGCATGAAAGGGTTCGTCATGGCAGCGGATAGTTGATTCCGTTGATCTCGATAAACCCTCCAGCCGAACCAGCGGGACTTAGACTGAAGACGTTATTGCTGATCTGTGTGTTCGAAAGACCGAAGATCTGAAGGAACACCTGATTCCCACCGCCGACGAGGTTCAGCGGCCCCGTCACGCCGGAGATTCGCAGACCTCGATCCGAAACCCTGAGGTCCGGATCAAGGATATCAAGTCGCTGATTTCCGTCACTCCCGATAAGATTGCCGCTGAATTCGAAGACTGACGCCAATCCCAGACCGGGTGTTGAGATTTGCCCGACGTCCACCGCAGTACCGGCATCCATCAGGATGATGTTCTGTCTGATGCTGACGTTGCTTCGTCCGTTTCTGCTCTGGAATTCGATCCCCCGATTGAACAATCCGATGTCGTCGTTATCGAGATTCACGTTTCCAATTGCATCAACGACCGCGGGAGTGCGGATGTCGATGATATTGCTAACGACCGCAACTTCGTTAGGACCAGCCAGATCAAAACGAATGCCGATCGAGTTATCCGTATCGATACCGTCGCCTCCAACAATCGTGTTCCGGTTAACTCCAATTTCCGAGAAGGTGTCATTTCCCTCGGTGATAAAGTTGAATCCAATCTGGTCATCTTCACCACTCATTGTCAGGACGTTATCACTAACATCTGCGAAGAGCCGTCCGTCCCAATCGACTCGTAATGCAGAGGGGGATTCACCACCTGAGATAACCCGATCAAAGTTAAAGAAGACATTTCCGGAGTCGGCAGTTCCATTGCCATCGAACCGGAACTCCAAGTCTGCGTCCGAGGCGGCATTATCAACCGTGCGAACCACCACGGCATCACTCTCCATATTCTGCGCGGTATCCGAAAAAGTGTTATGGCGAATCGTCCAGAAATGCCGCACGTAATCGGGATCAGCCGTGTTCAATGGGTCGACGAGATCACTATTGAGATTCTCCGACAGGCGCAGGTCGATGTACTGATTGTTGTCGAAGGAAGCCAGATCAAGGTCCGCTCGATCATCCAGCGTCAGACCAAAATCCATCAGCAATTCGGCTTCCGTTAAAGCAGGGTCCGCGAATGCAATGACCGCCAGATCAGCAGGGGTTAAGAAATCGCCGTCCCTGAAGACTGAGTTGAAGATCAAAATATTACGGACATCCTTCGTCAGGATGCCTTGATTGATGTTGTCGATGAACTGCATCGTACTGAGCCGCAGCCTGAAAAGCTCCGGATCAACGGAGTCATCGTTCATGTCTTTCGCCCACACGCCGACCAAGTTATCGGTATAGTCCTGGCCTTGGAGGTCCACAATACCGGTGTTTTTGAACCGGGCACCAGCAATCGCAGCGCCGCTGATTTCGCCGCCACTTGAAGTACTGGGAATGTCGGTCCCGAATATCCTCCCCCCTCCGGTCCGATCACCGACTATGCTGAAGTTGCCCGGACTGTCGACGACCGAGATCCCGTACGTCGGACTGTTGCTTGAGCTGACACTGTTCAGCGTCACGTCGATCTCCGTCCGCTGAATATCGATCGCCTGCTGATCGTTCACATCAATTGTGCCGGAGAACTCATCGGGATTGGAGGACCCGACGGTTAATGTCGATGTGTCCGTGACCTTGAGACCGAGCACACCATCGGCGTCCAGAATGTTCAATTCCGAGAACCTCACACTTCCAGGATCAACAATGTTCATGATGTCAACAGCCGGTTCCAGCCCTGCGTTCTCGTTCGCCTCGAATGTCCCAAAGCTAATGGTGCTGGAAGTGTTGTTAATGAATAGTGCGGAAGCCGTTGACTGAATGGAGGCATTGTTATTGATGGTCAAATCAGAAAAGAGGATCGAACCGGTCGTCTCCTCGATCTGCAGACCGCGTCCGACTCGTGTGTTGGAGGTGATCGCACCGAGGGCGATGACATTCGTCGGGTCTTCCAACCCATCGGCACCGGCAATATGGATGGCGGGTCCACTTGTTCCGCCTGCCATATCCGGCGTCACGATACTGCCTGTCGCATTGATCGTGTTGATTGTGTCCCTGATAACCCGGAACTCAGCTCCAGGTTCATTCACATTGGCGCCAGTCGGATCTCCAATCAGGATACCTGCTCCCAAGCTGTCAGCAATCGAGAACTCATTGAGAGAAACCGTGCCAGAGGACCCACTGCTGAACCGGATCGCGGGATGATCCGCCGTTGCTCCATTCAGAGCACCAATAATGAGACTGGACCCAGAACTGAATCTGACCCCGTTCTCAGCAGTACTATCGCCGTCGATGTTGACGAAGTCTGCACCGATGTTGTTCCGCTGGTTGATCGTCAGCAACGCAGATGGCCGAACAACTCCGCCATCGACGAGGTCTTTCACGAGGAACCCAACGCCAGAGGAGTTCGTAATTGTGATGTCCCCCTGCAAGGTCGTGTTGGCCGCAGCTCCGGTGATTTCCAAACCGGCACCCACGCTCGTGGGGTCGGAGCTGAGAACCGTTCCATCGATCGTCGCCCGACCAAGCGTGATCGTCCCCATATTATTAATCAGGCGGAGGCCGGAGCCTCCATCGTTATCGTCGATGATGGCATTAGCAAAAATGTTCGAGCCGCCGGTTGTGTTTTCGATCAACAGTGCTTCGTTCGAGGCGTTGACGATCGATGGCATGCCGAGTGTCACGCGATCCGAGTCGGTGAATGTAGTTACCGCGGTCCCGCCATCGATATGGAATCCGACACCTGTCGCGTTATTGATCGAAACCCTGTCAAAAAGGAACGTTTCACTGGGAGTTGTCATCAACACGCCATCACCCGCGACGTTGGTGATGTTCACGTCACGAATCGTGCCTCCCATCCCGCTATTGATCGTAATGCCGTTGCCCGCGCCATCCAAAATGTCGAAACCAGCGAACGTGTTGCCACTGGCGAGCGTGACTGCATCACCCGCAGGAGTATTGAGCAGGGGAACGGCTCCGTCTGGAATCACAAACGGCAGTTCGGCTTCGTCGGTGAATCCAACGACAGCCAACGTTTGCTGCACATCGCTGCCCTCACCCTCACCCAAGAGGGTCTCCCCATCCAGCATCTCTATGACGGATGCTGCGCCTTCAAATTGAGAGTTTCCGTGCACATAAACGATACCGTTTGGCTGCTCCAGCAATGGCAGAGCACGCACGGCCGCTTGCCCCTCTTGAATGAACTGGAATGGCATCTCGACCGTGCCGTCGCCGAACGGGCTGGGGAAGTTGAAGTCCGTCGCCGGCAGCGTCGCAGGCAACGGCGGCGGCTCCGAATTGCCGGGAATGTTACGAACGTGGGCGAAGAAGTACGGATCGCCCGTGTCCGGATTGCGAGCCTCCTGCCCAGCGTCGATCGCGAAGTCGTCGATCGTGACCACTGTGAAGTTACGACGCACCCATTCCGACATGCGGTAGAATTGACGGTCGTGTAGACGCCGTTTGTTCTCAAATCCGTGGTAGTAGTTCAGCGAGGCTCCGAACACGAGGTTGGTGTCCGTCACGCGGTCCGACGTGAGTTCGAGAAACATGTGCAAAACGCGTTTGAACACGTCGGCGTCGGTCCGCAACTTGTAGCCCCACATGTCGGTGAGGCCATCCTGCCGAGCCTGGTAATGATATCCACCGCCGGAGACTTCAAGATTGAACATTTCGGGAATCTCGCCCGGGACAGGTGTGCTGATCATCAGGTCAGCTCCATTCGCTGCCGCAGCGAAATCAGTACGTCCGTCGAACAACAGACTGTTCCCCGAAAACCTTTCTGAATCGGGAACGATGCTTGTCCCAATCACGCGTTCCGTCGTTTCGATCGGGACATACACGTTGGCCCGAACATCGAACATCCGCGTCAAGTACTCGAATGAGGCACCAACCTGTTTGAAAATTGCACCGCGGCTGTCATCGCTGTCGTAGTAACCGGCGATGCCCAGGATGGCATCCTGCTCGGTGAGGTAGTGCCGCAGACCCATACCGGCACTACCGCCCGTGCGCCCTTCGTTGGTCCGAAACAACCGCAGATCGCCGAACAGCATTGTCTCTTCATGAAAAACGTATGGAGCAAGTCCAACGTGTGTGATGGAATCGTCGCGGCCGACGGTTTCACCAGCAATATGTCCAATTCGTGACAGGAATCCGTATCCGCCACCCGGAATCTCAAATTCTGGACCGGCGCCTCCCCCATCGGGCGAATGCGACATGTACTCGCCACCGACTCCGGTCACATCTAACGTCTGCGGTGGCCCGCCAGCCTCGGAATAACTTGGAGAAATCGACAGAACTACTGCCACCAAGATCGCTGCAAATGCTCCAGCACGTCTCAATACAGGCATGTGATATAACAGGCGATCCTCAGAAGGCGGTATCGCACAATCATTCATGGATCTCATCCAGTTACCTCGCACGCCATTGTGCTGACTTGGGTCACTCGGTCCGTCAAAGGGGGAATGATCGGCTGCGTAGGACATCGTGGGACCGGGCTTCGGGGCAGAAAACGCGTGGTTCGGTTCGATCGACGATGGACTGACGACATCAGACGTCGGACTCACAGCGCTCACCGGTCGTGGCGGCGCAGAGGAGGCATCAGTTCGCAATCTGTACGAAGGAAAACCGCTCATGCGTCGGGGATGTTGGAAGGAGGGAGACGCCGTTGCAATGAACACCGGTTCATGGCCAGTCCCTGCACACGGACTGTGGGCAGGGACCTGCAAGGGCGTCTGTGGAATGAGGGAATTGTCGAGAATGTTGAGAGAGGAAGAGCGGGACGTTAGCCCAACGCCATCACTACGGGAAGACAGAGCGCGCGATTTCCCAAAATCTCGACTGCCTCAGGTGACCGGTCGGCGTAATGTGCCGATCACTCAATTGGACTTTCGTTGACCTCAACCGATCGGTCGATCAACTCTCGCAGCCGGGCGATGTGAGTCGGCGTGGTCCCGCAACATCCCCCAACAGGTCGTGCTCCGCACGATAACCATCTCGCAGCCTGATCGGCATAAACTGCCGGTCGAGAACTCGCGGTGCCCCCCCCTTTTTTTACCCAACCACCCCACGTTGACATAGACCCCGACGGGTGTCTCCACGGCGACTCCAACCAATTCGCGGACGCATTGCTCGGCTGTCTCGGCAGGCAGACAATTCACAAGCACGGCCAATGGATCATACGGAAGCACGGCTTCGTCAGCCTTTGTCAGCGACTCTCCCGAGAACAACCTCCCATCATGTCCGCAGACGAAGCTCACCATGACCGGAACATCAACCGACTAAGCCGCACGTGCGACCGCTACTGCCTCACGAATTGTGGGGTGAGTCTCCGCGAGAATCACATCAACTCCTGCGTCGGCTAAATATTCAGCCATTTGCATATGTTCTCGCTCTAACTCACCTTCCGACGGTTTCAGATCGGGGCGATAGCGGTCCTCCAACAGGGCTTGAGAACCGGCAACCCACACATCCCCCGAAACCTCCTGTTTCGTCATCTCCACAGCGAACCGCGTCAGGTCTCCTGCCCGACACCCTCCCCCCACCTTTCCCAAACTCCGTTCAGTCGTGCGAAACGTATTCGCTGTCACCAGTTCAGCGCCTGCGGACACATAGTCAGGATGAATTTCGGCGATGGTCTCGGGTGAACTCAACAAGGCCCCGGCTGACCAGTCCACAGCGTCGATCGACACACCGCGACGAGCGAGTTCTCTGCCCATTGGACCGTCAAGAAGCAACAGCCTGACAGACGAAAGTCTTTCCTGAATTGGCACTTGCGGCACGAATCTTCACCTCCGCTAACGCCTAAAACGAGATCGAGCGGACATCCCACAATAAGGATGCCCGCTCGATGATTAACGGCGCTGGTCGATCGCTCAATTCTCTGTCGATTCCTCAGCTGGCTCCTCAGCATCAACACCATCGCTTCCAGGCTCTGCGACCTCGGCGTGAGCGTCTTCCGCGTGGTCGTCATCGCCGTGGTCATGACCATGATCAGCATCGGCAGCGTCAACGGCTGGTTCCGCGGCTGCGCTTGGAGCATCATCGACAGCGGTATCTGCTCCGGCTCCACATCCGACGGCGAAAACCCCCAAACCCAACAACATCATGAACATAGAAAGCGTCTTCATCAGTATTGTCTCCAATCGACTTGTCAGCTTTGTCATTCCCCAGCGGCACTTTTCCGCAGGTCTTCAAATGGTTGATCCATCTCCGACTGGGGATATTCCCAAAGAATCAAGATTCACCATGAATCGTCGAACGATCGCCAACCGCCGCGGGTGCTCAGCGAATCATTCAACCCTGTTCGGCTCATCTTGCCGGATTTCGCCTTCTCGTTTACGATCCGCCCCCTTTTGCCCCGAAACCATCAACTCAGATCGGGCCTGTGGAATATCACGTCAAACCAATCGGCAAGGCCTGTGCCGCGACGGGGGAGCCGCTTGAGCCGGGCTCCGTCGTCTATTCGGTCCTTGTCGATCTGGAGGGAGAGACCATTCGGCTCGACTATCAACCCTCTGCGTGGGAAGGTCCGCCCCCCGGCATGATCGGCCAGTGGCGGGCCATTGTCCCGCTGCCGGAGGAAGACAAGCCGAAACCACTCGACGCCCACACCCTGTTAGAACACTTTCAGAAACTGCTTGAGGACGCCAACCCCGCTCAAGAGAAACTCTGTTACGTGTTGGCTCTGTTGTTACTTCAGAAACGTCGGCTGACACTCGATGGTACGCGAGTCGACGGGGACTTCGCCTATCTCGAACTCTCCGGGAGCCGGGGTGAAGGCCCCTTTGAAGTCCGCGACCAGCAACTGACTGCCGACGAAGTCACCTCACTCCAATCCCACCTGATGGCAGAGATCAAAACGGCCGCCTGATCGATCAGGCAGACTGCAGAGGCGATGGAATTGCCTCTTCCGTGGAATGGAATCCCAGATGCAACAATCGCGACTCATCGTGATCGCCCTGCTCTCGCTGGCGTTCTCAGGCTGCGCGATCAACAACTGGCTGTTCCCCCCTGCCCCATTCAGCGACCGCGCTCCGTGTGCTCTCCCGCAGGGAGCATCCAAAGAGCACATCGTTCAACACATCAACCGCAACATCCTGGGCAGCGAGTCGCAGTCCGGGCTGAAGTCCTGGCGTTCCACGAGCGTGAAGCTGACCGTCCGTGGAGCGCCGATGACGGCACCGGCACACATTGAAGTCGAGGCCCCCGATCACTTCAGGCTCCGTGTCTCCGCCCCCGCCATCGGCACCGAACTCGTTGACATGGGATCGAACTCCGAGCAGTTCTGGTTCTGGGCGAAGGACGTGCCGAATGTCATCCTCGCCAGCCATGACGACCTGCCCATGGCACAACAACTCACAAAGGTCCCATTCCACCCCGACTGGGTGATGGAAGTGCTCGGCGTGATCCCCATCGATGCCACCGGCATGCGGCTCTCGAAACCGAATCCGGAGTCGCCCTTGGTCGATCTCGTTCAGGAACTCCCCTCGCCAGCCGGCGGCACCATCCGCAAGGTCGTGCGGGTCAACTCCTGTCACGGCATCATCGTCGAACACGCGTTGTACGATGCACGCAACCTGCTGATCGCCAGTGCACGTCTCGGCAATCATCGCATTGACGAAACGACCGGGATCGTGACGCCTCGCCTGATTCGTCTCGACTTTCCACAGATGCAGCAGCAGATCTCGATGGAGTTTCACGACATGTGGATCAACCCGCCCGCAGCGCCTCCGCAGGTATGGCAGGTGCCGCAGAAAGACGGGTGTCCTCCAGTCGAACTCCGCCAATTGCTGACACAGGCGCACGCCAGCGGATTCAGTCCGTTCGGTGGCCCGTCTCACGAGGAACATTGGGGCAACGAGGTCGATCCGTTCGCAGATGAAGAGGCGACGGAATTTCCGCCCACGCAGCCGATCATCACCCCGACGTCTGCAAGCGTGCAGCCGTCAGCGTATTCTGAAGCAGCATCGCAATCGTCATCGGCCCCACCCCCCCAGGCACGGGGGTTATGGCGCTGGCCTTGGCGGCGACGGAAGTGAACTCGACATCGCCGACGAGTTTGCCGTCCTCTGTGCGGTTGATTCCGACATCGATCACCACGACACCGTCCTTCACCATCTCTCCTGTCACAAACTCCGGTCGACCGAGCGCCGCGATCAGAATGTCCGCTTGTCGTGTAACGTTAGGCAGGTCACGCGTCCGACTGTGACAGATCGACACCGTGGCATTCGCCGCCTTGCCCTTCTGGACCATCAGCAGGGCCATCGGCTTGCCGACGATTTCACTTCGCCCGAGCACAACAACGTGAGCCCCCTCCGTCTGCACGGCTGACTCTGCCAGCAAATGCTGACACCCCGCAGGAGTACACGGCTGAAAGCGCGGCCGACCCTGCGAGAGCAACCCCACGTTCTCAGGATGGAAGCAGTCCACATCCTTCAGCGGCGAGACGGCATCAAGCACAGCCGTCTCATCGATCTGCGAAGGCAACGGCAACTGCACGAGGATGCCGTGCACATCGGAGTCTTCGTTCAGACGAGTGACCAGTAAGAGCAACTCCGACTGTGATGTCGCTGCGTCCAGTCGATGCAACGTGCTCTTGATCCCCGCCTTCTCGCACGCACGTTGCTTGTTGCGGACATAAACCGCACTCGCCGGATCATCGCCGACTAAAACAGCCGCTAGATGCGGGGTGACACCCGTCTGTTCAACGAACGCAGACGTCTCACGACCAATCCGCTCCCTTAACCCCGCTGCGATTGCCTTCCCGTCAATGATCTCCGCCGCCATGCAGTTCCTCGCTCTCAACTCAATTCCCTCGTCTGCTACTCTCCACCACTCTCGACCGACGCTTCGCTTCTTGCGGGAACGGTAAAACCCGCCAGTCGAACCTGAGGAGGAGGATACTGACCCGTCAGCAATTGAGCGAGGGCTTGACGCACGACGTCGTCGGGAATTGCGTAAGATTCGGTGCGACCCGCGCGAGCAATGTTTAGCCCGACCGCCTTGCCGCTGAGGTCGACCAGCGGCCCGCCACATTCATCCGGCTGAAGGACCGAGTCGTGCTGAAGAACTGAGGGAAAACCAGTCCGTCGTTCACTGAGGCGCCCCCCCATCTGGTTCTGCATCGCGATCCGGGACAGGAAGTCGCCAAACGGATGAGTCAACGTTGCTTCAACCGTCAGGGCTTCTTCGCCCCGCTTCACCTCAAGAACAACCCGATCACCAGGACTGTACCCAGCGATTTTATCCATCAGAGTCCCGCGAGTGTCGATGTCCAGCTCGTTGACGCGTTGGATGAGGTCGCCCCGTTTTATTCCAGAGACCTCGGCCGCGCTGCCAGCAATGACCTCCTGCACAGTTGCCGAGTTGTTTGGACCATCAAGCCGAATGCCGAGAACGCCCCGGACCTTGACAGCGGGGATCTCTCTTCGCTTCACGCTGACAACACCCACAGCACTCGGCGCACCATCCTGATCGGGGGTGATGACCCACCGCCCGACCGCCGGATCGTCCTCGTTTTGCCATTGAACCACGTCGAGTCCACGAGCCTCGATCTTGAGCAGTGCCAAATCATGTTCGGGATGATAGCCGACGTATTCAGCCGCCAGCAGACTCTCATTGGGCAAACGGACCTCAACGTTACTCCCCAACCGACTTGCTTTGGTGAGGATGTAACCGTCTTCACTTACGATCATCCCGTAGGCAACGATGTCGCCGTCGGCCATCACACGGACAGTCCAGCGATTGGCATCCTCGACAACCCCCTCAAAGGCGCGTCGGATGGCGGACCCATTTGTTTGCTGACGCGACGATAGTGGACGTCCCTCGGCCTGTGCTGAGGTCGAACTGAAATCCATCGTCATACAGACGAAAGCCAGTGACAGCGTTCCGATCACAGCGGGTCGGCGATGTCTCATATCACTCCTCCTTCTCTCGTCGCCCGAGGCGAGGTTGTGTCTCAATCAATTCCCCCGCTCGTAACAGTGTGATCGTGACCCTGCGTCCCGGTCGCTCATCGCCGACAAGCTCGATCAGGTCGTCCATTGACTTGACCGGGATCCCTTCGAATTCGGTGACGATATCACCAACCTGCATGCCCGCCCGGGCAGCCGGTTCGTCAGGATAGATCTTCGTCAGCCGGACACCTTGCGCGACACCTTCTCCCTGAACTCCGAGATAGGCATCCGTGTGCAGGGTGAATGTCTTTGAGGCCGCCATCTGGTCCCATCCCTCCTGGTAGACGCTTACCGGCACATGCAGGTTGAACGATACGTCCTCGCCGATGCGACTATTGATACCGATGACTTGTCCCTTGAGGTCGATCAGCGGCCCGCCCGAATCGCCGCCGACAAGCTCGCAATCGGTGCGAATCACACGGTCGTCGGCGTAGATCACACGTCCGAGTCGGATCACAGGCGCCCGGTCCTCTTGATATCCCCCCGGATGGCCGGTGACGACGCACCAGGCACCCGTCTCCAACTCACTCAGATCGGCCATTTTCAGATAAGGCCACGTACGCTTGGGCGACTCGATCTTGATTAAACTCGCATCAAGCGTTGAATTACCACCCAGAGTCCGTCCAAATGCATGCGTGCCATCGGGCAGTCGCATGGCAACGCGGTTCCCGGGTTCGCCAGACACATGAGCCGCGGTCAGTACATACCCGTCTGGACTCACGATCACCCCACTCCCCTGAGCGAGCCCCACCTGAAGAGCGACCGTGCTTTCCGTCACCTTCTCAATGAGCGCCTGCACCCGGTCCTCGATCTCACGCAGGTCGTCGATCGAGTCGGGAACGATCTTCACCACACCGGGCGAGAGCGTCGAGAAATCGGGCTTCTCGACTCGCACCGTTTGGCCGACAGGAGCCTTCGAATCCTGAGCAAACACCGACCGCACATCGGATGACGTGTTGAGAAAAACCACCACCCCGGTCAGGAGCAGCGACCACCTCCATCGAGATCGGACTGTGAGGGACAACAGCATCCTTGAGATCTCCTTGAAGGTTCCGACTTAACGGTTCTCAGCTCTAAGAACTCTCGTCACTACACGATACGCAGACCACAGCACGCTTGGCAAGTTGCTGAGGTTGTCTCACACTCAGCCGCTTCGCCGTTCGTTCGATGGTGCTCGTCTTAGGAAAAACAGTGTCCACGCAGAATTTACGGAATTGAGGCAAAACCGCAACATCCGCAGAAGAGAGAACGCACGAACGCACACAATCTTCTCACGTCACCTTGAGATTTGACCATCATCCCCCCAGGAACTCTCTCCTGTCACTCTTTCACCTTGCCACTCTGCCACCGTGCCACTCCACCACTCCGTCCCAGCGCCGCGCCCTATGGCACCTGCCACGCGATTGCTACGATCCACCCCAAACCAACCGGCCATCACAAACCACGAGTGACCTGTGAAGATCACCCCCACACAGATCCCGGATGTCCTGCTGATCGAACCGCAAGTCCACGGCGATCATCGGGGCTTCTTCATGGAGACGTACCACAAACGCAAACTCGCAGAGGCCGGCTTCGACATCACCTTCGTGCAGGACAACCTCTCGCGTTCGCAAAAGGGCATCCTCCGAGGCTTGCACTATCAGATTCAGCATCCGCAGGGCAAATTCGTCTCCGTCATGCGAGGCGAAATCTTCGACGTCGCGGTCGACATGCGAAGGAGTTCGCCCACATTCGGCCAGTGGGTCGGACAAATCCTCAATGACGAAACCCGACAGACTTTTTACATCCCCGAAGGCTTCGCCCATGGCTTCTACGTGCTCAGTGACATTGCGGACGTGCTCTACAAATGCACCGACTTCTACGCTCCCGAGCATGAACGCACCGTCTACTGGAACGATCCAGACATCGGCATCGATTGGCCGCTGACAGAACCGCCGGTCCTCTCCGACAAGGACGCAGGCGGCACCCCCTTTGCCGAGGCGGAGTCGTTCGCGTGACTGATTCGCCCCTCCCACGGCTGGCCATCACACTCGGCGACGTCGCCGGCATCGGTCCCGAAGTCGTGGTTCGATCGCTTGCCGACGAGAACGTTCGCAGCTGTTGTCAGCCGGTGATCATTGGCGATGAACAAATCCTGCAACGCACCGCTGACAGACTCGGGCTCACCCATGCTCTTGATGGCATTGACAACGTGCACGTCACCGTCCCTGGCCTGATCGACGTTCCTCTCGGCATAGTCGATGCCCGCGCGGGGGCAGCCGCTTTCGACTGCCTCTCGACCACAATCGACATGGCCCTCGACGGCTCGGTCGATGGCATCGTCACCGCACCGCTCAGCAAGTACGCCCTGCACCTCGCCGGTCATGATTATCCGGGTCACACGGAGATCCTCGCAGAACGCTGCGGCGTCAGCGAGTTCGCCATGATGCTCTACGTCCCCCCCAGCGACATCGTCCGCAGCCCGCACGGCCTTGCGGTCGCTCATACCACTCTGCACACCTCGATCGCCAGCGTGCCTCGACTCCTGTCGAAAGACCGTATCGCCGACACGATCGAACTCACCCACAACTTCCTCCGACGCGTCGGCTGCGACTCCCCGCGGATCGGCGTCTGTGCCCTCAACCCCCACGCCGGCGAAAACGGACTGTTCGGCAACGAAGAGGCGAGCATCATCGCACCCGCCGTCGAGTCAGCCCGGCAGCACAATATCAACGCCAACGGCCCCGCCCCGGCAGACACATTGATCAAGCGAGCGGTCGACGGAGAGTTCGACGGCATCGTCGCCATGTATCACGATCAGGGCCACATCGCCCTCAAACTGATCGCCTTCGGCCACGCCGTCAACGTCACCCTCGGCCTCCCCATCACCCGCACCAGCCCCAGCCACGGCACCGCATTCGACATCGCCGCCAGGTTCGAAGCAGACCCCACCGGCATGATCGAAGCGATCCGCGTGGCCGCACAGTTGTGCCAGTCAACCTGAGACCGACACGACCCAACACGTATCGCCGGCCAGCTGCGGACGGTGGTTAGTGCCACGGGCACTTTGGTGTAGCGGCGTTTGGGCGCCAAAACGCCTACGTTTCATGCACGGTCCGCCGCTGTGGACGCTACACTTATCCGTCCCCCGCTATAGTCGGCTGCTTCCCAGCACAGGAATTTCTGATTTTCCGTCGAGCCCATCGCCTCGATCAACGCTTCGTTGTCAAACCCTGGCAGTTGCTGCAGCTGAGTGAGAAGTGCTTCTTCACCAGTCGCTCCTTGTGGCACAACGCAACCCGACTGCGCGTCACGACCGACAAGCAACCAATACACATCGGTCCCCCACGGCCCGGTATCGTTTGTCTCAATAAGCACAGCACGGAGGTCGTCCCAACGCACCTGTTTCTTGTCCCCGTTCGGTCTCTGACAGACGACGGATTCCTCGTCACAGGTGACAACAAAACTCGCCTCCGGCTGAAGACGCTGACGATCACCGCCATTCCCAAAGAGTCGTCGCAAGATGCCGAACACGGAATACTCCCGAAATCCGATCGCAGTAGGTTGAGATTGCCTAAAGACGTGTCCTGGTAACGATGGTAACACCGAAAGTTGGGTTACACACACACGTCGCTTACCAGAGTCCTCTCGTCACAAGGACGTAAGCCGACGTCAGCAGGAACAGCACCGCTCCAAAGCAGCCGGAACTGGACAAGGAAACTTCTTCGCCGGTGAAGACGGCAGGCGTAATGCTCTTATCGCCGTAGGCCTTTGCGAAGATCGCTGCACCACGTGCGACCGCTTCGTCCGGTGTGACGTGCGTGTTGCCGGCATGGCCGAGTTCGTTTTGCAGATGACCGCTCAGCAGTCGCAGCTTGTCGGTGTCGCCGGTCAGCAGAACGTCATCCAGTTGCTCAGCCGACACGCCCGCTTCCTTGAGGGCTCGATTGATGGGAGGCTGGACCGATTGCCAGAAGCGTTCAGGATCAGCCGCGAGAGACGGTTCCCATTCCAACAGGCCGTCGGAAGAGAGGATCTCCAGTTCGATCCCGCGCACATTGATGACTGTGACATCGAATCCGTCCTCCCGCAAGTCGAGCACAAGGACCAGCTCGCGGCTTCTGGGGTCCTCATAACAGTAGCCCAGCGTGGCAGCCGTCGGCTGGTTGACGAGACGCGGATTCTCGAAGCCGGCTTTGCGGGCCGCCTGCATCACGGCCCACCGCTGACTGTCATTGAAGTAAGCCGGCACCGCCAAAGCCGTCGTCCCGTCAAGACTGTCAGCCTGCTGCTCCGCGATCACCCGCATCGCTTCCAGAAGCTGCTGCGTGCACTGCTCCGCCGTCCAACTCCGTCCGCCGAACTCACGCTGCGTCTCCTTGCCGATCTCGGCATAGAACCCTGCCCACCCCACCTCCGCATCACGCGCCAGCCGCTGCTCAGCATCCCGACCAACAAGCACTCCCCCGCCCTCATCAACGGCAATGACGGACGGAATCTTTCTGTCCCCCGCCCGATCCTCCAACACCCGCGGCTCCGCCCCAAAACAAGCCGCAATCAAACTGTAATCCAACCCCAAGTCAATGCCCAACATCGTCAGTCACCTCCCGGATGGTCTCCGAATCCTGAAGGAGAGTATCACTTCAACGTCGTATGTTGAATGCACCATCTGACAAAGCGTTTTGGCGATCGGGTGCAACGCCTTGTTACGCGGGACGCTGGACAAGGGCTAGGTCGACCTCGCGAAAGTCGCAAAGCCAAACCGTGGATCCGTCACAATTGACTGATTCGACGATGAACTCGCCTTCGGCTAATACAAATACAATCGTTCCTGTATCGCCAATCATCGGTTGACGCTTGCTTATTGAGTTGTCAACTCGCGCTGAGGCGAGTGAGACAACCCTGACGAAATCGTATTCTTTGAGGGAAGACACTGCTACGTGTAACTTGTTTACGGGAAGTCGCTGATCGTCACCCGCATGCTTCGGATGAGCGCCTCGTCTCCAATAACTTCCTGCATGGCACGAACATCTGAACAAGACTCGGTGACGTGGGTTACAATCTCACAACGAAACTTCCTTCCTTTACTTCGAAGAACGCAGGTTTCCGGCAGACGACTCGAAGAACTTGTGGCGGCGGGAGGTGTCCTCAGGAGGGCCGAATTCATGGAGGTCGTTTAGGTTGGCATCGCAATGACGGCAGCAGATCGTTCGGCAATCTGAGCCATCCACGATCATCAAACGCAGCTCAATCGGCTGAACCACGCTGGACGTGGCCCACTTCACTGATCGGGAAATACTCCGCACGTGTGAGGCAATAGGGAATGTCGTACATGTTGCGTGGTTCGTGTTCGAGCGTGCCGACGACGATGCAGTATTCATCATCTTGAGGCGTCCAGTCGATTCCACCCATCGTGTGCGAGAATCGAATGGGCTGGCCTTCGAGAAAGACAAGTTCGTGAGCCTTGTTTGAATCATCGTGAATCGTCTCGAAAGTGATGCGTCTCCCGATGTACTCACTCAGTTCCTCGTAGCGTGATACGCGTCTGGGATACACGACTGCTGCGTAGTACACCCCGATCTCCACGGCACAGAGAATCACAATCGCGAGAATGCCCCAACGTTCTCGCCGAGTGAGGCGCGGGAATTGGACTCTGGCGGTCTCCGCAGTATCGCGTTTTTGCATCGTCGTTCACCCGTCGCATCATTCATAGACCGCTGCTGCCTGCAACATATCGGCGAACAACTGCCATGATGCGTGGTTGGGGTCATGCGGTTCACCGATGTTGTGGTAGAAGCCTTCCGAATCATGCAGCCATGCCGCCATCGCCTGCAAATATGCGTAGGCGGTTTCGTTATCCCACTCAAAGGCATCGTTGTCGTCGAGTAAATCGAAAATGAACCGTTCAAGGTCTTCACGACTTTTTACGATTCGCCGTTCGGGAGACTGCACGTTGTGGCCTCGATCGTTTTCTGCAGTGACTTAGCACCAGATAGCTCAAAAGACACTTCTTCAACTTGCATACGTCGTCAAATTGTCGCTGAGATTCTAAATAGAGTAGGATTTCAAAAGCTGTAACCGAGAGGGACAATTGACGTTGACGGCAAACACCACGTCACTCGGGTTCACACAATTGTTAGTTGGCAGATTCGGGACTGGGCAGACCAACCCACTCCAGTAGTCCCTTAGCATTGTAAACGCGAAATGCGGCAAATGGCGAACCATATGCGCGCTCTGACCGTCGAGCGATGCCCGTGACGATTTCATCGAGTTGCGGCATCGAATGAAGGCCGAGCCAATCACCGCCTTTTTTCATGCCGTTGAGGAAGCAATAGAGGGTCCAGCCTGTATCATTGCCCATAAACAAAGCGGGGCGATTCGCAAAGCTCTCCCAGAATTGGCCTTCGGTATCGACGGCAGATTCACCTGAAGGCTCAACCATGGTGAGTCCATATTGCCTGTGCCAGTCAAACGCGGCATCTTTGAGCTTGTTGAACCCTGCGGAGAGAGAGAGGTCAGTCATTGCAATGGCTGTCGCCCATCGAATTGTCAGCTGTGGACGACGGGTTGCATCGACGAATTGCTTATTGAACGCGGGCTCGTTGAGGACGCCGAAGATGCGACCATCGGGAATCCGTGGCCCCACATAATCCCGTCGGAGAAAGGCCCCCATCCAGAACTCCTGTAAGTGTTGTGTTGACGGGCCACCAATCCAATTGTCTGGGTCGCGCAACACGGCATACGCCAAGCACGATTCGATGTCAGAATCCAGGTCGGACTTCATGTGAATCGCTCTCCCGCGACCAGATAAGTAAGTGTGATTTCAAGACCGAATCTGCATGTATCGCACGAGGAAACGAGACCAACCGTGAAGATCGACGCCGATGGGGACTCTTTGCCTCGTACACGACCAGCTTCTTGAAATGCTGTTCTGGACCCCATGCTCGTTCCAGTCATCTCGACGACCGCAGATTCCCCGCAGACGACTCGAAGAACTTGCGGCGGCGGCGGGAGGTGTCTTCGGGGGATTGGCTGGACTCGTGGAGGTCGTTGAGGTTGGCTTCGCAGAGGCGGCAGCCGATCGTGCGGAGGTGGAAGTCGATGTAGTCGGTGAGGTCGTCGCTCGCCGTGCCGAGGAGGTAGCTGCCGAGTTGGCTGCGGGTGAGGCAGCTCAGGCGGTTGCGACGCCAGATTTCGCCGACGGTGTGTCCCCCCTGATCGCGACGCCTCACCAGCAAAGCTGCCTGTTGACGGAGGACGGAGGACGACCGAAGTTCTTTCTCCACCGCCGTCGCCCGCTCGGCTGGGAGTTGTTCGTCGAGGTAGGCCAACAGTTCGTCGTCGCTGATTTGCATGGGGGGATGGATGCGGGGTGAGCAGATCGATCGGTACCGGATATCCCGGACGAGGTGAGCATCAACAGTCAAATGTAACGGAGGCCGCGTGCCGGCGGATCACGGAAATCCTGCCTATTTCGAGAAGAATTCGGGGTGAGAAGGGGTCAGGGACCATTTCGGCGTGCAGGCTTGCGAGGTCACTGAAGCGCCTTATCCAAAATGGTGCCTGACCCCGTCCCTATTTCGGCCGCGGCATCCTGATGGTGTCCGAGTCCCAGTTGAACTTCTCGTCGAACTCCTTTTGAGCCTGCCGGGCGATTGGCTCGTAGACCTTCTGCATCGGACCGGGCATGCGGGCGAGTTCGACGTGGGCTTCGAGAACGTTGTGCTGAAAGTCGAACTCGTCACGGCTGGCCACCCGCTCGGTGAGTGAGGTCCAGTCGACGTCGCCCGGCAGCGGGTCTTTGAGGATGGGGAATAGCACGTGGGCTCCCATCCGTTTGAGACCTTCGAGGCACTCTTCGCTGGGAGTCATCAGGATCACACCCTCCTCACCAAACTTGCCGCGCAGGCAGAGGAGCGTGCCGAGGAACGTGCTGTCGAAGTAGATGCACTCATGCAAATGGACATGGACTCGCCGGCATGCTCCATGTCCGTCCTCGTTACAGTATGCCTTGATGGCCGGACAGAACTCAGCCGTCAGTCGTCCTCCCGCGTGAAGGAGGAGAGCATCGTCCTGATGACCGGCCCGCAATGTCGTGGAATCGTCCGCCATGGCGTGTCCTCCCGTGGAACGCGAATGTCCTACCCGAACTCAGCATACTCGGATTGTCATCGAACGTCGACCGCCTCGCACGATCCGACATCGGATAGACGTGTCGGCGAGAACGACTAGTGCGGCGGTTGTTTAAGTGT
>JAGQPX010000299.1 GCA_020426505.1 Planctomycetaceae bacterium | reverse complement strand
GGAGCCTGCGTGTAGTCCTTGCCGAGCACCCAGGTGTCGCTGTCGAGGTTCATGTGTTCTTTCAGGTCACGAAATGCGACACCGTGCTTCGACTCCTCATAGATCTCCTTTTGCGGATGGTCCGGTCCGAGGTGACACTTGCCACAGTTCTCAGGCTGGCGGGCACGTCGGGGGGAGAAGTCGTGACGACTGTGACAGGCCGAGCAGGAGCCCTTGGAGCCGTCGAGATTGAGCCGCCCGATCCCCGTGTTGGGCCACGTCTCCGGATGAAACTTGGGTCGACCGTCTTCGGTCTTCACGATGGCATCGACCGCATCGAGATTCGTGGGCTGTCCGTTCTCATCGGGAGCCAGATCATCGACAGTGATCTTTTTACCATCCTTACTCAAGAGGGCCACCTTGCTGCCGTGGCATTGTTGACAACCCACGAAGGCACTCGCCAACCCATTGACCTTGGTCACCTCCGGCTTGCCGGGAGTGGGTGAATGTGGATTGAAGAAGTGATGCCCCCCCTCTTCATCACGGTACCCTTCGACCTCTTCGGCGAGGAAGTTGTCCAGCGATGCCAGAATGTTGCCCCCCTTGGCGTGATGGCTGCCATCAAACTCTTTGAACTCCTTCATGTGACACCGGGAGCAGTCCTTGGGAGTAACGACCGTCGCGATGTGAGACCCGTAGTGATCAAAGCCATCGATGTCACCCTCTTGAGCGAGGTGACACTCGACGCAGCCGACTCCCTTGAGGGCGTGCGTGCTGCCTTCCCAGTGATCGACGATGCCGGGCGATGACGACGGTTGACCGTGACAATTCACACACGACTGTGAGGTGACCGGCACGGAAACATGACCGGCTGACAGACCCGCCTCTTCGCGACGACGGACGACCTCCATTGCCTGTACGAGGACGAGCGACAGCAGGAACAGAATCCCCAGCAGTCCAATCACAGTTCGTTTTGTCTGAAGCTTCATGATCCGCTTTCGTTACTCAAAAACGATGTACTCGCAGGTTGATTGTCAGTGAGCCACCAGGGCTTCCCAAGTCGTCAGGCCGACGAGCAGAAACACGCCGACGATCCCAATCCAGAAACTGATGTCCTCCAGGCCCGTGATTCGTCTGAGCCCTTTGTCGATGAACGGCCAGACGAACATGGTGAAGACGATGAACCCCATGCTCAGCACGGCGAACGTACCGGAGAAGAGCTTCAGCCAGCGGAACGTGGCATAGAAGAACCACTCAGGCTTGATGACCTCCGGCGTCGTCAGGGGATCAGCTTGCGGCCCCATCGTCGCCGGAAAGACGGTCGCCAGCACGCTGAGCAACACCATCAACACAAGACCGGCAATCAGCTCTGTGTAGAGATGATCCGGGAAGAAGTCGAAGTGTTGGGGGCCATCTTCGGGCTCATCCTCGAAGTGCAGTTCGGTTACGCCTTGCAGTCGCAGGATCGCAATGTGAATGACCAGCAGACCGATCAATGTGGCCGGAAGAACGGCTGCATGCAGAATGTAGAACCGGGGCACGGTGTTCTCGTTGTAAGTGTCACCTGCCAGGAGCAGCTGTTTGGCATAGACACCGACATAGGGCACCGTGTCGCAGATGTTGGCGGCGACAGTTGCCCCCCAGAAACTGAGTTGCTCGAAGACAAGACTGTATCCCGTGAAGCCGATCGTGAGTGTCACGAGCAGCAGGCACATGCCGATCATCCAGTTGATCTCACGCGGTTTGCGATAGGCTGC
>JAGQPX010000065.1 GCA_020426505.1 Planctomycetaceae bacterium | reverse complement strand
ATCGAATTCACTCTGCGGATGGCCAGAGGTTCGTGATGAGGTCAAGGGTCTTCTCGGTCAGGAGTTGACCGCCTTCAGGACCGACTTCATTGCTGGCGACGATAGCGCTGTATCCACCGCCACGGACAGCCTCGGCGGTGGGAACATACGTGCCCGGACCAGCAAGTTGAATCACAAAGGTTTGTAACGCGGGACTGCGGGACTTCATTTGAATCCCGAACTCGGTGAACAGCTCGAACGGATTGGTCGCGATCACGATATCCCCCAGACGGATGACATGCAGTTCCATCAGAAGAGGCTCCACGGTGCCGGCCTGCTGCTGTTCATAGCGATCCAGCACCTCCTGCAGCCAGATCACACGGCGACGATATGTGGGGTCTTGTGAATAATTCTCGATCTCGATCGTGGTCTCGCTGACCTCTCCCTGAGTGACCTCTCTGCGCGGCAGTTCGATCGTTTCGACTTTGTGAACGAGAGGGAGACTCCTGTGCGGTTCCTGCTTCGCGCCTGCGTAGGCTTCCTCCCAGGCAAGGACGATGCGTCTTGAAAGTTCTTCAAGCCGGGACAGACTGCGAAGCTTTCGCATCCGCTCTTCGGCTCGCTTCCGAAACATGAGATGGGGTGACTGATCGCCAGCGGCTCCTGTCCACCCGAGCACGACCAGTTGCTCACCATAGGTCGCACGCAGCGACTCACGAACAGGATGCCAGAAATCAGCGTCCAGCCCGTTCTTGCTTTCGACCTCCTGTGAGGGACAAGCAACATTGATCGCGGTGGCGATCAACTGCTGCTGGTCATTCCAGAAGAACAGAACTTCGACACCATTATCCTCAGGGCCCTCAATGCCACGAAAGTTGGACAAGTGAGTCCGCCCATACATTTGAGCGTGGCCATCATCGTAGACGGCACGTCGATTGTGCCCGAGCACGGCATGTCCCAATCCCCAACCCACAGAGCCGGGCTTCCGCGAATTCCACGCCTCGACAACTGCTTCCGTCACTCGATCCACCAGAAACTCGACATAGGCATCAGGCAGCATCACCCCCTCTGCGGGAAGTTCGTAAAGGCCTTCGGTCATTACGGGAGCCGTATGGGTGTGAGTGGCACTCAGAAACAACTTGGAGGAGTCAAAGTCAGGCAGGCGGGGCTGAATTCTCTCGCGAACCTTGTCGAGAATACCCACACGGATCGCCACGAGATCACAGGCGACCATAATCGCTGCATCGAGAGAATCCTCGCCCTCACGTGATTCAAGCGCGACGACATTGGCCGTGACTGGGCTGGCAACTCTCTCGGAAATTCGCGTCCTCATCTGCCCCGACAGTGCGACGGGTTGATCCGGCGTAATGCTCGTGATCGCAGTCCCGATGTGGATCTCACTCGCCTGCAACATGGGGGTGACCATGAGAAGAACGACAAGGGTTTTCAGAATACCAATCGAGAGTCCTCTCATTCTGATCGAGCCCCTTTCCGGCGGTTCATGCTTAGTCATGATGATTCCATTGGCCTGTTGTCTGCACGCTCGGCGCGTCCAATCACGAGACAATAGGTCAAAACACCTGCGACGTATATGCACCATTCATAGCCCCTATTGTAGACAGTCGGTCAGACGAATGTGATCGAAGGGAGAATGGACATGAATGCTGCCTCCGATGATTTTCAGACAGGCAAGATGCCTGTCGGACCGGGTGGTGACCTCCGTCTGTCAACCTTCACGCTTTTGCAGCAGCAAGGTGACGAGGACGGATGAATCCTGCGTTGCTTCGAGGGCATGAGGTTCAGCGGCGGAGAGATACAGCATCCGCCCGGCGGTCAAGGTCTGAGTCTTGCCCAACGTCGTGAAGGTGACTTCTCCCTCCAGGCACTGGACCGTGATCTCTCCCGGTGCTTTGTGTTCGGCAATTCGCTTGCCGGCTGGCAGGATGAGTCGAATGACTTCCAGATCGGATGTCTTCAACAACGTATGAGTTAGGGACTCGCTAAGCTTTTCGCCCAGAGCGCTGACGTCAATGATTTCTCCGGGGTTCGCGTGGGGAATGCTCATCGATTCTCCTCCATTTCGTTGGTCGGTTTGAACGATTGTCCGGACTTCAGCCCAGCGACGAAGACCACCAACGCGACCGCTCCGAGGAAGAAGATGGTGTCGCCGGGAACTCGCAGCCAGCGGAGGGTTTGCATGAGGTCGGTTTGCATGAACTCGGTGCTGCGGGCGTACCAGTAGCTGTGCTCGACGGACGCCTTCGTTTGCAACAGTCCGACTGGCAGAAGGCTCAGGCAGCACATGCCAAACAGGCCGACGTTCAGGCTCCAGAACGAAAACCGGAGCAGTCCGTCCTTCCATTCTCGTGCCGGGATCAGGACACGCAGGCACATCAGCATGAGGCCGATTCCGAGCATGCCGTACACGCCGAACAACGCGGCATGGCCATGCACGGGGGTCGTATTCAAGCCTTGCATGTAATAAAGGGCAATCGGCGGATTGATCATGAAACCGAACAGGCCGGCACCAACCATGTTCCAGAATGCGACAGCCACGAAAAAGTAGATCGGCCACTTGTACCGCTGCACCCACGGAGAAGTCCGCGATCGCCGCAGGTCGCCCATTGCGTCAAAGCCGATCAGCGTCAACGGCACAACTTCCAAGGCACTGAAGACCGATCCCCACGCCAATGCGACGGTGGGAGTTCCTGCAAAATAGAGGTGATGCAATGTGCCGATGATCCCGCCGGACAGGAAGATCGTCGCCGAGAGCAGAGCAGCGGCGGCTGCGATACCGGGACGCACCAGATTCAATCGCATGAACACAAAGGCGATGACCACCGTGGCGAAGACTTCAAAGAAGCCTTCCACCCACAAGTGGACGACCCACCATCGCCAGTACTCAACCATCGTCAGATGCGAGTGCTGACCCCATGTCAAACCGGCTCCGTAGAACCCGGCGATCGCGGCAGAAGCCACCGCCAGAAGCAGCACCAGTTGCTTTTGATGTCCCGTCTGCCGGAGTGCAGGTAACAACACGCGGACCATCAGCACCAGCCACAGCAACAGGCCGGCCATCAGGGCGATCTGCCACACCCGCCCCAGATCGACATATTCGTAACCTTGATGTCCGAAGTAGAAGGAGACGGTGTCCGACAGTTTGTTGTGGATGCTCAGCCATTCGCCGGTCAGCGATCCAACCACGACCAGCAGCAACGCGGCGAACAGGACATTGACGCCCAGCCGCTGTCCTTTCGGCTCATAGTCGCTGACCAACGGGCCAATAAACAGACCGGCAGCCAACCACGCGGTGGCGATCCAGAACAGACCGATTTGTACATGCCATGTGCGGGAGACGCTGTACGGCAGCCAGTCGGAGAGCGGGAAGCCATAAAAGCCGTCTCCTTCGACCCCGTAGTGTGCCGTAACGACCCCCAGCCCCATCTGCACGAGGATCAGAGCTGCCACGACCCAGAAGTATTTGATGGTGGCCCGTTGTGAGGGAGTCGCTTCCCAACGTGCCAAGGGGTCCACGTCAAGTGGAAGCCCGGCAGTCTCATCCTCTTCCTGTCTCGATGCGTACCACCACGCCATCGCCGAGATGCCGGCCAGCAGGACGATAATACTGACGCCCGTCCAGACGACATTGTCCCCCGTAGGCCGATTGCCAACGAGCGGTTCGTGCGGCCAGTTGTTGGTGTAGCTAGCAATGTCTCCCGGTCGATTCGCCGTCGCAGCCCAGGAAGTCCAGAAGAAAAACTGAGTGAATTTGCGTAACCGCTCCATATCGGAGATGGCTCCGGCGGGAATAGCATATGCTGCGTTCCCCTCCATGAAGACCGTGCGGTAGTGCTCGACGTTGGCTGAAAACGCCTCAGCTCGCAGTGGCTCAATCGTCAGCGTACGTGTCTCAGGATCGTAATTGTTCGCGTGGAATTGTTTCGTCAACCGTGCCGTGAGTTGCCCCTGATGCTCGTCTTCCAGTTGGTCGAACGGCATATTGAACTCGTCATTCGCCCAACGATCGAGGATGAAGACGGCCTCTCGATGCAGATAGTCAGCCGTCCAGTCAGGAGCCGTATAGCTGCCGTGACCCCAGACAGACCCGATCTCCATCCCGCCCATCGTTTGCCACACGTTTTGACCGGCGGTGATTTCCCCCTTGTCGATCAGCGTTGTGCCATCGGTCGTGACGACCTTGTCAGGAATCGGAGGCATCTCCTGATAGATTCGCGTTCCTACCCAGCCGAGGATGAGGAACGAGATGACCATCACAGCCGCAAACCCCAGCCATAGATTACGCATGATTTTCTTTCTCGATAATTGATGCCGTGCGTGACGACGCTGCCTCGAATACGACAACGCCGCACTCCTCAGTGCTTTTGTTATGCGTGAAGTCTTTTCCGTTTGAGGCGTGTCGTTAGTTCACTCCAATCCAGAAAAGCATGATGCCCGCGAAAACGTTGACTGCCAACAAGCTCCAGCCCGTCCGCTTCAAATGCCTTGGATGCGGGGACCAGATCCGTAGTGCGACAGCAGCAAGGATCAAAGGTATCGTCGCCATCCATTGGAGGCTTCCCGTTGCTATTCCGACAGCAGAGATGACTCCGGCGGAAACCAGCAGACCGTCACCAATCCGGAGAGCCTGTCCCGATGGAGACACCTTGTGTCGCATGATGGCTGAACGCACACTGACGGTTGTCGCCACTCGGCCGACAGCCCAAATCAGCCAAAACTCGGCAGCAGTGAGGAAATCGACTCCACCAGCAAGCAAGACCACGGCCCCCGGTAGTGCCAACACGGCCAGTGCCATGAGTTGTGCGACCAGCGTCCGCCCATGTCCCGTTGAGGAAAGGGCGAACTCGACCGCTGCAAATATCACGAACACCAACATGCCGAGTCGCACGAGCGGTTCACTGAGCCAAAATGCTCCGGCCCCACAGGCCGTGGCAATCGTCAGTCGAACGACGAGCGCTCGGCTGGCCAGCGGGGTCGCCTCTCGCGTAAGTCTGCCCCTGACACCACTCAGGATCAACCACGGTTCATGAGCCAGAAACCCGGCGACCGTGGCTATGGAAACCAGAGCGGTGACTGGCGTGAGTTCCACGATGAGGAGTGCGGTGACCAGCGGAACCCCCAGAATCGCGTAGGCTCCATGTTCCTTCGGATGCAGCCGCGCCGGTGAAGCGCTCCGCGACGCAGCCGGAAATCGCCTGACAGTCGCGACAGGTGAACTTTGTGCCAGGCTCATTGCACGTTGGCTCCCTTGGCAGAAACTCCGCTTAACTCGGCAGCCAGCTTTGATGCTTGCGGGAACAGCACGTTGTTTTCCTTGTGGATGTGGCGATGCAGGTCTGCTTCCAACTCACGAAGGCCATCCAGCATTGCTCGAAACGTGTTGCAACCGTCCGGCGGCACCACATAGTCCGAGGAGGTGGTACGCATATCCTTCAAAGCCTGTCCAGCCGCGTCATGTTCGTGTTCCATCATGCGGATCGGATTATCGACCGAGCCGAACGGGAAGGCAGGGACTTCTCGCGACTGTTCGATCGTGCGAATGGCGGGAAACAGGATCTGCTCTTCCTTGAACATGTGAGGCACCAGCTCATCGCGAAGTTGCTGGAACGATTTCGCGAGCCGATGCAGCCACTCATGCTGATCTCCATGAACGGACTCGACCTTGTCCACGAGTTGAGTCAGTCGAGGCAGCTCCTCCTTGAGGTACGAATGATGGGTTGCCACGATTGCGTCACACATTTCAGTCAGCGACTTGTCCAAGAAGTCGTCGTCTGGATCGCGCTCCTCGGCAGCTCGTGAAACGACCTCCTGTAATTCGTCGAGCACTGACTGCGCATCGACTTGCCCGGACCAGCAGGCTTCCTCCAGCAGACGACCGCCACCGCAGCAGTAGTCGATGCCGTGATGTTCAAACACGCGCGATGTCGCGGGGTGCTTCGTCACCCACGCACCGACGGAATCAGTCAGTGTCAGATCAGTCGTCATGGTTCACCCTCCTGCGAAAGTGCCGCGAATTCGGGTTTGGTGTCATTGAGAATGGTCAGAATGTTTCGTCGATCCTGTCGGCTGAGATGTTCGTACGACTCTGAGTCGTCATAACCTTCCAGGATGGCCTTGAGTTTCGTGAGGACTCGGGTGCGAACGACATTCGGCAGTCCGTCGAAGGCCGCCGAGTGGATCAGATAGCTGCATGGATAGCGGAACAGCCTTGTCGTCAGGTCGAAGTCACGCAGCGAGCGGCCTTCGGCGTCGCGAATCCCCCGCGCCTCAAACTCCTCCGTGTATCTGCTCGTGCCTTTGACCGGTGAGGTCAACGGAAACTCATCGCAGAAAAGCAGATACTCAAGAACACGATCAGCTGCGCTGTCGACCCTCCGTTCCCCCGATTCACTGAGCGTGCCCTCTGGACGATCGAGGGCCGCGTTCATGACGTCGGCTTGATGAACCGCGCGACGGGTTTCGTAGTTCGCCCAAGCGATCGCATTGTGCATCTGTGTCTGGTGTTCCATGACCATGAGCGCCACGATGTCGCTGTGCGCGCTCGGATACGGGGCTGTCGAGACCAACTCGACCAGCGACGCGATGTTGGCATGCGTCTCACGGTCCAGGTCGTCCGCACCCTTCTCGAGCATCGCATTACCCATGTGCCGCATGTCTCCATGCGTGCCGGTGACATACCATCCGCCCCAGCGTTCCTTGAGGGGACTGGTGTGATCGGTCGTGAACGTGCCGCTGCCGAACTCGGGCATGCC
>JAGQPX010000064.1 GCA_020426505.1 Planctomycetaceae bacterium | reverse complement strand
CTTTCTAAGGAATACGACAGACCGTTTAAGACGGTCTCAGCAGCTGAATCGAGCTTTTATTAGCAACATTCAGCGACCACCGAATCAGCCGGTAACTTCCCAAACCGACTCACTGACAGGTCACCAACCATTGCATATACCAGCCGCCCGGAAGGTCCACGCCTTCCGGGCGGCTTTTTTGTGCGCGGTGAGATTGCATTTTGTTGTGATCAACATTTGTCATACACGCCCATTTGACCCGGCAAGCTCGCTCTGGCCATACTGGGCATCCTTGGCCGTAGTCCCTCCGATCTCTATGGGAATCATATCGTGACAGAAAACGGGCAGAACGACCGGAGCGGATCCTCACGTTGGTTGCGTTCCATCGGGCCGGGGCTTGTCACCGCGTGCGTCGTCATTGGGCCGGGAAGCATTCTCACGAGTTCCAAGGTGGGAGCAACGCACGGTTACGCGATGACGTGGGTCATTGTCGCATCTGTCATCTTCATGATGGTCTACATGACGCTGGGGATGAAACTCGGCGTCGTGACTGGCGAGTCGGCGGGCGACCTCGTTGCGCGGACAGTAGGTCGTCCGTTGGCGGCGCTCATCGGAGTCGGCGTGTTCTTCATCGCTGCAACATTTCAGTTCGGCAACAACCTCGGCGTCGATTCGGCCGTCAAAGCCTACTTCGACTGGGAATGGACGGTGCTGGCGTTCAACGCGATCGCGATCGCTTTTTTGTTCCTGTTTCAGGATCTCTACAAAGCGCTGGAACGGCTGATGTCTGTATTTGTCGGACTGATGCTGGTGGCGTTCGCCGTCAACCTTGTCTTCGCTCTCATGAACAGGGCCCCGGTTGATCCGGCTTTGGTCTCGGGGGCGAGTGGCCAGATTGACATCTCTCTGCTCGGCATGGTTGGCACCACGTTTTCGGTCCCGGCTGCCTACTATCAGTCCTACCTTGTGCGTTTCAAGGGATGGGGCGTCGATGAGATGCGGAGAGGGCTGACAGACGCGCGTGTCGGGTCGACAGTCATGGCCCTCATCACGCTCATGATCATGGCGAATGCGGCGACCGTCTTTTTCGGTCGCGTAGACATCAAGCAGCTGGCGAGTGTGGGAGATGTCGCTGCTCAGCTGGAGGCGGCATTCGGGCCGAAAGGGCGTGCGTTGTTCTGCATCGGGCTGTTCTCGGCGGCATATTCATCGTTCCTGGTCAACTCGATGATCGGTGGCTTCATGCTGGCGGATGGGTTTGGTCTGGGGAGCAAGCCGACCGATCTCTGGCCACGCCTGTTGACTGTTGCTGTGCTGCTGACCGGGATGGGAGTTGCCATGTACGTGATCAAGTCCGGGCAACAGCCTGTGAACGCGATCGTGTTCGCACAGGCGGCGACGGTCATTGCTTCCCCGCTGATGGCTGGGGCTCTGTGGTGGCTCACGTCGCGCAAAGACCTCATGGGTGACCACGCTAACGGGTTGGTGACGCATCTGCTGGCAGGCTCGGGTTTCTTACTGTTGCTGGCGATTGCGGGATGGGTCGCGGTGAACAAGGTGTTGCCCGGTCTTCAAAACCTGTTTGGGTGAGATTCGATGTTCGTCTCGGTTTACTGCTGGACAGTCGCTCTATAATGTGTTACTTGTTTGTCACGTAATGTGGCCAGCCGATGTTGTTGGTCGCGAGCCAGCCATGGGATTTTAGAGGGGCAGACATGCAACTTGACGAGATGATCCTTGACGTTGACCAGAAGATTGAAATCAATGCCGGCGTGGAGACGGTCTACAAGGCGTTGATCCATCGGTTGTCAGATGGCAACGGGGGTGGTGGCACGCCGATGCCGATGAAGTTGGAACAGTGGCCGGGAGGGAGATGGTATCGCGATCTGGGCGAGGGCATTGGACATCTCTGGGGTCACGTGCAGGTCATCAAGCCACCAACGCTGATCGAGATCTGCGGACCGATGTTCATGTCGTATCCCGTGTCGGGTCATCTGGCATTACGGTTAACTGAAGAGGGGAGTGTCACCACGCTTTCGTTGCGTCACCGAGCAATCGGAATGGTCACTCCTGACCATCGCGAAGGTGTCAAGCAGGGGTGGGGTGGACTCATGGAAGGCGTTAAGCAGGATAGCGAAGGATAGGTCTTCAGCTCGAACAGATCGCCCTCAGCGACAATTCGCCGGCTGCGAAACTCTGTGCTGAGCCAGAAGCAATAACGATGGGCAGGAAGTCACGAGACTCAACGGGTAAAGAGGCCGGGCAAGTTCCGGCGGACCTGGATGCTGTCTGGAAAGCGCTGGCAGATAAGACTCGCAGAGACATTCTCGACTCTCTACGAAACGGACCACGGACCACGACCGAGATCGTCGAGCAGTTTCCGCACCTCAGCCGCTTTGGCGTCATGAAGCATATTGATGTGCTTCGCAGTGCGAACCTCGTGTTGACGCGGAGCGAGGGACGTCAGCGGGTCAACTCGATTAACGCCATTCCACTCAGGCTGATCTACGAACGTTGGGTCAGCAAGTACGAAGACCTCTGGGCCATCATGCTGACCGGGTTCAAAGACTCGGCAGAGGAGTCTGCACAAGATTGAAACAACGGATTCAGCTCAAGCCATATTCGATTTCATCACACGACTGATTCAGAAAGGCACTCGGATGAACACCATCGACTTCATCAAGGCAGGGTTGGAGAGCAGCAACGGACCTTTGTTCATGTAGTTAGACCCGATGCAACCCGGCTCCGTCGTCGGGTTGTCATTGCGATCCATCGTCGTCCAAGAGGTCGTCAGCGGTGATGGAATGTTTGACGAGCGTGATCTGGTTGCCCGTGCTGTTGAAGGAGACTTCGTCAAAGATCGTTCGCATGAGAGCGAGACCACGCGTGGATGCGTGCTCCTGGTCGTCCAGCACGGCGGCTTTCAGTCGTGCCTGATGGTCAAATCCGACGCCTTCATCCTGAACGGTAAACGAGGCGGAATCGCGATCGATGCGGACTGTGACCCGAAGATGCCGTTGTGAGTAGGGACGCTCCGACGATCGTCTCTTGATCATCTGCAGGAGTTGTTCACGGTCCATTTTGGAGGGATTGTCCATCTCCAGATTGCCGTGCAGACACGAGTTCCTGAGGGCTTCTTCGAGTGCGAGGCTGACCCGCAGGCGTTCTGTCTCATCGCTGAGCGGCAGACATCGCAGCTGTTGCTGAATGTGACGTGCGAGCTGCTCCAATTGGTCCAAGTCGTTTCGCAAGTCGAAGACCTGCGTGCTTTCGCACAGGTAATGATTGAGCCGAAGACTCGTCCGGTCGGAGTCAACGTAGGACAGAATCCGGCGAACAGCATCAACCAGATCTTGCCCAAGACGTCTCTTCGGCACATATGACGCAGCACCCCGACGCAGAGCGTCAGCGGCGATCTGTTCGCTCCCCTTGGCAGTCAGCAATACGATAGGAATAAAGGGCCACTCATCTTTGACCATCTCGACCAGTTCGAGTCCGTTCATCTCCGGCATTTGCAGGTCGGTGACGATAAGATCCGGCAATGGAGGCTCAAGTAACGCCAGCGCCTCTTTCCCGTTCTCACAAGAAACGGCCGACCATCCTAGTTCGCGCGATAACAGTCCGCTGACGAGCTTTCGATCGACGGCCGAATCATCCACGACAAGAAGAGTCGACACGGTAGCTCCCTGCGAATGGCGGAAATGTCTGTCGCCTCTCAGTGTAGCAAACTCTTCGAACAATTGATCGCGTTCGTTCCTAATGCGACCTTGCTCAACACGACGCCCAGCACGAACCGGGTTGAACTGTCCAGCCTCAGCGGGGAGGTTGGCCAAGAATCAATTCCAGGCCGGATTGCATGATTCGATGGATTTTACTCGCAGAGCCTCAAGAGCGAATTGCGTCGAAGCGTCGGCCTGGACGGTCGATTCCAGCCGCGTGAAGAGTTCGGCAGCGAGGCGGAAGCAACGATGGGCCTCGACATGGCGTGACCGAGCCTGAAGCAGGTGTCCGATGTTGAGGAGATCGTGGGCGCACCCCGCAAGATCGCCTGCGTCACGGTGAAGTCGATGTGCTTTCACCAGTCGTTGCAGGGCCAGGCCAGTCCGGTGCATCCGGGCCAGTGTGACTCCTGTGTTGGCTTCGATTGTTGCTCGTGCTGGAAGGTCATTACCGCATGTTCTAGCGGCTCCGGCGAAAAGACTCATGGCTGGTTCAAGTTCGGAGTCATCCGAGAATCGATTTGCCGAGCATGTCAGCATTCCACTCGAAAGAGATGCTTCTGTATGGAATTGTTCAGTTTCCATCTCGGCCGCTGTTGCGAGTTGTTGAAACTGAGTAGCCAGCGTCGTGTTCTCTCGTCGCCGGTAAATGTTCGACAGGTTCTGGCAACAGATCGCACGCAAGTCAGCCCGGTTTCGCAACTTCGCTTCCTCCCAAGCCTGTTCCAGTTGCAGAATGGCCTCGTCATCCATGTTGCGCTCGGCGAGGAACACACCGAATGAAATGCGGGCAGCGGGTGAGGGGTCGGCCGTGATCGCAGCTGAGAAGAGTGCGCGTGCGTCACTCCATCTTCCGCGGGTGGCCAAGCTCTCGGCACGTTCCACCAGCATCCGCACGAGTGAGGGAGGGTGGGTCAGAGAAATGTCAACGCTCACAGTCCGGCATCCCTTTGGAGAGAACACGGTTGTGAGAGCGTGTGGGCTGCCGGAGGGTTGAGGGTTAGCGTACCTCAGCCTCAAGGCCGATCGATCTGACACATGCTAAAGTACCCATTATTGCCATTCTGTCAATTCTGCGGGTTGCAATAAGTCTAGCGATTTTTCGAATCTGAAGACAATCTGACAGTCACGTCTCCTGATGGTTGGTGGGGATTTGGTGTCCGGCGCCATTCTGCCACAATGGCAGCGGCGAAGCAGTTTTTGTCCGGCATAATCACATTTCGACAGGAGCTGATGGCAACACCGGCGACACAAGCCACTGTGATGTCGTTGCTTGTGGTTTACATAGGCTTGGCACGCAATTCGCGATCGAAGGCCGGTCGCATCCGCACGGAGATAATCCGCGCGGTTCATGAATACACCATTTGTCAGTACTGAGCGGAAACCGAGGTAGAGATCAATGGCAAAGAAAGCCAAGTCTGGCGGAAGTCGAATCGTCCCTTTGGGGGACAAGGTTGTTCTGAAGCGTCAGGAAGCGGAGTCGACGACAGCGGGAGGGATCGTCCTTCCGGATTCAGCCAAGGATAAGCCGCAACGTGGTGAGATCGTCGCGGTCGGTGATGGCCATGTTAAGGACGATGGCACGAAGACTCCTCTCACGGTTAAGGAAGGTGATCGTGTGATCTTCAGCTCCTATGCGGGAGATGAAATCTCGATCGGCGATTCCGAGTACCTGCTGCTCCGCGAGAGTGACATCCTCGCCACCTACTGAGTTGTCTGTGGTCACCGATGCTCACAACCGATTGGCGCCTAAACTGACAACTGAATACTGACAACTGATAACCCCAAGACACAGGAGACACTCCCATGGCCAAAATGATCGCCTTCGATCAAGAGGCACAAGAAGCCATTCGCCGCGGCGTGAGCAAGCTCGCCAAGGCTGTCCGTGTGACACTCGGCCCCAAAGGCCGCAACGTGATTCTCGAAAAGTCCTTCGGCTCGCCAACTGTCACGAAAGACGGCGTCACCGTTGCTCGTGAAGTCGAGTTGGGTGACAAGTTCGAAGACATGGGCGCCCGCATGGTGCGTGAGGTTGCCAGCAAGACCTCCGACAACGCGGGTGACGGCACCACCACTGCCACCATCATGGCCGAGGCCATCTACACCGAGGGCCTCAAAGCAGTTGTCGCTGGCGTCTCTCCATTGGAGATGAAGCGTGGCATGGATAAGGCGGTCACCGACATCGTCGAGAAGTTGCACGGTTTGGCTATTGAGTGTCGTGATAAGAAGGCCATCGCTCAGGTCGGCACAGTCGCTGCCAACGGCGATGACACGATCGGCAACATCCTCGCAGATGCTATGGAAGCGGTCGGCAAGGACGGCGTCATCACGGTTGAGGAAGGCAAGTCACTTGCGACCGACTTCGATGTCGTCGAGGGCATGCAGTTTGATCGTGGATACCTGTCACCCTATTTCGTGACCGATCCGCAGAGCATGGAAGTCGTTCTCGAAGATGCCTACGTGCTTGTTCATGAGAAGAAAATCACCAACATCAAGGACCTCGTTCCGGTATTGGAGAAGGTCGTCCAGTCTGGCAAGCCGCTATTGATCATTGCTGAGGACGTCGAAGGCGAAGCTCTCGCGACCCTCGTGATCAACAAGCTACGTGGTACCTTCAAGGTCGCTGCCATCAAGGCTCCCGGCTACGGCGATCGTCGCAAGGCCATGATGCAAGACGTCGCCATCATGTGTGGCGGACAGGCCATCTTCGAGGACCTCGGCATCAAGCTGGAGAACATCCAACTCAGCGATCTGGGTCGCGTGAAGAAGGTGGTCGTCGATAAGGACAACACGACGCTCATCGAGGGTGCCGGTAGCTCGGACGACATCAAGGCTCGTATCGATCAGATCCGTCGCGAGTTGGAGAACTCGACCAGTGACTACGATCGTGAGAAGCTGGAAGAGAGGATCGCGAAGCTGTCCGGCGGCGTGGCTCAGGTGAACGTTGGCGCTGCGACCGAGTCGGAAATGAAAGAAAAGAAGGCCCGCGTCGAAGACGCTCTGCACGCCACTCGTGCAGCGGTCGAAGAGGGCATTCTCCCGGGCGGCGGCGTGGCATTGCTGCGGACGTCGATGTCGGTCGACCCCGGCAAACTCACGCACGACGAAGAAGTTGGCTACAACATCATTCGTCGCGCCTGCCGTGCACCTCTCACGCAGATCTCCAACAACGCCGGCATGGACGGTTCGGTCATCTGCGAGAAGGTCTCCGAGAAGTCGGGCAACGAAGGCTACAATGCCGCGACCGACACCTACGAAGACCTCGTCAAAGCGGGCGTCATCGACCCGGTCAAAGTGACCCGTACCGCCCTGCAGAACGCAGCCAGCGTTGCGACCCTCCTGTTGACCAGTGACGCTCTCATCGCCGAAGCCCCCAAGGACGACAAAGGCGGCCACGGCGGCGACAGCGACCTCTACTGATCCCACCCGATCAGACCGCACCCCCAGCCCGACCTCTTGTGAGAGGCCGGGCTTTTTTGATGCCATCGTTGACGGCTTCGCGAGTCGGGCGATGATCGGCCGAAGGCGTCGAGTTCGTCAATCAGCCGATCGAGCATGTAACGGGTTTGGTGCGGTCTCAGGTTAGCACCGTTGCGTGCGGCTGGTCGTCAGAGGGGTCTCCCGGTTAGTATGTGCGGCATCGCATCCTGCGCGAACGACAGAACAGAGAGGCACATCAATGCGGCAGCGAGAGTGGATCAGGCGGACGTTATTCATTTTTGGACTCACGCTCTGCACGGCCCTGTTGAGGGGGGCCGATGAGGGATCGAACAAACATCCCGATGGGGGTGATCTGTCGATTCGCTGGACCTTGATCGAGAACGCGAAGGACTCCGCGTCGCATCTCGGTCGCTGGGAGATCACCAACAACGGCGACACTGCGTTGCCTGCGAACGGATGGACGATCTACTTCAACATGCTCCACATGGCGACATTCGAGCCGATGCTCGAGATCCCCGACACGGTCAAGATCACGCACTTCAGTGGTGACCTGCACAAACTGCAACCGGCGGACAAGTTCGAGCCGGTGCAACCCGGTGAGACGTTCACGTTTGAGTATCGGGGCGTCGAACCGATCAATAAGCCGAGCTGGGCTCCGTCCGGGTTGTATATCGTCTTCGAGGATGAGAAAGGAGTTGAGGAGCCACCGACCGTCATTGGTGAGATGCAGGTCACTCCCTTCACACGTCCGGAGCAGTTATCACGGGGTGATCTTGATCTCACGCCCGTGCCGACGCCTGCTTATCTGCATGAACAGAATCAGAAGCTTTCGCTGTTACCCGCCAGCCAGGTGAGCAAGGTCACCCCGACACCGGTTGTTTACAAGGAACAGAATCACCTGATGCGGCTGGACGGCAACTGGACGATCCGTCACGAGGCAGGGCTGGAAGGTGATGCCGCTTACCTCGCGCGGATGCTGGAACCGGTCTTGGGCAAGGCATTAGACACAGAGGTCGGCAACTCGTCTGCAGCTGCGAGAATGACTCTCCGAGTGGGTGACGTCACCGTCGATGGCAAGGCGATGAACAAAGGCAGCGAAGCTTATACCCTGACTGTCGACACGAAGACGGGCATCGATATCGTCGGTGCGGATGCGGACGGCGTGTTCTACGGCATTCAGACATTGCTGCAACTCCTGCCGCCGACTGCCTTCGCTGGCGGGAACACTCGACCTGTCATCCCGTTCGTGCAGATCGAAGATGCCCCACGCTTCGAGTATCGCGGGCAACACATCGATGTGTCGCACAACTTCCACAGCAAGGAGAGCATCCTGATGCTGCTGGACCGCATGGCATTCTACAAGCTGAACAAGTTCCATTTTCAGGTCAGCGACGACGAGGGCTGGCGAATCGACATTCCCGAATTGCCCGAGTTGACGGAAATCGGCGGCGGACGGGCTCACACCTCGACGCACGAGGGCGTCCTGCATCCGACCTATGGAGTCGGGCCGTTTCGAGAAGTCCCTTCACACGGCACGGGCTTCTACACACGAGACGACTTCATCGAGATCATCAAGCACGCGCACGCCCTGCATATCGACGTGATCCCCGAGATCAACATGCCTGCACACGCACGGGCAGCGATCATCGCCATGAAAGAAAGAGGCCGACGACTCTGGGAGTCCGGTCAGACCGACGAAGCTCTCAAGTACCAAATCTACGATCCGGACGACACGTCACGTTACATCTCAGCTCAGGGGTTTCTCGACAACGCAACCAACGTCGTCGACGAACCGCTGTATCGCTTCGCTGAGACAGTCATTCGTAACTTGGAAGAGATGTTCGCGGAGGCGGGTGTGCAGCTCGACGTCTGGCACTTCGGCGCTGATGAAGTTCCTCGCGGCGTGTGGGTCGAATCACCGAGAGCAGCTGCGTTCCTTGAGAAGCATCCCGAGATTGACGGACCGAATGGACTCAAGAACCACTTTGTCAAACGGATCATCGAGATCATTGAGGCGCACAATCTGCAGGCCGCCTGCTGGCAGGAGGCAGCGCTCGATCATGTCACGGTCGACGGCAAGCCGGTCGACAACCCGGTGCCTGAGTTCGCAGGCGGTCAGCTCATTCCGTACGTGTGGAACAACCTGCGAGGCAACGAGGACCTGAGTGCCCGCTTCGCTAACGCAGGCTATCCGGTCGTGCTTTGCTGTGTCTCCAACCTGTACTTCGACCTCGCCTACAACAAGGACCCGCTGGAGCCGGGGCTGACATGGGGCGGGTTCATCGATGCCCGCAGCCCGTTCGAGTTCGTGCCCGAAGACGTGTTCAAGTCCACTCGGGTCGATGCCTTCGGGCAACCCTACGATCGTGAGCAGATGTACGAGGAGCGGGAGTCGCTGACCGATGAGGGTTGGGCGAACATCCTCGGCATGCAGGGACAGATCTGGTGCGAGACGATTCACGGACCGGAGATGCTGGAGTACTACGTGTACCCCAAACAGATCGGCCTCGCCGAGCGCGCCTGGGCGGCCCAGCCAGACTGGGCGAAAACGGACGATCTCGAAGCCCATGATGCAGCCACTCAAGCTGCCTGGAACGAGTTTGCCAATCGCCTGGGACGTCGCGAGTTGCCTCGGCTCGACAGCATCTTCGGGGGCACTCAGTACCGTCTGCCACCTCCGGGCAGCGTCATCGAGAATGGCATGCTCTCCGCCAGCACCGAGTATCCGGGTCTCGAAATCCGCTACACAACCGATGGCAGCGATCCGACAGTTCAATCCCCCAAATACACCGGCCCCGTTGCCGTGGTCGGTCCAGTAAGGCTCTCAACCTTCAGCACCGATGGTCGTGCCAGCCGCGTATCGACCGTCGAATAGTCAATATCTGTGCCACTGCCGTGTCGGCAGTGCAACATGTCGAACATGATCGGCCACCGACACGGCTGACACAGCCGTGGCACACGAGCATCAGTCACAGAAAGTCACCCCGTATGCAACTCGAATTCATCGACTGGGCAATCGTTTTTGGATTCTTCGCCATCACACTTGTGATCGGTGCTGTTGTCAGCCGACAGGCCGGCAAGAGTTCAGCGGACTTCTTTCTCTCCGGCCGCAACATGCCCTGGTGGCTCCTCGGCTTCTCGATGGTCGCAACAACCTTCTCCGCAGACACTCCGCTGCTTGTGACCGACATCACTCGCGAAAACGGCGTCGCCGGCAACTGGGTCTGGTGGGCGTTTCTCCTGACCGGCATGTTGACCGTCTTTGTCTACGCCAAACTCTGGCGACGTTCGGGGGTCACCACCGACCTGGAATTCTATGAACTTCGCTACAGCGGTAAGCCGGCAGCATTTCTGCGTGGGTTTCGTGCGATCTATCTCGGCGTGTTCTTTAACGTGATCGTGATGGCGAATGTGACGCTTGCCGGCATCAAGATCAGTGCGACGATGTTTGGATTCAATCCGATCACGACAGTGCTCATTGCATCGACTGTGGCCGTGATTTTCAGTGCCATGGGAGGCTTGAAAGGCGTGCTACTGACGGACTTTTTGTTGTTTATCGTGGCAATGGTTGGCTCCATCGGTGCGGCCATCGTCGCACTTAATCACCCGGACGTCGGCAGCATGAGCGCATTGATCTCGCACGAAATTGTTGCGAACAAGACCCCGATGTTACCGGCGTTTGATTTCTCAACGGCAGAAAGTCGGAACGTTCTCATCACACTTCTGATTATGCCTCTGGCCGTTCAGTGGTGGAGCGTGTGGTATCCGGGAGCAGAGCCGGGCGGGGGCGGATACGTCGCTCAGCGAATGTTGGCTGCTAAGAACGAGTCCCATGCAACCGGTGCTACTTTGTTCTTCAATGCTGCCCACTACGCACTGCGTCCCTGGCCGTGGATGATCGTGGCTCTCGCATCGATGATCGTCTATCCCGATCTCGACAGCTTGCGAGAAGCCTTCCCACATTTGCCCGAGACTCAAATCAAACACGACCTCGCGTATCCGGCCATGCTGACGTATCTGCCGCACGGGTTGCTAGGTCTAGTCGTTGCCTCGTTGGCAGCTGCATTTATGTCGACCGTGTCCACACATCTCAACTGGGGTTCGTCCTATGTGGTGAATGACTTCTGGAAGCGGTTCATCCATCCGGATGCCCCAGAGAAGGAACTCGTGACTATCGGTCGAGTATCGACCGTCGGCATCATGGTTCTGGCTGGCGCATTGGCAATGTACCTGCAAAACGCCAAGCAAGGCTTCGACATCCTGTTGCAGATCGGTGCTGGAACCGGCTTGTTGTTCATACTGAGGTGGTTCTGGTGGCGAATCAATCCGTACAGTGAAATCGTCGCCATGACCGTTTCATTCGTGGTTGCGGTGTGGGCCGCCTTCTGGGCACCGGAGGGGTTGGAATCCTGGGTGAAACTCGTCGCGGGCGTCGTCGTCACCACACTGGCCTGGATTATCGCAACGGTGGTGACGCCTGCGGATGACCAAGCCAAGCTCCGCAAGTTCTATCGGTTGGTGCATCCCGGAGGACCAGGATGGCAACGAGTGATTGATCAGGCCGCAGCTGACGGTGAGTCCATCGCCAAGGAGGGAGACGGAGCGAGCATCGGCGTCGGCATCATTTGTATGCTCGTTGGTTGTGCTGCCATTTACACGGCCTTATTCGCAACGGGGTACTGGCTGTATGGGGAGACGACCAAGGCTTCCATCCTGACCGTTGCAGCAGTCATTGGGACAGTCATCCTCATCGCACTCTGGGGCAAGCTCGACCTGCAAGGGCACGATCCTGAGTCGTCGCCGCTTGATGTTTAGGATGGGACTTTACTCGAAGTACGTTCTCCCGCGGTTGCAACATCTGGCGTGTGGTACCCGGCCAATCGCGCGACAGCGTGAGAAGGTCGTGCCGCACGCCGAAGGACGTGTGCTGGAGATCGGCATGGGGACTGGGCTCAACCTGCCATATTACGATCGCGACAAGGTCACCAAACTCTGGGGGCTGGAGCCGGCTGCCGAGATGCGACAGCGGGCGAAACAGACCGCACGCGCGCTCGACATGGAGGTCGAGATTCTTGATCTGCCCGGCGAACAGATTCCACTCGACGATGCATCGGTCGACACTGTGCTGGTTACCTACACCCTCTGCACAATCGTTGACGTCGAGCGGGCACTACGGGGTATGGCGCGTGTGCTGCGACCGGAAGGCAAGCTCATCTTCTGCGAGCATGGAGCCGCACCGGATGTCAGCGTTCGCCGCTGGCAGAATCGCATCAACCCGGTCTGGAAACGGTTTGCAGGTGGCTGCAACGTCAATCGACCGATTCCTTCGCTGATTGAAGACAGTGGCTTCCAGATCGATTCGCTGGAGACTATGTATCTCCCTGGCTTCAGAACTCTCAGCTACAACTACTGGGGGACTGCCGGAGTGGTACGGGATCAATAGCCACCATGCTCAGCAGAAGTTCCTCCCGGATGCGGTACCAGGTTTCGCTGTAGAGCGGTCCATCCTCGTGTTATTATGACTGCGGCTCACTTGCGAATCGTGTACCTGCATCGAGTTCGTCTCCATGAAACGTGTATTGCTGGTCATGGTGTTCACGCTGACGCTGTTTCCTTCGAGGAATTCGGCTCAGTCTGAAGATCGAGTCCGTTTCAATGTAGATGTCCGGCCCCTATTGTCGGATGCGTGCTTTGCTTGTCATGGTCCGGATGCGCATGCAAGGCAGACGGATCTCCGACTCGACACTGAGGACGGACTGTTCTCTGAACATGACGGCCACTCGATCGTTGTCGCAGGGGACCCGGAAGCGAGTGAACTGTATCGGCGAATCACGTCCGACGATCCGGACGTTCGCATGCCGCCGCCGGATGCTGAGCGTCAACTCACGGACAACCAAATTGCTCTGCTGAAACGTTGGATCGAGCAGGGAGCCGAGTGGGAAGGACACTGGGCATTCGAGCCAGTGCAGCGATCATCACTGCCGGAGGTATCGCAGCCGACGTGGCGTCGGAACAGCATTGATGCGTTCGTGCTTGCCAATCTGGACAAGCGGCAACTCACGCCTTCGGCCGAGGCGTCAGCGGCAACGCTTCTGAGACGAGTCACACTCGACCTCACAGGACTCCCGCCGACACCGGAGGAGATCGAAACCTTTCTGACGGACACTTCGCCCGATCGATACGAGCAGCTGGTCGACCGGTTACTGGCGTCTCCCTCGTACGGCGAACACATGGCCGTCGCGTGGCTGGACGCTGCCCGGTATGCCGATACGAGCGGGTATCAGACGGACGGCTCTAGGGACATGTCCCGCTGGCGTGACTGGCTGATTGCTGCCCTCAACGCAGGCAAGCCGTTCGATCAGTTCACAGTCGAAACGCTGGCCGGTGACCTGCTACCCAATGCGACGCTCGATCAACAGATCGCGACCGGGTTTCATCGCAATCACCGGGCCAACTCCGAAGGGGGCAGCATCCCAGAAGAGTTTCAGGTCGAGTACGTGGTCGATCGCGTGGACACGACAGGCACCGTCTGGCTCGGCCTGACGATCGGATGCGCTCGCTGTCATGATCATAAGTTCGATCCGATCTCACAGAAGGAGTACTACCAACTCTACGCATACTTCAACAACGTGCCGGAAAGCGGACGTGCATTGAAGGCGGGAAACTCGCCGCCCTACATTCTCTCGCCAAACGAAATGCAACAGCAGGAGTTGACCAACCTCGATACTCGGCTTGCCAGCGCAGAGACGAACTGGAATCGAGGAGCCGAATCGCGTGAACAGGCACAACAGGAGTGGGAGCAAGCAACTGCCCAGCGTGACGAACAGTCCCCCATTGATTGGACAATCACGGATGGACTGCTGGCTCGGTTCCCACTTGTTCGGGGCCTGCAACCGAGTGTCACACCTGAACAGGATGCAACTTCGGCCACTGACGAGAGCGATGCGGACGAGAGCGATGCGGACGAGGCACCATCGCCCAGCATGTCGACTGGCGAGGCGGAGTTCGTCGATGAGGAACGTCCTGCGCTGCGTCTGAACGGCGAGCAGTTCGTCGATGCGGGGGACCTCGCGAACTTTGGATACTTTGACGAGTTCACCATCTCGGCGTGGGTCAAGCCGCGCGGCGACGGGAGCGGTGGCATCGTGTCGCGGGTGGAGGATGGATTCCAACGAACAGGTTGGGCACTCCATTTCGAGGACGGACGCGTGCAGGTCTGGCTCACCAAACGCTGGCTGGATGATGCCCTGCGAGTGGAGACGAAGGCCAAGCTCGCTCCCGAGCAGTGGCAACACGTACTGATGACCTACGACGGCTCACGCGTGGCGAAAGGCGTCCGCATTTCCATCGACGGCGTGCCTCAGGAGCAAACGGTGCTCCTCGATCTGTTGAATCAATCGATGGAATCAAAAGAGCCACTCCGGATCGGATCAACCGGGACAGCGCGTCCGTTCGCCGGAGACATCGCCGACGTGCGGGTGTATGACGGGGTGCTCTCTGAGAACGAAATCCAGGTTGTCTCCGTTGCTGACCCAGTCGACGTACTGGTCAGGAAGCCGGCATCCGTACGCACACCCCATGAAGTCGAGAAGATCCGTGAACACTTCTTGCGTGAGGCAGGGCCGGACGATGTCACTCAACCGTACGCCGAACTGAGGAAACTGAAGAATCAACGCCAGCAGTACGTGAAGGAACTGCCGACCACAATGGTCATGGTCGAGTCAACCGAAGAGCGGGAGACGTTCGTGCTGGATCGCGGGAGTTACGAGCGACCGACCGAGCCGGTCTCCGCCTCGGTGCCTGAGGTGTTTAGCCGGTCGCCTCAACCGGTGGGCGACGATCGACTGGCACTCGCAGAATGGCTGCTCGACCCGGCTCATCCGCTGACAGCGCGAGTGGCTGTCAATCGTGAGTGGCAACGATTCTTCGGTACGGGACTGGTCAAGACGTCCGAAGACTTCGGCATCCAGGGGGAACGCCCGTCGCACCCGGACCTGCTCGACTGGCTGGCGAGTGAGTATGTCAGCAATGGGTGGGACACGAAAGGCCTGCACCGCCTGATCGTCACAAGTGCGACGTATCGACAATCCTCAGCAGCCTCACCTGAGCTGGTGGCGATTGATCCCGAGAACCGCCTGCTCGCACACGGCCCGCGTTTTCGCATGTCTGCCGAGACGATTCGTGACGTGGCACTGTCGGCGAGTGACCTGCTACAACGACGGCTCGGCGGCCCATCGGTCAAACCGTATCAGCCGGACGGACTGTGGAGCGAGATTGCCTCGGATACTTCCTACGAGCGCAGCACGGGGCCGGACCTGTACCGACGCAGCCTGTATTCGTTCGTCAAACGGACCGTGTCGAACCCGACGATGGCGGTCTTTGATGCGACGACTCGTGAGTCGTGCATCGTCCGTCGCAGTCGCACGAACACCCCGTTGCAGGCCCTCACATTGATGAACGACGTGACCTTCGTCGAAGCGGCTCGCGTGCTTGCCCAACAGGCACTACTTGATGCAGATACTCATGAAGCTCGCATCACATCGATGTTCATCCGCGCAGCGGGAAGACACCCATCGGACGAAGAGCAATCGATTCTCAACGAGTCCCTCCAGCGGCATCACCGACACTACGCAGCAAACACACAGGCCACGCAAAGCCTCCTCGACATCGGCGAGTCGCCAATCGAGCCATCACTCGACCCCGCGGAACTGGCCGCCTACACGTCCATTGCGAGCGTGATCCTCAATCTGGATGAGGTCGTGACGAAGGAATAAGCATGAGAAATGATCGACTTACAATACAATTGCGAGAAATCGGAACGCTAATCGTCACTAATCTGCACTAATTGCTTTGGGGCGTTCATTCGCTGGATAGAATTTAGTGTCAATCAGTGAGAATCAGTGTTCCTCCTTTTTTGTTGAGGAATACGTGATGGACTCTGAATCAACTCATGATGAGCCGCAGCTCTCACGGCGTGAGTTTGGGGCGCGGATGTCAACAGCGGTGGGGACGGCTGCGCTGGCGTCGCTGTTGAACGCAGATGCCTCGGTCGGGGGCACGGCTGCTGAGCGTGAAGTGAGTCCGCCGCACTTTGCTCCGAAGGCGAAGCGGATCATCTATCTGTTTCAGTCGGGGGCTCCCTCGCAGATGGACCTGTTTGACGAGAAGCCGGGGCTGCGGGAGTTGCAGGGGACTGAGCTACCGGACTCGATCCGGCAGGGTCAGCGGCTGACCGGGATGACGGCGACGCAGGAGAGTTTTCCGATCGCGATGTCCCGGTACAAGTTCCAGCGTTACGGACAATCGGGAGCCAACATCAGCGAACTGATGCCGTACACGGCTCAGTTGGTGGATGATCTGTGCTTCGTGCGGTCGATGTACACCGAGGCGATCAATCACGACCCGGCGATTACCTTCTTCCAGACCGGGGCACAACTGGCCGGTCGACCGAGCATGGGGAGTTGGCTCGCTTACGGGCTCGGCTCGATGAATGAGAATCTGCCGTCGTTCATCACGCTCACGTCCGGCAACATGGGGCAGCCTTTGTACGACCGCTTGTGGGGCAGCGGGTTCCTGCCATCGCGGTATCAGGGGGTTAAGTTTCAGTCGACAGGCGACCCGGTGCCGTTTCTCTCCAACCCCGATGGCATCGATGGCTCAACCCGCGAGCGGATCGTTTCTGACATCAACAGTCTCAACCGGCTCAAACTCGATCAGACACACGACCCGGAGATCGCGACGCGGATCGCTCAGTATGAGTTGGCGTTCCGCATGCAAACCACGGTGCCCGATCTGGTCGATGTCTCGCAGGAGCCGCAAAGCACGTTCGATCTCTACGGCGAAGAAGCCAAACAGCCGGGAACGTACGCTCACAACTGTTTGCTGGCACGTCGACTTGCCGAGCGCGGTGTCCGGTTCATCCAGCTGTTTCAGCGAGGCTGGGATCACCATCAACACCTGCCGATGTACATGAGCATGCTCGCCCCTGCGACCGACCGGGCGTCAGCGGCGCTCGTGCTTGACCTCAAGCAGCGAGGTCTGCTCGAAGACACACTCGTGGTCTGGGGAGGCGAATTCGGTCGCACCGTGTATTGTCAGGGGGCGCTGAGCATCGACGACTACGGACGTGATCATCACCCGCGCTGCTTCACGGTCTGGATGGCAGGTGGCGGCATCAAACGGGGCCTGACGTACGGAGCGACCGACGACTTCTCCTACAACATCACCGAGAACCCGGTGCACGTGCACGACTTCCACGCGACCATGCTGCATCTGCTGGGCATCGACCACAAGCGGCTGACCTACCGCTTCCAAGGCCGCGATTTTCGGCTGACAGACGTGCACGGCACCGTGGTCCATGACATCCTTGCGTGAGGTGCCACCCAATGCTCAGACACCATTGAGCAACTCGTCGGTCTCAGCCTTTGTGAATGGCTCGCGCAGACGGGCACCGAGTTGGGAGACGATGCGGGACGATGCGTGAGAGGCGAGGTGGCCCGACTGTTTCCAGGTCAGACCGTTAGTGATGCCGTAGAGAATCGCCGCTGCATACATATCGCCGGCTCCCGTGGTGTCAACCGCCTCGACGTTCACACCTTCGATCGGGATCGACTCACCGTCGTGCATCAATAGCGATCCATCCTCGCCGAGTGTGAGTGCTACGTTCTCTGCGTGCTGATGGATCTCGTGGGCACAATCGATCGCATCGTGCTTGCCGGTCAGGGCCCGTGCCTCTTCGAGATTGCAGAAGAGCAAATCGACCGGTCCCTCGATCAGGCTCCAGAACTCATCCTTGTGGTACTGAATGAGAAACGGATCGCTAACCGTGAATGCGACTTTGACGTCGTTGGCCTTGGCGAGTTCCATCGCGTGCAGGGCCGCAGCCCGGGTGGTATCGCCAGTGAACAAATAGCCTTCGATGTACACGTATTTCGCCTGTTGGATCTCGGCTTCCTCAATGTCGTCCGGCGAGAGCGTCGGCGACACGCCAAGGTAAGTCAGCATGGTGCGTTGGGCATCTTTGGTGATGAGCACCGCACAGGTGCCGGTCTGCCCGTCATCGGCAGGCGTCACGTCGATGGCCACGCCCATCTCTCGCATGTCCTTCAGGAAGAACTCGCCCACCTCATCACGGCCCGTCTTGCCGCAGTAGGCCGCTTTGCCGCCGAAGTCGGCGATGCCCATGATCGTGTTGGCAGCCGACCCGCCTGCACATCGGTGAGTGTCCGCATCTCCGATGATCTCCAGCACCTGCTGCTGCGTGTCCTCATCAACGAGCGTCATGATGCCCTTGGCATAATCCAATTCGGCCAGAACTTCATCGCTGACATGTGCCTGAATGTCGACCAGTGCGTTGCCAACTCCGTAAACATCATAAGACATGGTGTTCTCCTGAAATCACGTTTTCGGCACAGAGCATAGGCAGAGACTCACGCTGACGCAAACGCATCACTGTTGTGATTGACTGCAGAGTTCGCGGAGCCCGCAGAGGCTGTCGGTGCACAACCAATGATGATCGCAATGCGGTCTGCTAAGCGATGCGCTTACGGGCCATTGCCTGCTCACTAGGGAGTTGGACGTTCCAGACGAGGCCGAGGCGTTCCATCAGGCGGATGACGATCCAGCTGAGATCGAATTGCCACCAGAGCAAGCCGTGCCGGGCCGAGGTGGGGAAGGCGTGATGGTTGTTGTGCCAGCCTTCGCCTGCACACATGATTCCACACAGAGGGTTGTTACGGGACTGGTCGTTTGTCTGGAAGTGTTGTTTTCCAAACAGGTGAGCCAACGAGTTTGTGGAGAACGTGATGTGGTGAACGATAAAGGTCCGCACAATACCGCCCCACAAGAATCCCATCAAGGCTCCGTGCCATGTGCCTGAGATAGCGCCGGCAATAACTGTCGGGATGGCCAAACTGAGCGGCACCCAGAAGAACTCCCAAGTGCGGTGAATCCAGACCGCCACCGGGTCGGCGATCAGGTCGGGGACGTATTTGCTTTGGTCGGTATAGATGATGTGTCCGGTGATCAGCCAGCCGATGTGAGCGTAGAAGAACCCCCGCAGCGAATTCCAGAATCCCTCACCATGATAGTGGGGCGAGTGTGGATATTCGGGCTCATCGCTGACGGCGTGATGCTTGCGGTGCGTGGCGCACCATTCCAAAGGCGACTTTTGTACGGCGAGCGCTCCGAGCACCATCCACATCAGATACAGCGGCCTGTAGGTTTCGAATGAGCGATGCGTGAGCAGTCTGTGATAGCCAATCGTGATCCCAAAGGCAGTCGACAGAATGCCCGCGATCATCAGGCTGAATGACAGCAGATCGATGCCTCCGTACTGCCACGCAAGAACGATTGCCACAATGACGCCGAGCGACTGCAACACGAAGGCCAGCAACATGCCATACCGATGGATTGCCGGTGCAGCGGGAGGGGCAACGTATTGGACCTTGGCGGTGCTCATCTTCGGGGGCGATCGCGGAGAACGATGTCATCGACTGAACACTCAATCGTATTGACTCGAAGACCAATTGAAATGCTTCAGTTTCCAGAAACGCTGGAATCGACCTGAAAGGGGAACTCCCTTTGGTCATCGTTCGCTACGTATCGACCTCGGCTCTGACTTGACATCGATCAGCACTCCCGGCAGATGTGATTGAAGCTCGGATCGATCGTCAGGATCAAGCTCGCCGATGATCAACTCTTCCAGATGATTCATCTGCTTCAGGTTGGCGAGCACTTCGGGTGTGACTGAAACGGTGGAAGCCGATAAGACGTTGAGTTGCGGCAACTGCGTGAGGAGCGAACTTGAATGCTCATCAACATCGATTCTTGTGAACAGGATTCGGACGTCAGGACACTCTTCAACGATTCGCTGCAAATCTTCGAGACGTGGGTTACGGAGACTGCCTTTCCCTCGCGATTGAATCATGGCCGTTCGTGGGACTCCATCATGGTGATTGAAAATTGTCAGAACGAGTCCGTCCCATTCGAGATCATCAAGTGGGATGGACTCGACAGGCGGGACTTTGTTGTTTGTCCAGTATTTCCAATTGTATTCGGGTCTATCTGTGGACTCTGGTGATGGTGTGGGTAATCCGCCGTTGAATGCTTCAGAGACGCTCTCAGTGATCTCGTTGGAAACGAATCGAACCGAACCATCTCCCATCACAAAATGAGCACCTCCGTTCCATCCTCCATAGGAATCGATTCCACGATTCAATGGATCATCGGCGTCGCGCCAATTGAATGGAGACCCCCATGGTTCAAAGTTGCCGACCACCTCACCCAGAATCCACCCGTGGTTCGTCCCCAGCTGGAAGTTTCGGACAGTTACCGAGGAATTTCGATGCAGCACTGACGGGTTTCCCGAATAGTGCGTCAGCACGAATCCATCCTTAGTCGCGAATTCTGCAACGCCGGGCCTCCTTGCGGACATCGGCGTTATTTGAAACAAGTGTCGGTTCACTCGATCATCCCACGCACGATCGAAGTCAATCATGGCATAGTAGGGTGACGCTTCGAGAAACGGTTTGAGTCGTGTGAACCAGCCGTAGTGACCTTGGCCGTCAGACATCATTGTGCCTCCTGGTGGAAACACCGAATAGGCATCGTGATAGTTGTATAATGCCAAACCCAGGTTCTTCAGATTGTTCCGTGATTGTGTCCGCCGCGCGGTATCGCGAGCGCGCCTGACGGCGGGGAGCAGTATTGCAACGAGTCCAAGTGCAATGCCGATCACGACAGCCCACTCAAGCTTGGTCATCTTGTACCAGGGTTGTGGCATATCAGACTGCATATGTGACTCCAGTCGATCGTTGATGGCCGTTGACGACAGCTCGGTCCCATCAACGCCCGTTGCAAAAGCTCTGGTGACCGTTAGGATTACGTGTAGCCGTTCGCGATCGTTGGACGGTCTTTCTTGAATCTCATTGCTGCTTCGGCAAGGCTGCCTTCCATGACTGACAACGGCCAGAATTCCGCCGCTTCCACATATACGCTGCCCCCCTTGGGACAGAATCCTTCGACGACCGCCGCAGGGACGACCCCTGGCAGCTTCGCCAGACCGCCCGTGATTGCGCCTGGAGCCGATGGGGCCTACACGTTTGCGTCGCCAGACACACAGGGGATGCCGAAGCCTTCAAAGAAGACTGCATGGAACTTTCTACCGGCGGGATGGAAGACGACTGAAGCCTCAAGTCCCAATGCCAAAGTACGGTTTTCGCCCCCAAAAAACACAGAACTCAAATCGTTCGAGCAGTCTGACGGTACGGGGCGCTTCGTTGCGTATCCACGAGACTTCACTCCAGTCACCCAACTCGAACATGCCCGCTTGGGCATCATCACCCGTGAGATGCACCGTGTAGCGGAACGGGAACCACATCTGACGGCTGTTCAAGTTCGCGATGAAGTCGCAGCCGGGCGGATGGTCATTCCGGCGAACAAGGTCCACCTCCAGCATCAGCTGGACCCGATGGCGATTGGGCGCGCGTCGAAAACAAAAGTGAACGCCAACATGGGGGCGTCGCCTGTCTCCAGCGGGACGGACGAGGAGGTCGAGAAGCTCAAGTGGGCGGAGAAGTGGGGAGCCGATACGGTCATGGACCTGTCGA
>JAGQPX010000063.1:306-39698 GCA_020426505.1 Planctomycetaceae bacterium | reverse complement strand
TCTCGTCCGCGAGGATGATGCGGAATGCTTCGGTCACCTGATCGACGTTCGCTCCGCCCCCCACGTCGAGGAAGTTCGCCGGTTCGCCGCCGTGCAGTTTGATGAGGTCCATGGTGCTCATCGCGAGGCCGGCCCCGTTGACGAGGCAGCCGATGTTGCCGTCCAGTTTGACGTAACTCAGCCCGGCCTCTTGGGCCTGCACTTCGGTCGGCTCCTCTTCGCTGAGGTCTCGCAGGTCTGCGAAGTCCTTGTGACGGAACATGGCGTTGTCGTCGAACGTGACCTTGGCATCGAGAGCGAGCAGCCGTCCATCGCCGGTGACGACCAATGGGTTGATCTCCAGCATGCTGCAATCATTGGCGACGAAGAATCGTCCGAGTTGAGGCAGCAGTTTGCCGGCTGACTTCATCGCGGTCGCTTCCAGCCCGAGTGCATTCCCCAGTTTGCGAACCTGAAACGGCTGCAAGCCGATCGCCGGGTCGAAGTGCTCGCGGATGATCTTCTCGGGGTGTTCCTCCGCCAACTCCTCAATCGCCATACCCCCCTCAGCCGAGGCGATGCAGACCGGCTTGCCGACTTCGCGATCAAGGATGACAGCAAAGTACAACTCACGGGCGATGTCGAGTCCCTGCTCGACGTACAGTTGGTTGACCTGTTTGCCTTCCTCGCCGGTCTGGATGGTGACGAGTGTTGAGCCGAGCATTCGCGCTGCGTTCTCTTTCGCCTCGTCAGCCGACTTCACCAGCACCACACCCGGCTGCTCGGGGTGCTCCTTGAATCGCCCCTTGCCTCGACCGCCCGCATGAATCTGCGACTTCACCACGCAGAGTTTGGTCCCCAACTCGCCATACGCCTTCGCAGCCTCGTCAGCCGTCTTGCAGACGATGCCGTTCGGGATCTCGATCCCAGCTTGTGCGAATAGTTGCTTGGCCTGATACTCATGAATCTTCATCGCTCACCACGCTCGAAAGGCATGAAACGTCAATCGGACCGGCATGATAACGCTCGAACTGCACACGGTCCACCAACGCTCATTCGCTGAGTCTACTCATGCCTTTCGGCCTCAAACCGGATAGACTCGGCAAGGATTGATCCCAACTTTCTGCAGGCTCAGACTCAATGGCATTGATCGAACTCAAAGACGTCCGCAAGGTCTATGATCTCGGTGAAGTCCAGGTCGAGGCGCTCAAAGAGGCGACGCTGAGCATTGAGCGCGGGGAGTATGTCGCGCTGATCGGACCGTCGGGGTCCGGGAAGTCGACGTTGATGAACACGCTCGGCTGTCTCGATCGACCGACGGATGGAAGCTATCTCCTTGATGGCGAAGAGGTCGTCACAATGACCAAGGACGAGCGGGCCCACCTTCGCAACAAGCATCTCGGGTTCGTGTTTCAGAACTTCAATCTTCTCGCCCGCACGACAGCTCTGGAGAACGTTGAACTCCCCCTGCTTTATACCAAGGGAGTCTCCGCTCGTGAGCGACACAAACGGGCTCAAGAGGCGCTCGAGAGTGTGGGACTGGGCGACCGGATGGACCATCATCCGAGTCAACTCTCGGGCGGACAACAGCAGCGAGTGGCCATCGCTCGGGCGCTCGTGAATCGACCGTCGATCCTGATGGGGGACGAACCGACCGGCAACCTGGACTCGTCGACCAGCCGCGATGTGATCAAGCTGTTTCGTCAGCTTAACCGGGAGAACAACCTGACCGTCATCATCGTCACACACGACCAGAACGTGGCCCGCAACGCTGACCGGACCATCGTGCTGCATGACGGGGCGGTGGTGGCAGATACGACCGATTTTCAGGTCGCCATAGAATCCCTACAAGCGCTCGAAGAGGCCGAACTGGTGGAAACCGAGTGACCGAGGCAGAGATTCCACACGGCAGACTCTGAGTGTGGTTCGATGACAGCAGCATGTCATCCCGCCTGTGCCGACAATGGAGTGTCAGCGCTGCGATCGTGATGGCCGTGCTCACCGGTTGCCAGACGGCTCGTGAGGTCGCGGACATTACGCATCCGGAGCAGAAGCAGATTGCGTATCGCTGTCCGGAAGCTCTGCCGTCCGCACCCTTGCCGACCTACTCGCCACCCCGCACGGTAACGAACCCGGACAACGGGCAGGAGGACCTGTATCTCTCGCTCGACGAGGCGATTCACATCGCTCTACGGAACGCCGTAGTTATCCGTGTGCTGGGCGGCTTCACGGCAAACTCGACCGGCAGCACGATCTACGATCCGGGCATCGCCAACACCGCCATCGATCAGGCGCGCGGGGCATTCGACCCCACCCTCTCGGTCAACAACACGTTCACTCAGAATGAGAACCCGGCCGGCATCTTCACGCCCGGTCCGACCGGGGCCGGCATCACCGGGACAAAGACCGAAGGCTACAACCTCGATGCAACGCTCTCCGACCGCAACGCCCTCGGCGGCACCGCATCCTACCGGCTGGGGGTCACCAATGCAGACACCGAGAGGGGCCTGTTCCCGCTCAATCCGCAGACGAGCCACTTCAACGAGTTGAGCTATGTGCAACCGTTGCTCCAGGGGGCAGGCATCGATGCGAACATCGCTCCGATCCTCATCGCCGGCATCGAGACCGAGCAGTCCTTCTTCCGCTTCAAAGGCAACGTCCAGGAACTCGTCCGCAGCACAATCGAAGGCTACTGGGCCCTCGTCTTCGCCCGCACCGACCTCTGGGCGAGGGAACAACAGGTGGAGCAGTTGATGGAAGCGTACGACGTTGCAGATGCCAACAAACGACGCGGGAGACAGGATATCGCTGATGTCGCTCAGACACAGGTTGCTCTGGCGAACTTCAAAGCCAATCTCGTGTCCGCAAAAGCCAATGTCCTTTCGAGAGAAGCGGCGCTGCTCAATGTCCTCGGAATCTCCCCCACTGACATCGGCGAACTGATCCCCATCACTCCGCCGCACAAAGATCGGATCGACTTCGACTGGTACAAATTGGTCTCACTCGCGGAGCAATACCGACCCGACATCATCGAACTCAAGCTCATCATCGAAGCGGACAGCCAGCGGGTCATCGCAGCAGACAACAACGCCCTACCCCAGTTGGACGCGGTTGCGTCTTATCGCTGGGATGGACTGCGGGGCAAGACGCCCTCCGGCGCAACGGTCGCCACGAACGGCGACGACTACACCGACTGGACACTGGGCGTCAACTTCTCGGTTCCACTCGGTCTGCGACAATCGCGAGCAGCCGTCCGTCAACAGGAGTTGCTCGTCGTTCGTGACCGAGCCAACCTCGAACAGGGCCTGCACAGTGCGGCCCATCGCCTCGCCCTCAGCACACGCAACCTTGACCAGTTCTATGAACAGTATGGCGCCTACACAGAAACACGAACTGCGGCTGAGATCAACCTGAATGCACAGTCTGCTCGGTTTCAACGAGGGGTGGTCATCTTTCTGAATGTGTTACAGGCCATCACCGATTGGGGGAACGCAGTCAGTTCGGAAGCACAGTCACTCGCACAGTACAACACGGAACTTGCGACGCTCGAAGCCGAGACCGGCACGATCCTCGAAGCTCACGGCATCCGGTTTGTCGAAGAACGCTTCTCCTTCATCGGCCCGCTCGGTTGTCTCAATCAGAAGTGCTACCCGGCCGCCATCGCACCGACGGAGAATGACGAACGCTACCCCGTCAGCGACGAACCGGCTGAGGAAGCCTTCGATCTCGAAAACCCCGTTGAAGGAATTGATGATCCATCCGACTTACCCGAGATCGATAACGACCGCTTTCGGATTGACCCGAACGAAGAGCTGACGCCGAAGCGGCTGCGCGAGTTGCTCGAAGACGATGATGACGAAACAGACACGTCGTTTCGCGATCTGCTCTTCCGATAGGAATGCCATTCACCCATCAGCGCCGCGCCCGTCAGGAAGCGGCCGCTGTCCGAGGTGGAGTGGTTGTGGAAACACCCCACACCAATGTGCGACTGCTGTCTGAGGTGAAATAGTGTGTGAAGCTCTCAAAGCGTATGAACGGCCACTACCTGACCGTATCCGTCGTCGTAAGACGGCGGAACGTGAGACATTCGCAGTCCAAGTGTCACTCCACAGTCCGGCTTCTGGCGAAGGCCGGCTACATGCCGCCTCTGAGATGTGAGAGTTTAAAAAGCTTGCAACGCGTGTGAGCGGTCGCTTCCTGAAGTTCGCGGCTCTGAATCTTACTCGTATCGCAGGGCGTCGATCGGGTCGAGACGACTGGCGCGGCGGGCAGGGTAGAAGCCAAAGATAATGCCGACCGCTGCTGCGAACAGGATCGCGATGACAGCTGCCGGGTAAGAGATCGTCGTCGGCCACTCGACACCTTCGGAATAGGCATTGATTGCAGTCGTAATTCCCAGCGATCCGCTAATGCCCAGAGCGAAGCCGATCGCGCCACCCACGCAGGAGAGCAGGACCGACTCGACGAGGAATTGCAGCAGGATATCTCTCCCTCGCGCTCCGACCGCCATGCGGATGCCAATCTCCTTTGTTCTCTCAGTGACCGACACCAGCATGATGTTCATGATGCCGACTCCTCCGACAAGGAGTGAGATGCCGGCGATCGAAGCCAGCATGGCCGTCATCGTGCCGGTCACGATCCCCAGCATGTTGGCAATCTCGGTCGTGTTCTGCACGCGGAAGTCGTTCGGCTGACCGGGGGCAATTCGGTGCCGGTCTGCGAGCAGATTACGAATCTCGATCTCCGCCTGCTGCATTGTCTGACCGGACCGCGAGGACACGAGAATCGCATGCACGTTCTGGAACTCGGAGCCGAACAGACGTTGACGCACCGTCGTATACGGCATCAGCACGATGTCGTCCTGGTCGTCGCCCATGATGTTCGCCCCCTTCGTCTCCAGAACGCCGATCACCCGGACGGGAATGTTCTGAATTCGGACCATTTCGTTGATGGGATTTGCAGTTTGGAACAATCGCTTCACGACCGTCTGACCGAGGACGCAAACCTTGTCAGCCGCATTGACGTCATGTTCGTTGAAGAACCCGCCCAGCCGAATGTTCCAGTCGCGCACCAGCAGGTAGTCCGGGCCGACTCCGAGCATCTCCTTCGGCTTCCAGTTGCTGTTGCCGTAGACCATTTGCATGGACGTGAACAACATGGGCGAGGATGCCAGTACTGCGGGACAATCCGCTGCGATCGCCTCTGAGTCAGCCGACGTAAGCGTGGGCAGATCGCCCGACCGCACCCCGCCCCGCCGGCCGCGAGCCGGCATCACAAAAATGACGTTCGTCCCCAGTGACTCGAATTGGCCCTGGATCAAATCGCTCGCACTCTGCCCCAGGGAGACCATCGTCGTGACAGCCGCAATCCCGATCACCACGCCAAGCACCGTCAGCGTGGCCCGCATCTTGTTCTTCATCAGGGCCCGATAGGCGATGCGAAGGGTGGTGAGCATTTTAGGGAGTAGGGAGTAGGGAGTAGTCGACTCCGGTGGCAGCCGCTGACAATCATTGGAAGGCGTTCAGAGAGTCGACTACTCCCTACTCCCTGCTTTCATTTCTTAGATTCCAGGCCCACCACCAGTTCCTGTCCCGTCTTGAGTTCCCCTTCGACTAACTCGGTGAACTTGTAATCGCTGATGCCGAAGACGACTGCGATGGCTCGGAGTTTGCCGTCCTCTTCCACCCAAACGTGGCGTCGGTTTCGATTGGAGTCCGCTTTGGCGCGCTCGGATGCCGGTGGCTCTTCTTCCGTCTGTTGATCGTCATTGTCGGTCTCAACCTTCTCGGTCCCATCGAGAATTTCGTGATCCTCCGTGCGAACATGGGCACGGTTTTGGGGATAGTACCGCAGTGCCGTGTTGGGAATCTTCACCACGTTGGTTCGTTTGGCGATCGGGAATGTGATGTCAGCCGTCATGCCCGGAAGGAGTTTGAGGTCAGGATTCGGAGCAGAAACCACGACCGGATACGTGATGACTGTTTGGGTCTCCGTGGGGCTGAGCCGGATTTGCGCGATCGTGCCCTCGAACAACTCTCCCGGATAGGCATCGACGGTGAACTGCACCGTCTGCCCCGCCTCCTGTGCCTCGCGGATGTAGCCGATGTCGGCCTCGTTGACATCCGCGAAGACGTGCATCTCTTTCTTCATGTCGGGGGCGATGATGAACAACTCGGGCGCCTGGAACTGGGCTGCAAGTGTCTGCCCGGGGTCGATCAGGCGATCTGTGACCATGCCGTCCACAGGCGAGCGAATCTCCGTGTAACCAAGGTTCGCCTCCGAATTCTGCAGGTTCGCCTTGGCCTGTTCGATGCTTGCCTGCGTGACGAGCAGCTCGGCTTCGAGAGCCTGTCGGGCGAACTTGAACTGATCGATCTCTGTGTCGGAGATGTAATCTGCGTTGTCGGACTTCAGTCCAAGTGCCCGCTTCTCGTCGTTGATCGCGTTCTGCAACCGCGCCTTGACCCGCTTGAGTTCCGCCTGTCGCGACAGCAGGCTCGCCCGGTCCCGATCGACACTCGCCTGATAAATTAGCGGATCAACCTTGGCGAGCAAGTCGCCCTGTTTGACCTCGTCATTGTGTTTGACGTACAGCTCCGTAATCGGCCCTGAGACGAATGAGCCGACATGCACTTCCAGCACCGGCTTGATCGTCCCGGTCGCATTCCGGACTTCCGTAATCTCTCCTTCCTCCACTTTCACCGTCTTGAACTTCGGACGATTCCGCTCCTTGAAATAGTTGACCGTCGGCTGATACGCAGCGGCCATCAGGCCCGCAATCACAACAAGAACCGTCAACAGTTTGGCAATGAATCGCATCAAGAGAACTCAGGCGGGAGTGTCACGAGGACACTGACAGACCTTGGGGGAATCGAGACCACTGCTCAGTAAAGTTACCTTTGCTTATTCGCTCGAGTTTCAGCCGAACTGACCAATCGCATGCAGACGTCAGACTGACTCACAAGAGCAGCGCCGTCACGCTATCCCATCCCGTGAAAGCGGGTCAAGACAGCAATCCACTGCCGGTTGGTTCTTCGACCGCTTATACTCTGTGTTGTACTTCAAATCATCAAACTCGTATCCTGACGGGAGCCGCCGTTGCCCACGTTGCGTGAATTGACTGACGAGATCAAACAACAGGAAGCCGTCCTGCGTGAGGGGGGCGGTGAGTCCGGGCAGGAGCGGCAGCGCAAACTCGGTCGACTGCCGGTGCGTGAGCGTCTCGCGGCTCTGCTTGATCCGGATACGCCCTTCTTCGAGCTGAACCTGTGGGCTGCGCATGGGATGTACGACGAATGGGGTGACGTCCCCGCTGCGGGGGTCGTGACGGGCATCGGCTGGGTCAGCGGACGACCGTGCATCATCGCCGCCAACGACGCGACAGTGAAGGCGGGAGCCATGTTCCCTCAGTCGGTCAAGAAGATGATTCGCGCCCAGCGGGTGGCCTTCAAATTCGAGTTGCCGGTCATTTATCTCGTTGACTCAGCGGGAGTCTTTCTGCCGCTGCAGGATGAAATCTTCCCGGATGAGGATGACTTCGGCCGCATCTTCCGCAACAACTCGGTCATGTCCGCAGCGGGAATCCCGCAGTACGCAGCCGTGATGGGCAACTGCATCGCCGGCGGGGGGTATCTCCCCGTCCTCTGTGACACTGCCCTGATGACGGAGGGGAGCCAAATGTGCCTCGCGGGGCCGGCACTCGTCAAAGCGGCCATCGGCCAAGACGTTGATCCGGAGGAACTCGGCGGCGCGAAGATGCACGCCACCATCAGCGGCACCATCGACTATCGCGAGCCGGATGACCCTGCATGCCTCGCGAAGCTGCGGTCACTCATCGCCCTGCTCCCCGAGCACACCTACTGCCCTGCTCCACCGGAAGTCAACATCGTCCCCCCCGCGCGAGATGCGCATGATCTCTACGACATCGTGCCAGCGAATGGCCAAGGCGAGTACGAGATGCGGGACGTCATCGAGTGTCTCGTCGATGCAGACACAATGGAAGAGTACCGTCCCGAGTACGGGCAGACGCTCGTGACCACTAAAGCACGCATCGGCGGTCGAGCGGTCGGCATCCTCGCCAATCAGCGACGACGGAGCCACACGGCTGAGGGTGAAGTGCAGATCGGCGGCGTGCTCTACGTCGACGCGGCCGAGAAGGGAGCCCGGTTCGTGATGGAGTGCAACCAGACGGGCCTTCCTCTGCTCTTCCTGCAGGATGTGCAGGGCTTCATGGTCGGCAAGCGGTCCGAACAGGCGGGCATCATCCGAGCCGGTGCCAAACTGGTCAACGCGATGAGTAACTCGACTGTCCCCAAGCTGACAGTCATCGTCGGTGGCTCATTCGGTGCGGGCAACTACGCACTCTGCGGCAAGGCCTACGACCCGGCTCTCATCCTCGCCTGGGCCGGTGCAAGGAATGCCGTCATGGGAGGCGCTCAAGCAGCAGAGACGCTGCTCTCCCTCCGAGTGCGTGACGCAAAGCGGAAAGGCGAGACACTCTCGGAAGAAGCCATCGCCGAACTGCGGGACGACATCAACGGAAGATATGCCGACGCGACCGACATCCGCTACGGTGCCGCGCGAGGTTGGGTCGACGCCATCATCGCCCCGCACGAAACCCGCGACTGGATCCAAATGGCCCTCGAACTGCTCCCCTCGACCGCCAACCGCCCCCCGTTCCGCACTGGCGTGTTTCAGGTGTAAACAAAGTAGTCATCACGCTCCCGCGTGATGTCACGTGCGATCGTTTGCCCCCCAGTTATTCAACGCCTCCACAACATCCGCTCGTCACGCGGGAGCGTGAGGGCTACTTTGCTGGGTTGCCTCCTCACTTGGCGGCCATTCGCAGTGCTCCGTCGAGGCGCAGGGTTGTGCCGTTGAGCATGATGTTCTCGAACGCGTGCTGGGCGAGTGCTGCGAACTCGTCGGCGTGACCGAGTCGATGGGGGAACGGGATCTGCTGGATGAGTGAGTCGCGAAACTCGTCGGAGATGCCGTCAAACATGGGTGTCTCGAACACTCCGGGGGCGATGACATTCACACGGATGCCGTGTCGGGCGAGATCGCGTGCGAGTGGCAGTGCCAACGCTGCAACTCCTCCCTTCGAGGCGGAGTAAGCCGCCTGTCCAATCTGGCCGTCGAACGCCGCGATGGATGCCGTCATCACGAGCGCGCCTCGCTCTTCGTCCGCCATCGGCTCATGTTTGCTGATGGCCTTGGCAGCGAGTCGGGCGACGTTGAACGTGCCGATGAGATTCACTTCAATCACTTTGCGAAAGGCATCCAGCGACGCGGCTCCGTTGCGTCCGACGATCCGCTCCGCATGCGCGATGCCTGCACAGATCACAGCTCCCCGCAGGGGACCGAGGCGGTTCTCCCCCTCAGCGATCAGCGACCGCACGTCCTCCTCGCTGGTGACATCCGTCGGCTGATGAAATACACGGCCTTCATGTCCTTCGACCATCGTCACATCGGGCGACGCCAAGTCTGCAATGATGACGGAGGCACCTTGGTCGAGAAACCGCCTGGCCGTCGCTGCTCCCAGTCCCGAGCTGCCTCCACTAATGAGAATCGTTTGATTGGCGAGTTGCATGTGTGAATCCTCTTGTTGTTGGACTCCGTCAGTCTTGCGATCCCCGTTTCGTTGCACAAGCGAACGGACGATCCCCCTCTCCCCTTGAGGGAGAGGGACGACACATCGACGCTCGCACAAACTTCAACGGTGAGCTGAACCTGCCTTGACGACAATGTTCGCGACCTGTCACGCTACTCTCCATGTCTGTCCCTGAACCGAGTCCGTTGTTGGAGCAACTGATTGGCCAGCCGGTCGTGCTGGATGTGGCCAGTCTTTACATCTATCTGGGAACGCTCTCCGAGGTCGATCACAAGTATCTGATCCTGACAGATGCAGACGTGCATGACCTGCGGGACACGACAACGACGCGGGAACTCTACGTCCTTGACAGCAAGCGTCACGGACTTTCGGTGAACCGCAAACGTGTGCTCGTCAACCGGCACGAGATCGTCAGCATCTCAGCCCTTGCGGACGTCATCGAGTGACACGCCGAGGAGTTCGAGCCGCAGCAGATTGAGGGCCGTTTTGACGGTTCGGCTGCGGTGCATCGTCCAGTTGCCGATGCGATGAACCGGGAGCGTGCGAACGTCGTCCGCAGATGCGACAGCAACGTACGCTGCCGGCATCGACGGATCAGTCAGCGCTGCTCGACCACGATCACTCGTGATGGCGATGGCGAAGGAGGTGCTCAGTCGTTCTCGACATCGACGAGCGAGTTCGGCAGCGATTGCTTCGCTGATTGAATCGTGCTCCTGGAACAACGTCGCGGAGATCTCCAACTCGCGTTGCTGTGACGACTCGGTCGGAAGGATGAGTCCGCCGGTGTAACACTTCTCGAAGTCGGGCACTTCGGTCAGACGATGTGAGAGCAGCCCGCCTGTGCCGGACTCGACGGTGGCAAGTGTTTGACCGGACGCCGTTAACAGGTTGATGGCAACGTGTTGCAGGTCTTCGTCTTCGGTACCGAAGATGTAGTGGCCAAGGAGTCTGCGAGCGGTCTCGGATGCGGTGCGAATCTTGTCCTCGCATTGTTGTTCGTTGTCGCCGCGAGCAGTAATGCGGAGCGTGATGGTCGCTTCGGAGGCGGTGATACCGACTTCGGGGTCGTTGCCCCGGGCTGTGAGGTCGCCGAGGATTTGCTCAGTGTGTGACTCGCCGAGGCCAAAGCAGTTCAATCTCGCACGGCGGATGACCTTCGCACTCACGGGCAGTCGCGGCTTGACCTGCTTCTCGAACATACGGTGCATCTCGCTGGGCACGCCGGGCATGGCGGCGATACAGGCGGGCGGGCGGGCTCCCACTCGCGGCACTTCCATCCAGATGCCGGGGGCCGTGCCGACCGGGTTCGTCAACGGCTCGCTCCCGTGCGGAAACATCGCCTGCACCTCGTTTCGTTGAGGCATCTCGCGGTTACGGCTCTCGAACATCTTGCGAATGGTGTTCAGTGAGGGCGCATGCAGTTCGAGGTCGACGTCCATCAACTCTGCCATTGCCTGCCGTGTGAGATCGTCGAGCGTCGGGCCGAGTCCGCCTGTCACGAGGATGATGTCGGCCCGGTCGACAGCCGTGCGCAGGACGTCGACGTTCTCCTGCAGGTCGTCTGCGACCGTTGTGTGAAAGTGAACCGTTACGCCGAGATCGGTGAGTTGCTGGCTGAGCCATTGCGTATTGGTGTCGAGTTTGGCGCCGTCGGTCAGTTCGCTGCCGATCGCGATCACTTCCGCCTTCATGCGATTCTCCCGGCAATCACAGGGCCTTGCTCGGCCTCTTCTGTGATCACCCTGCGATAAAGGTCGGCTGTCATCTGGACCATCGTGTCGATTCGGAATTGTTCTGCAACGATGTCGCGGCCACGTCGGCCGATTGCTCTCGCCCTGGCAGGATCGGAGAGCAGTTCCAGCATGCGACCGGCGAGGTCGTCCGCATCGGAGGGGGCGACAAGCAGACCTGTCTCGCCGTCTCGCACGACGCTGTCGACGCCTCCTGCTTTGGTCGCGATGACCGGTTTGCTGCGTGCCATCGCCTCCAACATGATGGTCCCCAGTCCCTGTTTGAGTGCGGGAAGACAGAAGATGTCCATCGCTTCGAGAGACGAGGTAAAGTCGAACACGTTGGGCACGAATGTCACCTGACCGGTCATCTTCAGTTCGCCGACCATCCTCCTCAGGCGAGACTCCTCCGGACCGGCCCCTGCGATGAGGAACTGCACATCCGGGCGGCTGTGAGCGACGATGCGGGCCGCACGCAGAAAAAAGTCGAGTCCTTTGGCTGCTTCGAGCGGGCCTGCAGTGCCGACGACCGGCATATGCTCGACATCAAGCACCGGGAGACCCTGGTCGACGTCTTCTGTGGGCACACCGCTGTGGATCACGGTGACGATGTCGCTCGACAGTTTGGTCTGGAACAACAGTTCCTGTTTGACCGAGTCGCTGACGGCGATCACTCTGCGTCCCCAGTGATGATCAAACTTGAAAGCGTCCTGCGGATCCAGATAGTCGTGCACGGTGACGATGTAGGGACGTTCGAGATGTTTGGCGAGCCAGCGTCCCAGCGGGAGCATGCCTCGCCATTGAACGTGAATCAGATCGGGCGGCTTGTCCTGCAAATCCTGATAAAGAAAGTGACGGTACAGACGATCGACCAACGGTGTGTCGAGCATCCGCATGACCGTCATCTCGTACTTCTTGCGACGTTCGGGATCGACGCGTGCGGCATCGAGACAGAGGATGCGAGGCTGGATGCCATGCTCCGGCAGGTTCTCCGCAAGGTGCAGCGTGCGCGCAGAGCTTCCCCGGACTTCAAATCGTCCGGCTAGCAACAACACTTTGATTGGGGACTCTGACATGAGACTGCAAGGAGGAGCAAACCGCGTGCACCGAGCGGCTGGTGTGCGATGAAAGCTCCATTCAGACACGGTACCGGGGTGGGGCAACCGCTATTCTAGTCGTGGTGTTGCCTGAGGGCACGGGGTTTGGAGAGAATCTCCTGCAGGATGATCGCCTTCCTCATGCCTGCGGGGTCGCGTAAGGAGGCGATGAGACCGGTCGCATCCTTGACGGCGGCTCGGGAACTGACCACGGGAGCCACACCCGCACGGGTGTCCCGGTCATCGGCAGTGAATTCGCCCAGATGTTGCGAGACGCCTTGATTGACCAGATGTGGCAAGTCCTGTTCGACCCGCTGGCTCATCCGCGCCTGCATGTGTTCATCGGCGTGCGAACGAACCCCGGCTCCCAGATCCTCTGACGCCTGAATGTGCCTCAATGAGATGCCTTCGCCCGGACGCTTTCGCTTGCGGGGTTGAGATGACGGCGGTGCGGCGGGCTGTTGCTGACGGGATGCGGGTTGCTGGCGAAGCGGCTTCCGCTTTGGAGTTCTCCGTCTTTGCGGGGACGGCTCAATGATTTCGATGTCCTCGCTGCCGAGGATGGGGTCGGATTGCTGTTTTGGTGCGCGACGCCCCATCGCCTCCTGAAGGAATTCCTCGATCTCGTTCTGGACTTTGCGGTCTCTTGGCGCAGGCTTGCGAGCCGGCCGGTTTGGTTGAGGAGGCGGATTCTGGGCGTTGATCAGGTTCATGATCCACCCGATGAACGAAATCAGCAGAAAGCCGATTGCGAACAGCGAGCCAAGATCCAACGCCAGAATGGGATTCATGGTACCTGCCAGTGTCTCGCGACGGGTGAGCCGTGTCTCACAGGACGTTATCGCGTGTCGCCTGCCACACTTGGTGCGACTTCGTCACGCTCGCCAGCGATGGCGGCGCGCATCTTAGTGTCGGCCTGAACGTTCTTGAGTTCGTAGTAATCAAGCAGTCCCAGTCGTTGTTCGCGGAAGGCGGACGCAATCGCTTCGGGGACTTCCGCCTCTGCGAGGACAACCTTCGCACGATTCTCCTGCGTGGTGGCGACCATCTCCTGTTCGCGGGCGATCGCTTCGGCCCGCTTTTGCTCGGCTTTGGCCTGTGCGACACGCATATCGGCTTCCGCCTGATCGGCCTGCAATCGGGCACCGATGTTGTCCCCCACATCGATGTCAGCAATGTCAATCGACACGATCTCGAATGCCGTCTGTGCCTCAAGACCCTGATTGAGCACCGTCTGCGAGATCATATCGGGGTTTTCGAGCACCTTCGCATAGGAGGGTGTGGACCCGATCGCCTGGACGATGCCCTGCCCCACACGGGCGATGACGGTCTCTTCGGTCGCACCGCCGACGAGTTGCCGGATGTTGGTGCGGACGGTCACGCGGGCTCGTGCCTTGAGCTGGATGCCATCTCCGGCGACGGCATCGAGTGTGCCCGCCGTTTTCTTGGGATCGGGACAGTCGATGACTTTGGGGTACACACTCGTCCGCACGGCATCGAGCACATCGCGACCGGCAAGATCGATGGCTTGTGCTGTCTGCCAGTCGATGTCAAGGTTCGCCCGGTGAGCAGCGACCAGGGCGCGGATGACTTTCGTGATGTCTCCGCCGGCGAGGTAATGCGCTTCCATTGCCCGCGTGCTGATGTCTGTCAGGCCGGCCTGCGTGGCCATGATTTTGCAGCGGACGATGATCGCCGGGTTGACCTTACGGATGGTCATCATCACCAGCTGCAAGAACGAGACGCCCGCCTTCGTCATCTTGCACTGGATCCACAAGCCGGCGTATCGCAGGAAGACGGCGATGAAGATCAGCAGAAACAGGCAACCAGCAGCGATGAGGATCATCGCCAGTGTCCCGCTCAACTGTGCAAGAAGGAGCGAATCGGTTGTCATGGCATGCTCTTTATCGTTGAGTGTTAACGACCGGTCGGAGAACAGTCTCCCAACTTCTCTTTCACTGCGGTTTAGCCTTGTGGAACCGCGAAGTCAAGCGGCGGTTCGGATGACCCGTCTTCGTCATCGCTCGTGTCTGAATCCGTTACGAGATTATCACTGGACGGGGTGGACTCCTGTTCGCGTTTGAGCAATTCCGGATCTGCTTTACGGACGACGACGCGAGTTCCACGCACTTCGACAATCTCCACAGGTGTTCCCTGTTCAATGATCACGCCTTCACTGAAGGCGTGCAGGCGTTCCGAATCAATTCGGACCAGTCCTCCGGGCATCAACGGGGTAATGGCCTCTGCAACGCGTCCCACGAACTCAGCGAGGTGCTGTCGCTCCCGGAGATGGGGCGTCACCTCCTCCAACGTGGGGACCGACATAAGGCGACGCCCGAAGGGAGTCATGGGGAAGATGCGAAACGAACCGATGACAACGGTGGGGATCAGCACGATCAGACTCGTGACATACGACCCGAAAGCGATGGGGTGCGTGCCATACCATGCCTGCACGGCACACCACAACGATCCCCCGAAGGCGATCGTGCACATGATCAGAATCATCCCACCCGACGGAATGAAAACCTCGGCAACGATCAGGATGAACCCGACGAGCAGCAACAGAATGGCGAAAAAATCATAGTCCATGCGAGAGAATCGTTTCTGCTCGGAAAGTTTACGTCTACTCAACCTCCGATTTGGAGGCGGTTTGCGAGCAACTTGTTCGCTTGATCTACGAACGATCCATTTATTTCGGATTCTGCCTCAAAGCGAAGCGGATTTTCCCCGAGAAACTTCACGGTGTCAAAAATCGTATTTTGCAGCGGTTCATCAAGTCCAAGTATTTCATTCAGGCGTAATCGAACGAGTGAAAAAAAGCAGATTGACCCGTCAGTGTCGCCAATCGAATCATCAGAATTTAGGTATTCGATGTAAGCGCGGACATAGAATTTGAAGCAAGGCAGCGGCATCTCCATCAGGTCTTCCTGACGGGAAAGAGAGTCTGCCCGAAACATCTCCAATGCTTCTTCGTGTGATTTTCCGAAAAACTGGCGATACGCGTGTTCGCCGTCGAGCCCCAGTTCGTCACGGCGTTTTCCAAACACGAACCGGGCAACCGCACGTTCAACGAAACCACCTCGCCAGTCTTTCTCAGTAGGAATCGAACTCATGTGTAAGGCGGCAAACAATTGCATCATCTTCAAAGTCGATGCATGACTTTCCATTGCTCAATTCTACCGATCCTGCACGAGTCGGCAACGATTTCCCGAAAGTTCAGCGACGATTGGAAGCTGACAGGGAGAGTGTTCGCCTGTGGAACATCTGCGCCTCAATCGCCCAAGGACGGTGCTGAGGAGCGATCGATGAGCCAGATGTTGCGGTACATCACTGGATTTGAGTGGTCCTGCAGTTTCATCGGGAGCGGGTTGGGACCTTCGGGAAGTCCTGCCCCTGTCTTGTTCGGGATAACGGCATTGGCATGAATGGGCACGCCGTTGTGCCACACACTGATGCGCATGTCACTCACCTTGTTGCCGTCACTGTCAAAACGGGCCGGGGTGAAGTCGATGTCATACGTTTGCCACGACAGCGGGGGGAAGCACATGTTCACATCGGGGCGACGTGTTTTGTACAGCGCTCCGCAATGGTTCTCGACGCCCTCAAGTCCAAACGTATCAAGCACCTGCACCTCGTAACGACCTTGCAGATAGAACCCGCTGTTGCCTCGATCCTGTCCGCGACCTTGCGGCTTGTAAGGCAGCAGGAACTCCGCGTGCATGCGGAAGCTGCCGAAGGCGTGAGTCGTTTGCGTTCCCGATTGCAGAAGTCCATCCGCAGTCACGGCCGCTCGCTCGAACTGGCCAATGTCTTCACCTCGAAAAAGGACGACTGCACCTGGTGGCGGGAGTGCGCCCAACGTTGGACTGACGCGATGCACCTTCTGATATTCGCCCGCTGTCTCTCCATTGGCGTCGGTCATGCGTGCCGTTTGCCCATCGGCAACGAGTTGGTAACCGTCGCCGGTCAACTCGACGACCTCCCCTGCTCTCGCGCCGTCGAACAACTGTCGATCGCCGCCGATCCATCCGTCGCCGGGAAGCCCGCCACGATAGCCTGTCGCGGAGAATTGGCCTTCCCCCAAAGCGATGACCTGCAGTCCGGCCCGACGCACTCTGCGGTAGCTCCGTCCCGAACGTTGCCAGCCGACGTATTCTCCCTGAACGGCGAAGTCTTCATCGGCATCAGCAGGATCGAGGTAAACCGGTCCCGCTTCGGGATTGCTCGGCCGCGGCTGGGCGAACAACTCTCCACACCACAAGGACAAAACGGCGATCAGAATCAGATGCCTCGAAACCATCCCAAACTCTCCCTCGCAAACACGTTGGCGGACGGCTCTCAGACGTCGAGGCAGCCGTTCGTTAGACCACCCAGTGTCAACGCTCGATCAAGCGTTCGCAAGGCTTCTTTGGTCATCGGACATGGATCAGCATAGTGGCACGCAGATTCAACGCCGGATTCTCGGAACGGCGACTAAATGTTCCGTGACAGTCTCGCAACGTTCCGGGCGAGGACGGGAATGTCATTCAGCGCCGAGGTGTACCAGAGCACCGCGAGCAGGACGGCGACAATGTGTCCGGGCTGTGCGGAGGTGTTCAGACAGGAATGAATGAGGGCGGTCGCCAGCAGACCGAGTACGAACAGTTGCATCAGGAAAAAGCTCGATGTCTGCACGTTGACGAGTTGCAGGCGTGTTTGATTTTGGTGGTCGAAGTGCTGACGAATGGCCTTCGCGTCGCCGGTGGCGAGAATCTGCGTTTCGCGTTCCTCGTTCTGGACGAGTTCGCGACCGAGTAGTTGGGACTTCCGGCCAAAAGCGGTGTTCAGCAGGATCACCGGGGCCAGCAGCAGCAGACAGAGCGGCACGAGTGTCCACTCGAACCATGCGACCAAGATCAGTGCACCCATGTGCGTGGACGCGACATGGACCGTTTGAGGAAGCGTGTGTCCCTTCAGTTCGACCTGTTCGTGCAGCCGTTGGGTTTCTGCGGACGCATCGATGGCTCGGTCATTTGACGCGAGATCATCCACGTTCTGTTCGATCATGCGGTTGATCTGACGTGTGATGGACATCTGACGCAGACGGTTGAGAAACAGGTGCGTCAAATGTTGCCCGACGAGGAAGATCACGCCCTGATACGAGCGGGCCAATAGATCATTGATCGCCAATCCGATCGCCAACGGCTGAAGTACACGGACGGCATGTTCAGCGATCAACAACAGCGTCGTCGAGTTGAGCCATCGTGAAGGCGAAGAATGACTGACGACCGGCGAGTCGATCGAGATGGTGCTCTCGACTTGTGCCTGCTCCACGACATCCGGTTCAACGTCGGGGACCGAGGGAGAGAGCGTCTGGAAAGGAAGACGTGTCGAGACACGTGAGGTCAAAGAGGTTGCTGTCATCATGACCTCGCCAAAGTTTCATCCGCTGAGCAGCTTGATGAATGGAAGGGGGTCAGGCTCCACGTCGCCTGGGTTCGTCGTCGTACATGGTCGACGCGGAACGCGACATGGTGCCTGACCCTCTGTGGTTGGATTGGAAGCAACAATGTGAAAAAAGGAAGCCCCCCGCTCCCCCCGAAACAGGAGGCTTCTAACGACACGCCTTGAGGACGGCAACACACCGTCACTCTCAGCCTTGTCGCCCGATGAAAGAGCCGGCAACAGGCCGATTCCCTCGATCGATCCAGCATCACGTTCGGGTCGCCTCCCTGATTCCCGGCTGCGATGTTTCCCCCGGAGGAGAAATGTGTATCTATGTCAAAGCGAGAGAATCCTCGCGGATTTGCACGATGAACGAACGTCGTCTTTCTCTGACACCGTTCATTGTCATCGCGGGGTTGAGACGGGCCGCTTCGGGAGTAAACCCGAAGCGGATTCGCCTGCTATGGTGAACACACGGTCGTGTGGTTGCTTTCGTCGAGGCACAGAATTGCACGTGCGATGCCGATTCTGCGGGGACAGGGCCAGCAATTCTGCAAGCTGTTGAGAACCTGGCAGTTACAGCACATTCCACTCTTGATACGCGATTGAATTCACCGTCATCAGAACCGCGACGGCTGACATCGAAATGATTACGTGCAACCAGCAACCGATGAGTCCTGACAAGATCGTCATGTGATTCAAACCGGTCTATTGAGCCAGACTTGCAGGACGAACCGCAACTGACGAGCATTCGTGCCACACATCTCCAAATTGACCAGGCGACAGGACGAAAGGCACCGTCATGACGGATCGCAAAGGCATCATTCTCGCAGGCGGCAGCGGCACACGTCTTTACCCGGCGACGAAGGTCGTCAGCAAACAACTGTTGCCTGTCTATGACAAGCCGATGATCTACTATCCCCTGTCGACGCTGATGCTCGCAGGGATGCGTGATGTGCTCATCATCAGCACCCCCCACGATCTCCCGCTGTACCGGGAGTTGCTCGGCGACGGTTCACAGTGGGGGATTCACATCGAGTACGCCGAGCAGCCACGCCCCGAGGGACTGGCTCAGGCGTTTCTGATTGGAGCCGACTTTGTGGGGGATTCCCCATCGTGCCTGATCCTGGGGGACAACATCTTCTATGGAAGCAAGTTACCCATCAGTTTGCAGACCGTCGATCAGCGAACGACCGGGGCAACCGTCTACGCCTATCGCGTGCGAGATCCCGAGCGTTACGGCGTCGTCGAACTCACCGAGGAAGGCAAGGCACTGAGTATCGAGGAAAAGCCCAAGGTGCCGAAGTCGAACTTCGCGGTTACCGGTCTCTACTTCTATGACAGCGATGTTGTCGACATTGCCCGTTCAATCAAGCCCTCTGCCCGAGGCGAGTTGGAGATCACCGATGTCAATCGCGTGTATCTCGAACGGGGCGACCTCATGGTCGAGGTGATGGACCGGGGCACCGCATGGCTCGATACGGGGACGCATCAGTCCCTGCAGGAAGCCACAAACTTCGTCAGCGTGCTTGAACAACGGCAAGGGCTCAAGATCGCCTGTCTGGAAGAGATCGCTCTGCGAATGAAGTACATCGACAGGTCGGCCCTGCAGCAACTGGCCGAGGAAATGCGGAACAGCAGTTATGGGGAGTATCTGCTTTCCCTGTTGAAATAATCGCATCACGGCGTTCTTTGTCGATGTCCGGCCGATGTTGCCGGACGGGACTCCGTGTGAGTGTCGCCATCGCTGGCGGCGATTCGTCTGTCAGAATCGTCACCCACGGCACTTCGAGACTGTTCGTGCTGTCCCGACCAGGAGCCTCAGGAGTTCGCAGATTTCTTTGATTCTCATTTGTCTTTTCTTGACCAGACATCAGCCTCAATGGGCCGTGCGTCCATCATGACTCCTACAACGCGACCATGAAGTCGCGCGTCACACGGCAACGCGACCCGGCAGATCTGGAATGACCGGCACGACACTCACTCGGCGGGCACTACAGCCTGCACAACTGGCGTGAGTGGCCTTGCAGGCAGATCGCTCAGAGGCTTCACAACGCACGTCGATAGTTGATGCAGCCCCATTAGATTTCGAACTCATTACCAACACCATCGCCGAGTTCGGGGGAGTGAAAGCGTCACAGTGACGCGATTGGGGCTGAGGCATTTCTCCGGATGGCGATGGCAAGACGAAGGGGTCTTGTGGTGAATCAACCACAAGGCCGCCGCGGTGGTGATTCGGCCGGCCCACGGTCGACTCACTACGACGCACAACGGCGAAGTCAATACTGAAAAGTTGATTTGGCCGTTGGCAGAACACACGGTGGTCAAGAGGACCCCAGGGGATCCACAGGAAGGAGACTGTCCATGAAATCGACCCAACTGCTCGCCGCGGTTGTTGTGCTCGCCAGTTTCGCTCAGGTGAGCGACGCCGGCTTGTTCAACAAGTACTTCGGTCACGACACGACCAAGTGTTGTGACTGCACGCCTCTCTGTCAGCCGGACTGTTGTCAGCCCGTCATCGTTCGGCCGCCACGTGGCTGCAACACCTACATCTATCAGCGCAGCTGCTCGAACCTGAAACGTCCCTGCTGCCATGGTGGCGGCCCGGCTGCGTGCTGCCCCCTCAACGGTGGCTGCTGCAACAATGGTTGCTGTGACACCGGTTGCTGCAACGACGGCTGCTGCCACAACGGCTGTTGCGACACCGGATGCTGCAATGACGGTTGCTGCCACAATGGTTGCTGCGACACAGGATGCTGTGCCGACGGCTGCTGCCACGATCCCGGATGCTGCGACGACTGCTGCGATCCCGGCTGCTGTGACGAGTGCTGCGATCCCGGATGTTGTGATGACGTCTGCTGTGATGATGCCTGCGGTCTCGCAGAGCTGATTTACGAGTCGCAGACCGCCTGCTACGCCCGTCAGCGTCGCCGTGCGATCCGTCTGATGAGCTGGAGGTACGACTGTGTCTGCTATCCCGAACTCATGTGTGCACTCGTCTACGCACTGAACGACACCGACGAGCGTGTCCGTGCTCAGGCGGCCAATGAGATTGGCGACGAGCTCCGCAAGAATCCGTGCTGCTGCTGCCAGAAGGTGACCTGTGCCCTGACCTGTGCATTGGGTGACTGCGACTGGCGTGTCCGCTGGTACGCCAAGCGTGCCCTGAAGCAGTGTGGCTACAAAGTCGTTGATCCGTGCTACAGCGATTGCTGTGAAGTCGCGTGCTGCCCGACGGGTTGCTGTGACACCGGTTGCTGCAACACGGGTTGCGGCAATGGCCACTCCGCTCCATCCGCGCCGTCAGCTCCCGCTGATCTCCCGGCAGGAGAAGCCGCTCCGGTCGCGCCGCAAGCCGCACCCGAAGCACCGGCTGCCCCCGCAGCTGCTCCGACGCCGGAAGCCGCACCGGAACCGCCCAGTGCCTACTTCCCGAAGTTCTACCCACGGCACAGCTCAGTTGTTCCGGCTCCGCCCCGCAAGGGTCTCGCCGGTCTGCTGGGACTCGCCAACTGATCTTCGCAAAGGACCGCACGAGCGGAGAGTCATCGTCACCTGACGATGCAAATGGGTTCGAACAAAGCGCGGCTCGGGAGTTTCCCGGGTCGCGTTTGTTCGATTCTTTGAAGCCAACTCAGAGCCCGGAGCGTTAGCGACAGGTCCATCTCGGCAACGAATTCTCACACCACTCGTGATGAAGCGACTGCTGTCCCCGGATGGCAGGGGGTAGAAAACCCTCAACACGTGTGAGCGGCGGATTCCTGACGGGCGTGGCTCTGATGCGACGCATGCTTCGCGCGAATCTCTGAACTCGCAACCTACCAAGAGCTTTGCCAAGGAGCATCCAAGTTCGCCATCTTGGTGAGTTCTGTCGCACTTCTTACAAAATCAGCGAGATCGTGTCGGCAATCTTACAAAAATGCTTGACACAAAATCACAAAAAGCGATATCAATCCGCCCCTCAGCTCTCTCTGAGATTTCTCTCCCTCTCACAATCCATTTCCCACTGATGAAGCCCGCCGCTTGGCGCGTGATTCTCAACACGCGTTGGTGTGTTCTCATCTCCAATCCCTCGCGTTAACCCTTCGGTCGTTTGTCCGAGTCGACAGTCGCACGTCTGACGTTGCGCACTGACCCTCCTGACAACATCCAAAGCGGTCTGCGCAACCCCTCTCTCAACAATTCGATTCCCCCTCCTCGGGCCCCCCTTCCTCTCGACTCCAGGGACCTTAGTCATATGTCAACTGACCAATTTGCAGCGACGATTCGCCTCAGCGGACGTGCTGTTATCTGCTCTCATGATGCCAACGCTCGTGGACGCCTGGCGCAAATCATCGCCGATCAGACCTCAGAGAACTGCGAAGCGACCGATATCATGCAACTGAGGGAGATTCTTCCCGATGAGACGTTCGGCGTCTGCATTCTTGACGAACCGTCCGATGTGAATGAGGTCATCGAGCTGGAGCGACTGGTTCGCTCACACCATCAGCCGACGCAGTTCATCATTCTGCCGGCTCCTCAACAGCGAGAGCAATTCCGGTCAGCCACACTTTCCTCCTGTGAAGTGCTTGACCCGCCACTTACTCGCGACAAGCTCCGCGGAGCCGTGTTCACGGCCCTGGGACGATCGCATCTCATCTCCGAAAACCAGCAGCTCAAACGACGACTCCTTTCACGCGGTGTCGACGACATGGTCGGCCAATGCAACGCCATGTTGCGGCTGCGTGACGAGATTCAGCAACTTGCTGACGACCGCAGCCCGGTCCTCGTCACCGGAGAAGCCGGCTCGGGCACGACCGTCGCAGCTCGTGCATTGCACCGGGCCCGCTTCGGCAGCCGCAAGCCGATCGTGCGGATTCGCTGCTCCGTCCTCTGTGGGACAGCCATTGAGCAGGAACTGTTCGGCGAGTCACCTGATGGAACCGACAGCCGTCTGCAACAAGCTGCCGGTGGAACACTGCTTCTGGATGACGTCGACGCTGTCGCGCTCACAACTCAGGAGCGTCTGGTCCGTGTCCTGCGATCTGCGGCAACTTCTGCCGAGTCGGCAGAGGAAGGCACACCGGCTCCTCCCAGCATCATCGCGACTACTCACGTCGATCTGCGGGCAGCGGTGAAGGAAGGCAAGTTCCGAGCTGATCTGCTGGAGATTCTCAATGGTCACGTGGTGAAGGTCCCTGCTCTGCGGGATCGGATCGAAGACATCAGTGTGCTCGCTGAGCACTTCCTCGCGGAATACGCCGTGCGGGAAGGTAAACAGACGCTGCGTCTCACCCCGGAAGCGTTGGAACTTCTCAAGCGTCATCAATGGCCGGGAAACATCCGGGAACTCAACAACGTCCTCGAACGTTGCTGTGCCATCGAAACCGGCAGCGACCTCCACGCCGACACCCTCGCCACCTGGATCGAGAAGCCGGCCGGTGAAGAAGCCGAAGACACCGGACTCACCCTGCGTGAGATGGAACGCAAACTGATCGAGGCGACCTTCAACCGCTTCGGCGGCAATCGCGAGATGACGGCCAAGGCCCTCAAGATCGGCCTGCGAACTCTCTCGGGCAAGCTCCGCGAATACGGCTATCCCCCGCGTGGCGGGCCGGGCTCCAACCGAGTCAGCCGCGCGGCCTGAAGACTCTTCACACCAAAGCCCCTCACCCATCGCGGGAGAGGGGCTTATTTGTTGTGTCATTGCAAATTAGGAATTGCGAATTGGCAATTTCGCTGAATCTGTACATGTCAGATCGAGCGATTCAATTTGCAATTTGTATTTTGCAATTCCCCCAACCAGCGCAACCGCACCGGATAGGACAACAGGCCTGCCTCTTCGCTGTCCATCACTCTTCCGGTGCTCGAAATGGTCGAATTTTTCCAGCGAAGCAGGTGTTGTGTCGTCGGCTCCTGGCCCCAGTGGCTGGAACTGCTGTACTGGAGCGGGACGACCATTCTCTTCCTCGCGTACACCGTGAATCCGCTGATCCTGTGGCAGGGCTATCGCCGGGGCTTCTTCAAACAGCCTCTCAAGATCGAACGCATGGTGCTGATCTCTGCAGCTTTCATCTTCAGTTGCGGCGTCGGTCATCTGATCGAAGGCATCATGCCTTTTCTGTACCCCAATGCTCTGCTCGTCGCCTTGTGGACCTGGCAGTCCGCCTGCATCTCATGGCTGGCCAATCTGGCCTTGATCGTCTGGATCGTTCATCGAGGGGAGGAATGAGCATGGACTGGCTCGAACGCTGCATTGACCTCGGTACGCCGTTACTGGTCCTGATCGTTTTCCTGAGGATGCTCAGCCACTGTGCGATGTGGACGGCCAAGCATTTCGTCCTCCCGCTTCGCGATTCCTGGACTCACCACCTCCGCTGCCTCGACGAACACACCGAGAAGCAGACCGCCATGCTCTGCGAGATCCTCGAACGCGTCGGCACCGACAGCGCATAACACCCTCTCTCCCGGAGGGAGAGGGACGGATTTCGAGCCTTGGCGAGAAATCAGAGTGAGGTGGGATCGCGGATGAAGTGTTGTGTTCCAACTCAAGCAACGCCTCCTCGTCCTGTCTTCGCTGCTCTGCTTGGCGTAGATGTTCCCGACTTGCTTCGGTGGTCAAAACCTCGAACACACGCTAGAAGCAGACTTCTGATTTTCACTGCTTCCCCCGTCCATGTGTTTGAGTCATGTCCCTCCTCAGTCTGCGTGAGATCCGGTTCTCTTTCGGTGGTCAGCCGTTGCTCGAGGGTATCGATCTGGAGATCGACAAGGGAGAACGCATCGGCCTGCTCGGGCGGAACGGGGCCGGCAAGTCGACGTTGATGAAGATCATGGTCGGCGAGATTGAGCCGGACGATGGCGTAATCAAAGCCAACAGTGGCGTCCGTATCGCTCGACTCGTGCAGGAGGTGCCGGACGGAACGGAAGAGACCGTCTCGGAGGTCGTGGCTGCGGGGGCCAAGGGGGGCGATCTCGAACCCTGGCAGATCGAGCAGTCCGTCGAAGTCGTGCTCACTCGCATGACTCTCGACGGAGACGCCCGCTTTGCGACTCTCTCTTCCGGGATGAAGCGCCGCACCCTGCTCGCTCGCGCGCTCGTGCTCGAACCCGACATCCTGCTGTTGGACGAGCCGACGAACCACCTCGACATCGAGTCAATCTCCTGGCTCGAAGGATTCCTGAAAGCGTATAAGGGGACGCTCGTGTTCGTGACTCACGACCGGGTGTTCCTCCAGTCGCTGGCCACACGCATCATCGAGGTCGACCGCGCCCGGCTGTTCGACTGGTCGTGCGACTACAACACGTTCCTCAAACGCAAACAACAGTCCCTCGACGCTGAGGAAAAACAGAACGCAGCGTTCGATCGCAAGCTGGCCGAGGAAGAGGTCTGGATTCGCAAAGGCATCAAGGCCCGACGCACCCGCAATGAGGGACGGGTGCGAGCATTGGAGAAGATGCGATCAGAGCGCAAGCAGCGACGCAATCAACTCGGCAACGTCCGCATGCAGGCAGGAGAGGCGGATCGGTCCGGACGGCTGGTCATCGAGACGAAGAACCTCTCGTTCACGTATCCCGGCGACACGCAGCCTGTCGTCCGAGACCTGTCGACGCTGATCACCCGCGGCGACAAGATCGGCATCATCGGTCCCAATGGGACTGGAAAAACGACGCTCCTCAAATTGCTGCTTGGCGACCTCGAACCAACGTCAGGCTCCGTGCGGCACGGCACCAATCTGCAGGTCATCTACTTCGACCAGTTACGAGAGCAGATCGACGAAGAGCAGACAGTGGCCCAGAACGTGGGCGAAGGTCAGGACACGCTCGTCATTAACGGCAAATCCAAACACGTCATCGGTTACCTGCAGGACTTCCTGTTCACTCCCGAACGGGCCCGCCGCCCTGCCCGCTATCTCTCCGGTGGTGAACGCAATCGACTCCTGCTGGCCCGCATCTTCAAACGCCCCTCCAATGTGATGGTCCTCGACGAACCGACGAACGACCTCGACACCGAGACGCTCGAACTGCTCGAAGAACTTGTCGCCGACTACACCGGCACGCTGCTGTTGGTGAGCCATGACCGGGCCTTTCTCAACAATGTGGTGACCAGCACTCTCGCCTTCGAGGGCAACGGAGTCGTAAAGGAATACGACGGCGGATACGACGACTTTGTGCGTCAGCGCGGCCAGTTGGACGCGACGGAATCAGAAGTCTCGGCTCTCTCGCAGTCTGCAAAACCGCAAGCGAAACCGGCGAGCAAACCGGTCAAGCTCACTTACAAGGAACAGAAAGCACTCGACGCCATCCCAGAGCAGATCAGCACGCTAGAGGCGGAACTCTCCGACCTCCACGAACAGATGGCCGACCCGGAGTTCTTCAAGCAGGACGGTTCCATCCTCGCCAACGCCAGTACTCGCGAACAGGCTTTGAACTCGCAACTCGAAACGCTATTTGCCCGCTGGGAAGAGTTGGAAGGCCGCCAGACGTCCTGAGTCGGCGACATCGACTGTCCGACGCGCAGTCGTTGCCGGAAGTCGAACTGGAGGGTTCTTGAACCAAGAGGCCCCGTTTCACCGCAAGCTCCGGTCGCAGCAAGACTTGGCACAGATAAAGTCACCCGTGCCGCAATTGGCCGCTCTCGAAGTCCCGTTCTCGCCATGATGCGTGTTCGTTAGTTTCCGCCACGTTGCCGCAGTCTGATCGCGGTGACCGTACCGCACTCAGGCAAACCGCGGCTCAAGGAGGCCGTTATGGATTACCACATTTTCAAATCAATGGTGAATGGCTGCTATGCCCCGTATGTCGGGTACGACAAGCGGCCGACCTTCTTCGATATCAACGAGACCTACCCCGAACTCAACCGGGTGACGGAGTGCTTCCCGGAGATTCGGGAGGAGTTGGAAGACCTGCTTCAGTCAGAAGCACGTCTGCCCCGCTATCACGACGTCGACAAAGGCGAAGCGAAGATCTCCGACACGACCGCTCACAACTGGAGCGTCTGCATGCTGGAGTTGCTCGGACATCGCGTGGAGACGAACCGCAAGCGATTCCCCAAAACGTGTGCAGCCATCGCGCAGGTCCCCAACGTCATTCAGGCGTTCTTCTCGATCCTCGATCCGGGCAAGTCGATCCCGGCTCACGAAGGACCGTACCTCGGCTATCTCCGTTACCATCTGGCCCTCCGCGTGCCGGAAAACAATCCCCCCTGCATCGTCGTCAACCATCAGCCTTACACATGGAAACTGGGCGAGGCAGTCCTGTTTGACGACTCGCATCTGCATGAGGTGATCAACCACAGCGATGGCATCCGCTGCGTGCTGATTATTGACGTCCTGCGTCCAATGCCCATGCTCCCCACGATGCTCAACCGGGCCACGACCCTCATCGCCCGCCACACCTACGGCAAGAAGGTCGCGAACGAAGTCCAGAAGTTTGCCAAGAAGGCCGCATAGTGGAGCGACACAGCTAAGAATTGGGATCGGGTGGCAGGGTCAGACCAACGGGATGGCCCTGACATTGTGCGTCCAAACACCGGGGCCATTCGCTTTGCTCCTGACCCCGCCGCCCGCCGCCTGGTCCTCGATTGAAACGAAGGCCACCCTGCTGGCTTGCCCAGCAGTGCCAACGGAGACCATCGACGTTGCTCTGCCGGTCGACTATGCTCGATTGACGCCGTCAATGATGGCTGAATTTGAGTGAATGGTTTTTGGTGCAGAGTTCGTGCTTCAACGCCTGACATCCCTGCTTCTGTTGCTCACCTTCGCTGGCAGTACAATCGGCCTGCCGTTGCCGATGTCCGCAACCGCTTCGGGTGTTTGTGACGCCGGCTGCCAGTGCTCGGCCGAACAGCGGAACGCGGGCACCTGCTGCTGCACGGGTGAAGCCGCCAGTCAAAAGAGCTGCTGCCAGTTCAAGACGAAGGCAAGCTGTTGCAGCAAGAAGTCCTCCTCGAAGAAGGAGACACCATCGATCGCATCTCGCTGTGGCTGCGGGGATGAGTTCCCCGGTCTGCTGACGAACGGTGGCGAACCGCGACTGACCGGCAATCGCCCCACATGGTCCCCATCGATTCACCAAATCGCAACGCTCGCGACGTGCTCCGATCGGCTTTCGTCGATTGCACATGGTCCTGACGAACCGGTCCCCCGCCCGCTGGCAGGGTAACCGCTCTCTGTTCGTTCGGATGCACAGTTCAACCTGTCCCCGTCCCCCTGCGCGGATGGAGGACGGCATGTGCATTCGCATGTGTTCGTCAATTCTCAATGCACGAAAGCCATTTCCATGAAGACATACTCTCATTCCTCTGCCCGACGTCGCCCTGCGCGCGGGTTCACACTCATTGAACTACTCGTTGTCATCGCCATTATCGCGATCCTGATTTCGTTGCTGCTCCCCGCCGTTCAACAGGCACGAGAGGCAGCTCGTCGCACGCAGTGCCGTAACAACCTGAAGCAGATCGGACTCGCGCTGCACAATTACCACGACGTTCACCTCACCTTCCCGCCCGGCTATATCTCCAGCGGCGTGACCAAGACGGACCCGGCTGCACTCGAAACGGGCGCCGGCTTCGCCTGGGGGACAATGATCCTGCCGCAGTTGGATCAGCAGCCGCTCTACGATCATTTCGATTTCAATGAAGTATCCACGGATGCTCACAATTTGGAACATGGCCAAACCGTCCTGTCGACCTTCCGTTGTCCTTCTGACACGGGGCCGGATGAATTCACCGTCAATGACGGCACGAACGACTATGACATCGCGGCTGCGAATTACGTCGGCATCTATGGCTACGGCAGCGTGACTATGGCGCCCGGCAACCCGGACCCCGCCGGCATCCTCTTCCGCAACAGCAACACCCGGTTGCGGCAGATCACCGACGGCACGTCCAACACCATGCTCGCTGGCGAACGCATGCACGAGCATGACTTCAACGCGTCCATGTCGCCAATCGCTGCCGACTCGACATGGTACGCAGCCATTCCCGGCGTGTTCCGCACGCCCGGCATGATGATGATGGCCGACGAAGGCCCCGGCTCACTCGTGCTCGGACACGTCGGCCAGACGATGGGCATGATGGTCATGCATCATCCGCCCAACACGACGAACCACATCGTCAACTTCTCCAGCAACCACACCGGCGGCATGCACTTCCTGATGGCCGACGGCTCGGTCCACTTCCTCAGCGAAAACACGGACTACAACACCTTCCGCTGGCTGGGCCAGAGGTCCGATGGAGAGGTGGTCAACTTCTGAGTGATTGTCAGCGTCGTCAATGTAGGCTGGGTGAGCGAAGCGTAACCCAGCGTTCTGCGACAACCGGAGTGCTGGGATACGCCTATCGGCTATCCCAGCCTACGTCGCTATTCCAGTCATCGCCCGATTTGTGGAATAACGGACCACCGTATTCAAGCAGACTGGATGAGTGGGTGGCCCAGATTACTGGCAATCTGGGACGACAGAGTCGTCAAGAGGGATTAAGATCGAGCGTTGCACACTCGCAACTTTCAAGGGATACACAGCCTTGGATGACAAACTACCAGAGCCACTCGTGTGGTTACTACCTCCGCAGGGATCGCTCATGAAAGAACACTTCATTCTCCCATTGCTTGTGTTGGCCTTCTTATGTGCGGTGACTCGTGCAACGGACAAACCAAACATCGTCCATATCGTCGCCGATGACATTGGCTGGAAGGACGTTGGATTCAATGGGGCGACGGACCTCAGGACCCCGCATCTTGATGCATTGGCGAACGGCGGAGCGAGGTTTACGCAGTTCTACACGCAGTCGATGTGTACTCCCACACGCGCTGCTCTACTGACAGGTCGATATCCGTTTCGTTACGGATTGCAAACCATCGTGATTCCCGGCCCTGCTAACTACGGGCTCGACACAAGTGAATACCTCATGTCGCAGTGTCTCAAAGATGCCGGCTACACCACGGCCATCATTGGCAAGTGGCATCTTGGACATGCGGACGTGAAGTATTGGCCCAAGCAACGCGGCTTCGACTATCAGTACGGTGCCATGATTGGAGAATTGGACTACTTCACACATAGCGATTCCGGCGTGATCGACTGGTTCCGCAACAACAAGCCGGTGACTGAAGAAGGCTACACCACCCAACTCCTCGGTGCGGATGCGGTGAGGTTTATTCACCGGCAGAGTGCAGACAAGCCGTTCTATCTATATCTCACTTTCAACGCCCCGCACACACCATATCAGGCTCCGCAGGAATACATTGATCGCTTCAAGCACATTGCCGAACCAACACGCCGTACTTATGCGGGTATGATCGCATGTCTCGACGATGAGATCGGCAACGTCGTCGACGCACTTGAGCACAAGGGACTGCGAGATAACACGCTGATCATGTTTCACAGCGACAACGGGGGGACGCGAAACGCCATGTTTGCGGGTCAGATGACGGACCTCTCAAAGACAGTGCTGCCTTGCGACAATGGCCCCTACCGCGATGGAAAAGGATCACTCTTTGAAGGGGGCAACCGCGTCGCTGCCTGCGCCAATTGGCCGGGCAACATCAACCCGGGAATTGTGGAAGGTATCGTTCACGCTGTCGACCTCTACCCGACATTCGCTGCTCTTGCTGACGCCTCGACGGCCAAATGTCAACCACTGGACGGAGTAAACGTGTGGGACACCATCGCGAAGGGATTGCCGTCACCGCGCACAGAAGTGATTTACAACGTCGAACCATTCCGTGGCGCCGTGCGACAGGGTGACTGGAAGCTGATCTGGCGTTCATTGATTCCGACGAGCGTCGATCTCTATAACCTCGCTACGGATCCTTACGAACAGAACAACCTTGCCGAAGCGTATCCCGAGAAGGTGGCGGCCATGCAGGAGCGCCTCAACGCATTGGGTCGGGAGGCGGCGAAACCGCTGGCGCTGATCTACATCACAAGCGTCGGGCTCGCACACGGAAAGCCGCTCATTGCCTCAGAAGGCGGCGCTCTGCCAGCAAGCCTCGATTCAAAAGGGCGCTCGATCACTGAAGAAGGGGTCAGCTATCCGGTGCAGCATTAAGTCAGACAAGTGATCACTCAATGCCGGACTCAAGAGCTTCACGGGTGGCCCAGCCGGAATCGGCTGGGGGCCAACGGCCCAAGATGACTCGCATTCGGGTCATGATCTGTTCAGGAGCTGACAACGCCGTGTGTGAATCGTCCTGTCGCTCCGCGACCCAACCGTAGTCAACTCCGTTCGGGCCACCCTGCGGCATGACTTAGACGTACTCCACCTCTGCTATGAAATGGTCTGAGGCGAAACGTGAACTTCGTGCGATGGAGAAGGACGAACTCGTCCAACTCCTCAAGCGTCTGTTTGACTTGAACCCTGAGAATCGATCGTTTCTGGAGGCGAAACTGTCTCCCTGTGGCGATCACTCGATGGACTACTACAAACGCGAGATTGCTGCGGCCGTCAATCCGGACATGGATTCGCCGATTGAAATGAAACGCGGACGCAAAGCGATTGCCTCGTACAAGAAAGCGGCTCCGGATGACTTGTGGGGCAGGGGTGAGCTGATGGTCTACTTCGTCGAGCAGGGAGCCGACTTTCCCTTGGACTATGGGGACATTGACGGCCCCTTCTACACTTCCCTGTGCCGCATGATTGATTCAATCCTCGAAGTCGCAGACCAGTTGTCCTCGAAGGAATACTCCCATCTGGCACAACGATTTGAAGCACTCGACGCCGCAACAGCCAACAAAATCGGCTGGGGCTTCTCTGACCACATCACCGATGCCAAGTGCGTACTTCTGAGTCGCCTCGAGCAGTAACGGGACAATTCGATGAGGTGAAGAATTATCTCGCGGACCAGAGCGGTCATCGGATCTGTTCCAAAGTCCACAGTACCACCCCCGCCCCGTTTCTCTGATCGTCAGTTGTCGAGGGATCATCGTGCCCGTTATCGAAGTTGAAACGCGAATCGATGCTCGCTGCGAAGTCGTCTTCGACCTTTCTCGCAGCATTGACCTCCATATGAAGTCGACAGCACACACAAATGAACGGTCCGTTGATGGTTGCATCAGCGGACTGATTGGTCTTGACGAATCGGTCACCTGGGAGGCAACACACTTTGGAATCCGACAGCGGCTGACGTCCAAGATCACGCAATACGATCGACCGCGGCATTTTCGTGATTCCATGGTCCGCGGGGCGTTCCACAGGTTCGATCACGATCACTCTTTTGAACCTGAAGGTTCAGGAACGCGGATGATCGACAGATTTGACTACACCTCACCGCTTGGAGTCTTGGGACAACTTGCAGACGTCATGTTTCTCAAACGATACATGACTCGACTGCTGAAAGAACGCAACAAACTGATTAAATCTGTCGCGGAGTCCGGCCAGGCAGATGAATTCATCAACGGCAGCAAACAATGCACCACGCCGGCGGGAGAGACGGGCTGCTGACATGCCTGCACGAACCAATTCACTGTCGTCTCGGGCAGATCGAATCCGGTAAGAACTCGGGAGCCTCGGTCGAGATGTTGTGCCCGTTCACTCCACGTCGGCGAGGTAGTCCGCAGTCGTTTTCGTTTGATCGTCGTAGATCGTCAGTCGGATTGGTGACGGCGAAGATCGGACAGCGGTCATCAGTTCGGCGTTCGTTCTGACGGAGTTGCCATTGACGTGGGTGATGACATCTCGACCGGGGACAATTCGATATACGTTGGAGTCGCCGGGGAGACGGAGTCGGGTGGAGGGCATGTTGGCGTAGACTCTGGCGATGGCGACTCCGCCGTGACGGCGACCCTGAGCGTTGTCGACTCCCTGCACGCCCAGCCGGATCTGTTTGCCACCGGAGGGAATTCCACCGGGAGCCGGACCGCCGTGTCCTTTTGGCAGAGGACTGACCGCATACGCGGTCTGCTTCGGGGACATCTGTCGGGTGGTCTGGTTAATGCCTGTCAGCAACTCGTTCCAAGTCTTGCGTTCCTGCGAATGCTCGATGCAGAAGAGATGGAAGGCGATCGTAAAGACGCCTCCCGCGGCGGTCCCCATCGCTTCCTCGCCCGGTTTCGTGGCACTGACGTCAACGAATCCGCTGGGCTTGATGAACAGTTCGTCAAACAACGGCGTGACTTCGTCAACCGGCGGCAGGAACGGAACGGGGACCGGAACTTCAATCTCGGTGCTGCAACAATCGCCGATGAGAACTCCCAGCCGTCCGCCCTGCTTCCTGATGGCATCAACAACGTCTTTGCGAGGCAACATCTCTCCTCGTGGAGCGAAGAGGTGACCATTCTGACGTTCATAGGCACCGTGCCCAGAGTAGTACACGACCAGTGCATCATCTGCTTCCGGGTGGATGCGTCCCATCTGATCGAGCCAGTTCTGCCGTCCGGCCTTCTCGTCCGTCAGCTTGTGAATTTGCAGTTGTCGTTCGGGCACATTCCCCTTGAACGCCTCTTCGACCTTCTCCACATCAACCTGCACACTTTGTCCAATGGAGCGATCAAGCGTGTCCGCCACGATCACCAGATGAATCGTAGGGTCTGCAAAGACGGCAGCATTTGAAAATGCCAATACGAGTAACGCGCTCGTCACCTGTCCGATGACAATCCGACGATGTCGAGGAATTCGCATGGTCATCTCCGGCTTGAGAACGTTGTCGTCAACGTGGATTCGGTTCATCGTCATACTCACGAGTTTGGTCATGTCTGTGACGTCGCTCCGACATTCGTATCAGTGTAGTCGAACCTCGCGGAGGATTCGTCCATTGCCAGGATTTGCCACCGTGTTCATGTCGACAGGGAATCTCTCGCAACCATGACCTGTCTCCGATCGTGTTCCTACTCCCACTCTTCGATCCGTCGAGGCCAGTCCTGTTTGAGCAGGCGGGAGAGGGAGCGGTCGGCGAGGACTTTGCCGCCGGTCTGGCAGGTAGCGCAGTAGTTGGTTTCATTGTCGGCGTAGCGGATGCGCTGAATGGGGGAGCTGCACTCAGGGCATGGCTGACCGTATCGACCGTGAGCGGCCATTTCGGGGCGGAACGCGGTGACCTTCGCCGGGAATCCGCCTCCCGTTTGCTTGCGAAGTAGTTCAATCCAGTGTTGCAGCGTAAGTTTGGTCGCTGAATAGAGACGAACCGCGTCCTCGTCGGTCAGTTTGCAGGTGAGAGTAACCGGAGAGAGACGGGCAGCGTGGAGGATCTCGTCTGAGTAGGCGTTGCCGATTCCGCTGAACAGACGCGGGTTGGTGAGAGCCCGCTTGAGCGTGTGATTGCTCGAACGGAGCACTTCGACAAACTGCTGCTCCGTCGCATCAAGTGGCTCCAGGCCACCCGGTTGATGAGCATCGAGGTCCCCTGCCCTAACGATGTGCAGTGACGCCCGTTTCTTGCTGCCGGCTTCGGTGAGAGTGAGTGTGCCGTTCAGAAAGTCGAACGCAGCGAGGCCAATCTTGCCGCCGGGAATCTTGGCCTTCGGGGCCTTCCACTGCAGACGACCAGCGATCATCAGATGCAAGACGAGCCACAGATCACCCTCCAGCCCGAAGGCAATCCGCTTGCCAAGTCGCCGCAACTCAACGATCTGCCTCCCAATCGCCTCCTCCAACGGCGGATCAAACGACCGCAACAAGAAAGGGCTCGCAACCCGTACATTCTCCAACGGCTGCCCAACAACCCGCGACTCGATCGCCTCGATGTAGACCGTGATGTCCGGGAGTTCAGGCATGCGCGTTGAAGGTTGGTGACGTCCTTTCTCCCTCCGGGGGAGATGGTGATTTCAATCCTCTTCCTCCTCAATCACCAACCCGAGCCGCTTCGCCCGTTCCTTCCAGCGTTTGCGGGCCAATGCCTGCATGTCGTCCGCGCGGTCGGCTTCGTCCACGATTTCGAGTCCGAGCAGCGTTTCGACGAGGTCTTCCAGTGTGACGAGGCCGGCCATGCCGCCGTATTCGTCGACCACATGACAGATGTGTGCCCGCTGGTCGATGAGTTGATCGAACAGACTGGAGAGCGATGACGTCTCCGGCACGGTGACGATGTCGCGGCGAAGTTCGCTGAGCGGCGTGTCGAGGTGTCTCTCCGCTTTGACGAGCAGCAGGTCGTCCTTCAGCACAAAGCCCACGATGTCGTCCGGCGTCTCGCCATGTACCGGAACACGTGAGAACTGCAGTCGCGGATGTCGCTCCCACGCTTCGCCGACCGACATCGAGACGGGCAGCGAAAGGACGACCGTGCGCGGGGTCATGATGTCCTTCACCTGCAGGACCCGCAGGCGGAACAGGTTCGAGACGATGCGGGACTCGTCCTCGTGAAGATGCCCTTCGACGGCCCCCTGTGCGGCGAGGGCAGCGACCTCTGCACGCGTGATTGTGGGATGCGGCTCGTTCGGAGCGATCAGCTTGCCAATCCATTCGGACATCACGACCAACGGGTACATCAACCAGATCAGCAGGCTGACCGACCGGACCACAATCGGAGCGAGCGACCGCCAGTACACAGCCCCGAGCGTCTTGGGGATGATCTCAGACAGAATGAGAATCAGCAGCGTCAGCACGGCTGACGTGATGCCGACATAGGCACCGTCAAACACGACATACGCCTGCGCCCCCACGCCGGCCGCACCAATCGTGTGGGCGATGGTGTTCAAACTGAGGATCGCTGCGAGCGGCCGTTCGATGTTCTCCTTCATCCCCTCAATGATTGAGGCAACCGCACTCCCCTGCTCTTTCAGCTGAGCTGTGTACGAAGGCGAAATGCACAGCAGTACCGCCTCAGCGACCGAACAGAAGAACGAAAACCCCAGCGCGATGAACAGGTACACAAACAGCAGGATCACATCCGCCTGCGACGCTGCCTCTACTGGTGCGTTGGAATTTGGAGGAGGTGGGGCTGCAATCAATATCCAATCCAATGACATGAGCCATTCCCGGTTGAAGTCAGTGTGACGTTACTCTCCGCAGAATGTATGTCGCATGGCTCGATACCGGAATGCAAAACGATTCAGGAATCACCACTGAGCTCGCAGAGGACGCAGATTTTCAACCTCCGCGCTCTCTGCGTCCTCAGCGGTTCATCACAACAACTTTCGATGTTCAGCTGGGCGTGGTGACCCATTCGGGGAGTGATTCGCACTGATCGTGCCATTCGTCCGGGATGACATTGGTGCCGAGACGTGCAGCGAGGATGCCGCCGACGATGGCACAATTCGTGTCCATGTCGCCGAGGGCACTCACCGTTTGCCAGAGAGCCTCGGTGTAATCGTCGGGAAATCGGCCTGCGGTCCAGAGACAGAACGGAACCGTGTCCATCGCTGAGATGTTTCCGCCGTTGCCCAGCAGATCGGAGGCGCGATCGGTCGATGAGCGTGGCCCCAAGCTCTCGATCGCGTACTCCAGTCGCTCTCTGACGATGCTCTGCGGGACGTGGGGGATGACGGCCTCCAGAAAGGTGCGAGGTCCGGTGACGTCATTGGTGTCGGCACTCTGCACGGCGACCGCTGTCGCCACGGCCACTGCGATGCCACCAGCGATTCCTTCCGGATGCGCATGCGTCACCTCGGCTGATAATCGGGCCTGCTCGGCTGTCATCTCCAGATCGTCAGCGAAGAACGCTCCCAAAGGAGCAACACGCATCGCTGCCCCGTTTCCGAAGGAGCCGCTCCCGTCAAACAATGATCCGGCCGCTTCACGCCACGGACGCCCGTCTCGCACTTCCGGAAGAAGTCCGAACACCATTGCCGGTCCGTACCCACGCCCACGGTCGAAGCGGGTCGCGAAGCTGGTAGCGAGTGCGTCCTGCTCGATCTCACCATGCGTGTGCAGAATTCGAACAATCGAGCACGCCATCTCGGTGTCGTCCGTCCATCGCCAGGGAATCACAGCCGTTTTGCGGAGAAGCGTGTTTTCCGGACAGGCAAAGAACTGCTGTCCAAATGCGTCTCCGATCGAGAGTCCGCGCAGGCTGTCGTGGAGGCGGTCATGTTGAGGGCGTGGCATTGGCACGTTCCTTGTTCAAGGTATGATCACTTGTGGCAATCCCAGCCTGGACGTCAGTCAGGATACCGATTCAGATCTGATTCATGCAGTTTCATCCCCGACACACCCCGCGTTTCATCGGTTCATGCCAATGGCTGTTAGTCATTGTGGCGGCAATTGACGCTCTCGCTTCACGTGCGGTCTCCGATGACAAGATCATGACGCACGAGTTGCAGTCCGAGTATCAATCCGGCGAGACGAAGGTTCGGGTGCTGTTGCCGGATGAGGTCGCGGAGGGGGAACGGCTGCGTGTGTTGTACGTGCTGCCGGTCGAGGAGGGGGATGAGGATCGATACGGGAACGGGTTGCAGGAGGTGAAGAAGTGTGATCTGCACAATCGACATCGGTTGATCTGCGTGGCACCGACCTTTTCGCAGTTGCCGTGGTATGCGGATCATCCGACGAACGAGACGGTTCGGCAGGAATCATACCTGCTCAAGGACGTGTTGCCTTTGGTTGAGAGGACGTATCCGGTCGTTGAGGGGCGGGCCGGACGCTTGCTCGTCGGGTTCAGCAAGTCGGGCTGTGGAGCGTGGTCTCTGCTGCTGCGTCGTCCGGATGTCTTCGACAAGGCCGGAGCATGGGACGCCCCGCTGATGATGGACGCTCCCGGCAAGTACGGCAGCGGCCCGATCTTCGGCACACCGGAGAACTTTGCAAAGTACGAAATCCAGTCGCTCCTGCGAACAAAAGGCCCCACCCTCGGGGACCAGCCGCGACTCATTCTCACCGGCTACGACGCCTTCCGCGAACATCACATCCAGACGCACAAATTGCTCGACAACATCGGCATCCCCCACGTCTACCGCGACGGCCAGTGCCGCAAACATTCTTGGCACAGCGGCTGGCTGGAGGAGTCCGTCGAACTCATGTTGCTGCATGACGGTTCCGCTGAGGACCGGTGAGAGACCTGAGCGACTGCGGGGTGAGGTCCGTTCCGCCCATTCCGTGCCTTCTGTGGTTCACTTCTCATCGATGAGGGCGGATTCGCTGGTCAAACTTCGTCGAATCGGCTTGCGGGGGACTTGTGAGTGACGCTACAATCTTCCGCTCATAACCAACAGGGGGGTATAGCTCAGTTGGTTAGAGCGCAGCTCTGATAAAGCTGAGGTCCCAGGTTCGAATCCCGGTACCCCCACTCTTCAGCGGTCAGCCGTCAGCGATCAGCGATCAGTTCATTCTGAAAGCTGACCACTGAAAGCTGATCGCTCTCCCGGGGACGTAGCTCAATTGGGAGAGCACCGGCTTTGCAAGCCGGGGGTTGTCGGTTCGAGCCCGATCGTCTCCATTTTGCGTGTTTATCACTGAGGATTCTGCACCGCAGACTTGCGAAGGGCTTCGAAGAACCTCCTTCCAACAGCAGTACCTCGATCTTCACTTCCCCGTATCGAATCCGTTCACACAATTTTTCGAAAAATGACGCTGGCGGCTTGACGACGGCAAATCACCTTCGTAGTATTCTCCTCGCTCTCAGCACATAACACTTTCCACAACGGTGGTTTGGAGCAGGCACAGAGACTGAACTCTGTGCCTGCTCCAGTTCACTCTGGCGACCGAAGTCTCGCAACATTCTCCACTTGGGGCAGGTGTGAAAACCGGTCGGCGATCTTTGACAACTTGATGGATAACAAGCGTGGCATCTTAGCCCACAGCGGCTTTCAGGTTTCTTGCCTTGGAAGATTGACTGTGGGCAACGAGCAGCTCTTAGAAAACTTGGCGTAAGCCAAATTGCGACGATTACCCGTGGTTCATGCAAGATCACGGGGCAGATCGTAAGTGGCAAAACCCAATCAAAGCTGGCTTGCAGAAGCATTCTCTCTGGAGGGTGTGGAGGCGAGGCAGGAACGATTGTGGTCAAGCTATTAAGGGCGTGTGGGGGATGTCTTGGCGCCAGAAGGCGATGAAGGGCGTGGAAGGCTGCGATAAGCCTGGGGGAGCTGTCAAACGAGCATTGATCCCGGGATCCCTGAATTACCGCATGATGAATACATAGTCATGCGGGGCAAACGTGGGGAACTGAAACATCTCAGTACCCATAGGAAAGGAAAGAAACTCGACTCCCTGAGTAGCGGCGAGCGAAAGGGGACCAGCCCGTTGATACGTAAACGCTAGAAGAAGTTCGGTGGAAACCGACACCACAGAGGGTGACAGTCCCGTATTTGAAAGCAAATGATTATCAACCTTGTGAGTAGGTCCGGTCACGTGGAACCCGGACTGAAGTTGGGAGGCCCATCTCCCAAGGCTAAGTACTCTCTGGCGACCGATAGTGAATCAAGTAGCGCGAGCGAACGATGAAAAGAACCCCGTTGAGGGGAGGGAAAGAACCTGAAACCACACGCTTACAAGCTGTCGGAGCACGTGTGCCCATCATGGGGGCTTCGGTCCTCGGGCCGTGTGACGGCGTGCCTTTTGCATAATGATCCGGCGAGTTACCGTTTTCAGCTTGGTTAAGGCCTTCAGGGCCGGAGCCACAGGGAAACCAAGTCTTAACAGGGCGATTCTGTTGAGGGCGGTAGACGCGAAACCTGGTGACCTACCCATGGGCAGGTTGAAGCGCG
>JAGQPX010000063.1:0-167 GCA_020426505.1 Planctomycetaceae bacterium | reverse complement strand
GCTTTAGGGCTAGCCTCGAGTAACTCTCGGGCGGGGGTAGAGAGACTGATTTCGGCTGGGGGGCTTCCCGCCTACCCACCGTGACCAAACTCCGAATACCGTCCGAATTATCTCGGGAGTCAGTCCCTGGGGGATAAGCTCCAGGGTCGAGAGGGAAACAACCCAGA
>JAGQPX010000062.1 GCA_020426505.1 Planctomycetaceae bacterium | reverse complement strand
CCGAAAACCAGGGTCCACTTCATACCGACCCGAATCAATGACTTCTTCGGTCACTTGGGTGGTGTTGGCGAACTGAAGAGATAGAATCATGGCAAAAGCAAAGGTGATTGAGGACCCCGATTTTGGTGAGCTGAGACACGAAACAGCGAATGTATGGGTAAGAGATTTTGAGATATTCCATTTGGGTAAGAAATGGAATGTGGAATTGTACGTGTCTATCTCTGACAGCGGAGTGGAAGAAGACCAACGTCACGCGATCCAAGAATTCAAATCTAACACTCCCGAACTCCTCGCTATTGCTGAGAGAGAGATCCGGAAATACGCTGGCGAGTATGGAATCTCAGATAGTAAATTCACTGAAAATGTACATCCAACTGCAATTGGCTTTCCATACGCTCAATGGAAGCCCACTCTGGGGATTCTATACGACGTTTCTTGGGACGAGAGTCATGGTGCTGCGGTCAGATTTGAGGACGGACAGTTTGTAGAGGTTGGCACTCAAGGTGTTATTCTCTAGGTTGCGTGGACATTCATCGCAGGGTGGCCCGACCGGCATCGGTCGGGTCGCGAAGAGGCTGTGAACAAATTGGGTGGGGCGTGTCTTTTCGAGTCGGTTGTGGGTGATTTTTGGCGAGTGGAGTCTGATGGCTGCGAATTGTTTGATTCGCAGGCCGATCGCGTGGCCCCGATCGGTGGCCGGGTGACCGGTCACGTCATGGAGTGGATTGGTTCACTCATGAGAAGGACGTCCATCATTGTTTGTTCGCTATTTGCGACTTTCAGATTGCAGAAGCGCCGGAAGTTGTAGGCGATCGCGTGCCACAACGACTGAGCTTTGGCTTTCAACCGTCCTCGGACTCGAAACTGTTGAAGACCATGGTTGCGACAGTTTGCATTGGGGAACTCCGCCGCCGCCGCTCGACGACGGTACATTGCCTTTGCCTCGTCGGTTCCCATGCGCTGACGGTAAGCGGTGAATAACCGGGTCTCGCCATGCCGTGCCGCGTACGGATCGTCGCCGTCATCCAATTGCTTCTGCTCATTGGGAAGCGGGCTGAAGAACTTTGTTCCGTTTGATTCCAACGCGCTGACGCAGGGTGGCCCGACCGGCATCGGTCGGGTCGCAGGGTGGCCCGACCGGCATCGGTCGGGTCGCGAAGCGACAGGACGAACCACACTGTGCTACCATCTCAGTAGAGTCCGCACTTCAAGTCCAGGGTCTGACATGGTCAAGCGACGAGTCTACGACTCAGAGCGGCACGCTCACTTCGTGACGTTTTCCTGTTATCGGCGGCGGACACTGCTGCAACACGATCAGGCCAAACGGATTGTCATCGGACATCTGGGCGCGCGGCTGACCAAGCGAAACGGCCTCTGCATCGGGTTCGTCATCATGCCCGATCACGTCCATACTCTCGTCTGGTTTCCGGAGGTCGGCCAGCTGAGCCGTTTCATGAACGAGTGGAAGAGTCAATCCTCAGCAGCCATTCGAAAACTGTATGAGTCACAGTTTCCGCAATACTGGTCACAGGTCGAGCGGACGGCTGTCTGGCAACCCCGTTATTATGGCTTCAATGTCTTCAGCCGGGAGAAGCTTGAGGAAAAGCTGACGTACATGCACCTCAACCCGGTCCGAGCGGGCTTCGTGGAAAAGGCTGTTGAGTGGCCGTACTCATCGGCTCGCTGGTACGAACAGCACAAATCGGTCGGCCTGCCGATTCGTTGGCCACCGGGAATGGAGTAGGGAGGCCGTGACAGACTTCGATCCCGCAGTGTCAATCATCCTGTCGCTTCGCGACCCAACCGTCGTAAACTCCGGTCGGGCCACCCTGCGCCGAGGTGATCGTGACCAGTTACCGCAATGGCCGACCTTGTGTGAGCCCGGCAGATGGCTCGCACTGATTGGAGAAAACGGCTGCGAACTGGGTAGCCATCACGCTTCGCGTGATGAGCGGATGAAGTGAAGGATTGCGACAATTTGGGACGCGTGCGAGCGTCACTGTCATCACGGCGGAGCGTGATGACTACTTTTGTTGCGTCGAATTTCCGGACACACTCTGCCAGCAATCCGGGCCACCCAAGTTGTGCCGCTAGTTGCGGTGAATGTGCGTTCGCCACTGCTTCGGCCGGGTGAGCAGTGCCGCGTGACCATTCAGCGTTCTCACCCGCCCGACCGATGCAGTGGCACGTTGTTTAGTGAATGACGGACACTCCCAAGCCGACGGCTTTGCCGTCGAACAACGTGTGTCAGACAACCCGACGTGAGATCAATCATTCCTGCGCATCACCCGGTGTGTGATCGACGGCGGAGCCGTCGGCTTGGGATGGGAAACGTGCACAATGCTGGTTACGGCAGGCCGCTCGACTGTCATTGCGCGTGCGGGGAAGGCTGGCTGTTCTGAGGGGAGTCGATGCCGCATACTGGGGGTTGGAATGTTGGCCCTTTTGTCATGTGGTGACGTGAATGGGGCTGGCAACGCGGTTCTCATGGCGAGTTGATTGATGACGCCTCAGTTTGACTGGCAATCTCATTTGCGTGGTGCGATTCGGGCGGCGTGTGTTCTCGAAGCCACGGCCCGGAAGCCGGGGAATGTCCATCCGGGGGCGGCGTTTGAGGATGTGCGGTATGAGGACTTCGTCCGCTCGGCCGACGTCACGGCTCCGGTGCTCGCGGAGACGCCACGCCTCGGTGTCGGACGGGCCATTCGCGAGGCAGTCTCCGTGACGCAGCGAGCCGTCGGTCGCAACACGAATCTGGGGATCATCCTGCTGATCGCGCCGCTTGCAGCCGTGCCGGAAGAGGTCGCCTTGGTTGAGGGTATCAAGTCGGTGCTCGATGGCCTGACGGTCGAGGATGCTCAGTTCTGTTTCGAGGCAATTCGCATGGCTCATCCGGGCGGCTTGGGTGATGCCGGTGAACAGGATGTGCGTGAGGCTCCGACGGTCACGTTGCGAGAGGCGATGCGACTGGCAACTGACCGGGACCGCATTGCAGAGCAGTATGTGAACGGGTTTCGTGAGGTTCTGAGCTTGGGAGTGCCGTTTCTTCCCGGACAGTCGTGGGGGGAGGATTGGGAGCAAGCGGTCATTCGCCTGCATCTGCAGTTGATGGCCGATTTCCCCGACACGCTGATCGCGCGGAAGTGTGGAGCCGATGTGGCGATGGAGTCAGCCGAGCGGGCAAAGCGAGTGATCGATGCCGGCTGGCCGGAGTCTGAATCGGGACGGAATGAGATTGAGCAACTCGATCAATGGTTGCGGGCCGATGAGCATCGGCGGAATCCGGGGACGACGGCCGACCTCGTGGCAGCGATCCTGTTCGCTGCGCTGCGAGATCGGCGATTCCCACTTCCACCGCTGGAATGACTCCGATCGAAAACAGCCCATGCCCGGCGGAAGGAAAAGGTGGCTTCCTTGCCGACGGCCATCCTTGGTAACCGAGTTTGCGTGCTCGGTGGAAGGGGTACTGAGTGAGTCGTCACTTCTCCCTCAATCAACCGGGCATGGGCCTGGCGTTTTCGCTCGTGTGTGGAATCACTCCTTTTCGGTTTTTCGATTGACCGTCAATGAAGTCACGGCTGTTATTCGCTCAGTTCCTTGAAGAGCGGGCCGAACTCCGGCATGTCATCTTTGAGTTGGTCGAGCCATGCGTCCGGGTTCCAAACCTCAACACAAATCACGGCTCCCACGACCATCACATCCTGCCCCCCGTTGACTCCGAGAAACTCCCGGAATCCCTCGGGGACCGTGAGCCGTGAGCGGTTGGCCAGCTGCACTGTTCGCGACCGGGTCGAAAGCAATCGGCCCAACCGCTGCACTTCACTCCATCGCTGCTCCATTCTGCCGCGAGCAATCTTCTCGCGAAGGATTGAGACTCCATCATCAAGTCGCTTCTGCCAGTCCTCCGCCTTCCACAGGCTGAGGCAACCGAATCGCTCCTTGGCGACAATTGTTTCTCCCGCGTGATCGGTGATTGCCTGAGCGAACTCCTGTGGCAGTGTCAGTCGGTGCCGCTCGTCGAGAGTGCGTTTGACCTCTCCGGTGATGAAGCTGTCGGATTGGTCGGCCATCTTGACTGCGAGAACCGTGACTGGCTTGCCGTGATCGTCAGGCGATTCCTTTCATTTGCTGTTGGGCCAATTCCCCCGTTTTGGATTCGTTCTTGAAGCCAGATTGGGTTTGATTCCCACAACGAACGACAAGATAGTCACGACATCCCGGTTCGTCAAACGCTTTCAGAGATGTTCCTCACAGTTTTTTCAGATTCGTCAAAAGGCCCGAGAAATCCACGGTTTTTCATGTGGAAATGTGCCATCCCGGCGTCCGGGTTGTTGATCGCAGCGGAATGCGATTGGGCAGGATTCCCACAATGGAATCCGTCTTCCCAATACTCGAGTGACATGCCGAAAGGCGTCAGAGAGAGACTGTGAAATGGTCAGCTGTCAGCGACCGCTCACGGTCCGGGCAAGCTCTTTCAGGACTTCAACGCCACGTTTGAGCGTTGCGTCTTCCGCGGCGTAGGAGATGCGGAAGTGGGTGTCCTGTTCGCTGAAGACGTTGCCGGGAATGATCAGCAGGTTACTTTCGATGGCACGTTTGACGAACTCGGTGCCGTTGCCGTTCGGCGATTTGATGAACAGATAGAACGCGCCGCCTGCTCCGTGAATCTCGAAGTCATCCCGGAGAGATTCGAGCATGAAGTTTCGCTTCTGTTTGTACTCGTCGACATGCGAGGAGATGTCGTAGTCCCACGCGGCCATCGCGGCCCACTGGACGGGGTGCGGGGCACAGACAAACGTGAATTGCTGGAGCTTGATCATCTGCTGAATGACGTGAGCCGGCCCATGACACCAGCCGATTCGCCAGCCGGTCATCGAGTGACTCTTGCTGAATCCATCGATCACGATCGTTTGATCGTTCCAGTTCGTCGGCGACACGAACGCGTCGTCGTAGCAGAAGGCTTTATAGATTTCGTCACTGATGAGTGCGACGTCATGCTCCTTCGCCAACTCCGCGAGTGCCTGCATCTCCTCCGCAGAAGCGACGTGCCCCGTCGGATTGCTTGGGCTGTTGCAGAGGATGACCTTGGTGCGATCGGTGATGGCCGCCCGGACCTTGTCGACGTCGATGCGGAAATCGGGATAGGTGTCGACGAGTACGGGCACGCCTCCTGACAGTCGCGTGAGGTGCTTGTACATCACAAAGTAGGGATCGAAGATGATCACCTCATCCCCCGGCCCGACGAGGGTGCATAAGGCGAGCATCAGTCCGCCACTGGTGCCGCTGGTGACGAAGACCTGTCGGTCGTCGTGTCCGTACGTTTCGTCAACGTGGGACTGCAATCTGGTGAGCAGGGGCTTGATCCCTTGAGTCTGACTGTAAGCGTTATGGCCGTCGTCGGTGGCCTGTTTGAGGGCCTGCTTGATCGGCTCCGGTGTGTCGAAGTGCGGCTGGCCGATGCTGAGATTGATCGGGTCGGTCATGTCCGCCGCCAAGTCGAACACCTTGCGAATGCCTGAGGCGTCGATCTGATGCATCCGGTCAGCAATCCAGCGGGCACTCATCGCGGTCTCTCATTTCGGTAAATTGGTTGAGGAATTCCCTCTGCATTGTGGCGAACGACCGGCCCGTTGAACAGGAGATTGATCGAGACAATTGCGTGCAACCGCACCGCTTGCTACAGGGTATGCACGGGAGAGAATGATCGACGGCAGTACGTCGTGATCGTGCCAGATGACCGCATCGATTCGGTCAGGAGAGCGGAGGTGGAATATGCAGGATTTGACGGTCAATCGATTCTCCGGTCGGCATGCAAGTCACGTCACCCTGGGGTTGGTGATGTGTCTGCCGTTGGTCATGTGCTCCGACACGGCTCAGCTTCGTGTTCTGGGTGACGAGCCGCAGAATCCTCGTGTGCAGGAGCCGTTTGCAGTCGTTGGCTACGCAAGCATCGACCGGTTGCTCGAAGATCTGGATGTTCTGTCCGACACGGTTGGTCAACCGAACTACGCGAAGTTCGTGCGTGGGTTCCTGTCCGGGCAAAACGACCTGCGCGGCTTTGATCGCTGCCGACCGTTGGGAGCCATGCTGTCATTTCAGGGTGACGATGCAGACGACGTCCGGCCGACCTTTTTCTTCCCCACGACGGAGATTAACGAGCTGATCAAGACGGTTCGCTTCGGTGACTCCCTGGAACTCAAGCATTCCGACGATCGTAGCGATCTGGTTTTGAAGACCGATCGCCGCGACTTACCCGTGCAATTGGAGCATGATTACGCCTTACTCCGCGTGCATTCGAGCAGCGATGTGTCTGAGCTTCACTCGCCGGACCCCGCATTGATTCTTGGCGATGTCGTTCAGTCACACGACCTTTTCGCCCTTTTGCGGCGAGAGGGAATTCCTCAAAGCGTCTTCGACAGGGCGCATCGCGAGCTTGAGGAGGACACAGAGAAGGACCTCACCCGAAAGGACGATGAGTCGGATCAGGAGTACGAGATTCGCTGCGAAGTTTCGCGTGGCGTGCATGGTCTGATCGAATCGGTTTTGAATGAGTGGCGGTCACTCTCTGCCGGAGTAACGTTCGAACGTGACTCTCGAGTTCTCCATCTGGCGGTTGATGTCGCGATGGAGCCGGAAGGTGATATTCAGAAACTCCTCACGGAACTGACACGAGCGGAGTCTCGATTCGGTCCGATGGTCGATCAACCTGCGCCGCTCACAGTCGCGACGACGTTTTCGTTGCCTGAACCTGCTCGGGACATCATTCACCGTTTGATCCAGTCAGCTCGTGCGCCTTTGGAGAGTGAGATTGTGGACGCGGATGAAGGAATCCGGAACGCCTTCAGTCAGTTATTTGATGCAGCAGAGGGCACCGTTTCCGCCGGCGTTGTCGATGCCTACGGTCAGCTCGTTCCGACATCCGAAGGTCATTTTGTTCTGACCGGCGGGATTTCGATCGTCGGGGCGGACGACGTCGCAAACGGGATGCAGGCCGTGTTGCCGTTCGTGACGGAGTCGGAGTCCATTCGAGACGTCGAACTGAATGTGGCAAACCTGCATGGCGTCGCCGTGCACCGGCTGTATCCTGCGAAACTGCGCAGGCACGATCGACGACTGTATGGTGAGGAGGCAACGATCTATCTGGCTGCTGGTGACGGCGTGTTCTGGGTCGCGTTAGGAGGCGAACAAACCCTTTCCGAACTCGAAGCGGTGATCGAATCCGTTGCAGCGATTTCTTCGGAATCCGATTCGACCAGCGCCGCGACCGTCTCGGATGCGACTGAGGCAGATTCGCATCCACTTTTGAACGTCGCAGTCAACCTCTCGCAATGGAAGGACTTTGCGATGTCTCAAGAGGGGCAGAGGTCGCAGAGGCTCGCCGGTCTGTTGGGCGATGCGTTCCCGGACGCGTCCGATGACGAGGCACGATTTACTGTCAACGTCACGCCCGACGGGCTGAACATGCAGGCGAACTTCGGAACCGGTTACAGCCGCATGTTTGGGCTCGCCATCGCACGCCGTCTGAATCGCGGCGACCGATGAGAGCATTGGCTTCTCGCTGAATGGTGGTCCTCCGACCGGCCATGTCATCGGACCACCGGACAGCGATACGACGAACATCGCTTTCAGGCAAGATCGCCATCTCTGCGAGCAATTCGGTGATATCCGTTCGGTTTTCCAGCTTGTCAGTCGATCGTTTGCGTGTCAAAGTGCAACGGCGATATGGGAAGCAGCTCAGTTGTTTGGTATGATATGTGGGTGCAGCGATGGCCAAATTGTTCCTTTTCGTTGATGAATCGGAACATCTTTCACAGTGACGAGGGGCGCTATGGAACTTCACTCACAGCGACTTCAGCTCTACGAAGCGGGTAAGACAACCGTCGTCGGATTTGGCGGTGAGGAGATTCTTGACGACATCAACATTGCTGACTGCCGTGACGAACTGCTGGCACTTGTCAAGGAACACAATGCTGAAGTCGTGGCGTTCGACTTGCGGGGAGTCCGATTGATTCCCAGCGGCATGCTCGGACTGATGGCCTCGCTTCGCAATCTTGACCTGAAGATTCAGGTGTTTAACCCGTCGCCGGAGGTCCGCGAAGTCTTCGCCATCACCTCGTTCGATCAGATCATGGAGATTCGGGAATTGGACGAAGAATCGTCCTGACGGGTGAGTGTGACTACCGTGATTTGAGATCGCTACAGTCATTCACTTGTTTTCCTGTCGCAGTCGCAACTTTGCATTTCTCAATTTTCCTTTTCTCACAGGCTCGTGCACGAGTTTCTCCCCCCGCGATCAACAACCATGTTGGGACTCGACCCTCGTCGATGGGATCGAGTCGTTGAACTCGCCACGCAACTGGTCGACGACGGAATGGTGCCCGCTCTCGCGGTCGACTTTGTGACGGCTGACGGACGTCTCGAATGTCCGCTGTTGCTCGGAAGGCAACGTCTGAATGACTCACCGAGCACGATTCGTGATGATGCGATCTTTCTCGTGGCTTCGCTGACGAAACCATTCGTCGCGATGGCCGTCATGAAACTGGTCGAGCAGGGACGTCTGAGCCTGAATGAACGGGTTCGTGACCTGATTCCTGAGATGGACGATGCACCAAAGCGATCATTGACCGTCAGGCATCTGCTAACGCATACATCCGGACTGCCCGACATGTTGCCCAACAATCGGCAACTTCGTGAACAACAGGCACCCTTCGAGAGGTTTCTCCAGAACACGCTCGCGGTCACACTCGACTTCCCGCCGGGCCGCGGGATGCAGTATCAGAGCATGGGGTTTGTCCTCCTGAGTGAGATCGTTTTTCGCGTGACCGGCTCGCGGTGTCGTGAATTCCTCAGCGAGGAGATCTTCGAACCGCTCGGCATGTCTGGCACATCACTCGGTGCCCCTGATGCCTGGTTTGACGACGCAAATCCCGTCGTTGACAGGATCGCCGAAGTCGTTGTTCCGCCGGATCAGGAGGGCGAGACGGAATGGAACTGGAACAGTCGATACTGGCGACAGTTCGGGGCACCGTGGGGCGGTCTGTTGACCACGCCGCGCGACCTCGCGACCTTTGCCGGGATGATGCTCAATGAAGGTCTCGCCGGTGAGCTTGACGTGTTTGCTCCGGCGACAGTCGGGGCAGCGACTCGAAACCAACTGAACCAGTTCAGGGATGTCCCCGAGGCCGATCGCCGCGCGAGAGGCTGGGGATTCGGCTGGCGAATAAACTGGTCCGCCCACGTCGCATCGTGTGGTGACCTGTTGAGCGAAGCCGCCTACGGTCACTGGGGAGCCACCGGCACGATGCTCTGGATCGACCCCGAGAGAAACGCCGCTGCGGTCATTCTGTCGACTCAACCCTTCGAGCAATCCGGCAGCCACCTGGCGCGACTGTCCAACGCCATCGTTGCCGCAATGACGTGATTCGGTCGAGGCGACTACTGGAGTGTCACAGCCAGGAGTTCGGGTTGGGTGGCAGGGTCAGACCAACGGGATGGCCCTGAGGTTGTGCGTCGAGACACCGGGGCCATCCGCTTCGCTTCTGACCCTGCCACCCGAATAACAAGCGGCAACGCTCCGCTACTCTTCGCCACGGAGCCAGTCGGCAATCCACAGCTGACTCGTGCCGTCTTCGGATCGCGTTGATGTCCACATCAGTTTATTGCCGTCCGGGCTGAACACCGGCAGGACATCCGCGCTCTCGTCGAACGTGATTCGAGTGACCTCGCCACCCGAGAACTCTCCATCGAAGCTCACGTCCATCGTGTAGAGGTCGAAGTTGGCGAACATCGGTCCGCGTGAGTAGTCGGCTCTGGCCCAGACGATGTCGTCCCCGCTGGGATGAAAGTAGGGAGCCCAGTTGACCGTGTTGAGGTCATGGGTCAACTGCACTTCATGTTTGCCGTCGACAGAGATTGCGAAGAGCTGAAGCATGTGCTCTTTGTCCCGGTCGCTGCGGAAGATGATCCAATTATCATCGGGCGAGAAGAACGGTCCGCCATCGTAACCGTCGACGTTCGTCAGTTGCCGCACGTTCGAGCCGTTCGCATCCATGACGTAGAGATCCGGATCTCCGTCGCGGGTCGAGGTGAACACGATCTGTTTCCCGTCGTGCGAGTAACTCCCCTCGGCGTCGTATCCTTCGGAGTCTGTCAGTCGTTGAAGGTCCGTGCCATCCGCGTTAACGGTGTAGATGTCCATGTGCTCGTCGAAGTCCCACTCGTACCGACGGCGTCCGCCCGCAGCGGCGAGTTCTCTCGCTTTCGCCTCATTCTGCTCCATGTCGGGATTCGTATGGGCTGATGCGAACAGAATGCGGCTGCCATCACGTGTGAAGTAAGCACATGTCGTGCGACCGCGTCCCGGGCTGATCCGCAGAGGAACACGCTCGTCGAGCCGCTGCACATAGATCTGGTAGAATGGGTATCCGACCGGGTACGCCTGGTAAACGATCGACTCACCATCCGGCGAAAAATATCCTTCGCCGGCTCGCGGTAGCCCGAATGTGACCTGCCGGAGATTGGCAAGGTGCTTCCCCTCCGCTTCCGCAGACTCCGTCGATGATCCTTGCGACGCGTCATCAGCACGAATGGTGCTCATCGCTGCACAACACGCGAATCCCGCGAGAATCAGTAAAAAACGGTGCAATGACAGCATGGATTCTCGTCCGAACCCTTGGTAGCGTGGTAGTTGTGGGCGCAATGGGTTGACTTGTGGTTTCATCGAGATGGCTTGGATTGCTGTGAGTTAGTGGAGACGCCGGACATGAAATGCCCGCAATGCTGTTCACCGAATGTATGCCGGAGCCGCTCCAGGGATTCGATTCTCTTCCGACTCGCTCTGCTGGCTCGGATTCGCTGCCACACATGTGGACAGTTGTTTCTCAGACCATTCTGGACGGCTCCTCCACCGATCGAAGAGCAGCAATCTGCGGTGACTTCCTGACTTGCACGTTAGCGAATTCTGAGGAGCCCTGCCAATCCGCGCAGCGAAGCACCCCGGCTGCTGGGGGGCAGCCGGGGTGCTGGCGATTCATTCAGGGGTGTCGATCTCGGTTACGGGCGAACGAGGGTGATTTCGCTGCCGTTGGAGTTGAGCACGACCTTGTCGGCGTCTGCACTGACGACCGAGCCGATCGCTTCACCGTCGAGTTTGACGGTGCCGTCTTCGAGGGCGAACGACTTGGTGACTTCCGTCTGACCGAGATCGGTGTTGACGGTCACCTTGGCGGTCTCGACATCGACGAGGTTGATCTTGGCGATCGGCTGATCCGGGCTGTCATTCTCGTTGACCCACAGGCCGAGCAGCGGTTCGAGTTCCGACTGAGCCGGTGCGTCGACGGGCAGGTCGGCTTGAGGAGCAGCCGGGTCGGCCGTTGCGGGATCGGCGATGGCCGGGGCGGCAACTTCCGGAGTCGTCACGGGGGCGACTTCGGCGGGAGTCGTGACGGCTGCCGCATCGACAGCAGGCGTTTCGACAACAGCGGGCGTTCCTGCGACAGCGGGGGTTTCGGTCGCGGTGACAGCGGGAGTCACAGTCGTGGCGGGAGTCGTCGTGGTCACGATCTGGCCGAACTGAGCTTCCAGAATCTTCACGGCTTCGGGGAAGCGAACCATCTGCTCGGGGTGCTGACGGAAGAACAGAAACGCCTCCCGAGGCGAGCAACCGAAGCGGGCATGAAAGCTGTCGATGCGGATCGTATTGATGCCGTAACCATATCCGGTGTGACATCCGCCCCCGTGACAACCGGCCTGAGCCGGGCTGCTGACGAGAGCTGTGGTGGCGGTGAGAATCAAAGCGGCGAAGAGTTGGCGGTTCATGACGTGTTCCCTGGATTGGCTGGAGTGGGTTGTTTTGTCCGTCTGAGAGCATTGTTTGGCCCTCCTGATACCCAGCTAAGCGACGTCACATCCTCCGTGTTACAGAGAATCTCGACAAAGAAACCGACAAAGTGATCCGCAAACGTGCCAGCAGTGGCGGCGGGCCATCATCCGAACGTCGAATGCGGCGTTCGCCGTTGGCTGGCGGCTAACGTTTGATTGATTGTGTTGTGTTCGGCGTTTGTGATTGGCAACTCAAAAGAGTGGACCGCGCGGTCCGAGTGACGGAGTGTGTCCGGTGATCAGGCTTCGCGGCCAC
>JAGQPX010000061.1 GCA_020426505.1 Planctomycetaceae bacterium | reverse complement strand
GGTGCGGCAGAGGCCGACGCCCTCGCAACCGAGTGAGACAGAGACTTCCGCATCGTGCGATTCGGTGTTGGCTCGGACATTGAGCGTGCGGAACTCATCGGCCCACTCCATCAGTTGTGCGTAGCGACCGTAGGTGTCAGAGTCCTCAGGCTTTTTGTTGCCGGTGAGGACGTCCATGACTTCGGACGGCGAGGTCTCGATCTTGCCGTTGTAGACTTCTCCAGAGAAGCCGTCGATGGAGATCCAGTCCCCTTCTTTCAACACCGTTTTGCCGACAGTGACGGTGCCTGCTTCGTAATCGATGTCGAGGGCCGAGCAGCCGCAGACACACGTCTTGCCCATTTGCCGGGAGACGAGTGCAGCGTGTGAGGAGGCACCACCAAAGGCCGTGAGAATACCCTTGGCGACTTTCATGCCTCGCAGGTCTTCGGGCGAGGTCTCTCGACGCACGAGCATGAGTTGGACGTCGTTATCTGCGTTGTACATGGCTTCCGCGTCGGAAGCATGGAACACGATTTGACCGGTTGCGGCCCCGGGACCGGCGTTAATGCCCTTGGCGAGTAGCCGGTCTTCCTTCTCCGCGGCTTGCTTGGCAGCCGGGTCGAAGATGGGTTGCAGCAACTGGTTGAGGTCGTCCGCGGGAATGCGTCGCTTCTCACCGATGGCCGTCTTGGCGTCGATCAGTCCTTCGTTCACGAGGTCGACAGCGATCCGCACTGCGGCGAAGCCGGTTCGCTTGGCGTTACGAGTCTGGAGCATCCAGACGTTGCCCTTCTGGACGGTGAACTCGATGTCCTGCACGTCTTTGTAATGCTGTTCGAGCGTTTTGCCGATGTTGTTGAGTTGCTCGTACGCCTCCGGGGCGTCCTGAGCGAGTGACTCCTCGACACGCTTTGGTGTCCGCGTGCCGGCGACGACGTCTTCTCCCTGGGCATTGATGAGGTAATCACCACAGAAACCGGGCGATCCGTCTGAGCAGTTGCGGGTGAGGCCGACACCCGTCGCGCAGTCGTCGCCGAGATTACCGAATACCATTGCCTGCACGTTCGTGGCTGTGCCCCAGTCATGAGGAATGCCGTACTGACGACGGTAGACCATCGCACGATCGTTCATCCAGCTGCCGAAGACGGCTCCGATGCAACCCCACAGTTGCTCCATCGGATCGGTCGGGAAGTCGATTCCTGCATGCTTTTTGATGACGGCCTTGAACTTCTCGACGATGTCCTTGATCCGCGCGACCGGCAGGTCTTTCTCGTGAGTGACACCGGCTGCGTGCAGTTCTTTTTCGAGGATGTCTTCGAAGAAGTCCGGGTCGGTTTTTTTCTGCGGCTTCAGTTCCAACACGACGTCGCCGTACATCTGGATCAGACGGCGGTAACTGTCCCAGGCGAAGTGCTCGTTTCCGGACTGCTTGATGAGTGCGGCGACGGTCGTCTCGTTGAGACCGATGTTGAGCACGGTGTCCATCATGCCGGGCATCGACTCACGAGCACCCGATCGACAGGAGAGGAGTAGCGGGTTCTCGCTGTCACCGAACTTGGCGCCCATGACCGCTTCGGTGTTCTTGATGCCCGCCTCGACTTGGGCTTTCAGTTCGGGTGGATACTGACGATCGTTGGCATAGAAGTAGGTGCAGACTTCCGTCGAGAGGGTGAAGCCGGCCGGGACTGGGAGTCCAATGAGGTTCATCTCAGCGAGGTTGGCCCCTTTACCGCCGAGTTCGTTCTTCATGCCTGCGGAGCCGTCCGCCTTGCCACCACCGAAATTGAAAACGTACTGCTTGTCTGACATCGATCTTCTGATCCTTGGGCTCAACTTGCATCTCACGTCGCCGTAATACCTTACGGTCGATGAGCAGAAAGGGGGCCGGATATGGGCTGCTGGGTGGAAGGCACCAGTGGGGCCTATCTGCGCGCTCAGCGACCGGGCAGCCGGACAGTCTCGCCAAGCGACCGGCAAACTACCATCGCCAGACCCGATCTTCAAGGGAATCAGGCTGCGGAGTTGCCACCGATGTCCTCAGAACACCGAGCATTGTCCGGCCGCGAGATGACGGTTGTTCGGGTCCTTCCGCCTTTTTTGTCGCTGGTTCTGATGGATGTAGTGAAAACTCGCGGGAATGAGTGTAAGGGTCGCGAATCCCATTCGTATTGGGAGATGTCGATGCTTGGCACACGTCTGTTGCCCATGCAAACTCGACCCGACTCGAAACCTTCAGCTTTCGGACATCCAACATTTCACGAGGACTGCCGTGGCCATCACTCGCAACTCCCTCATCCTGCGGATAACGCAGGGGGGCGACCCGCTCAGTTGGGAAGAGTTCTTCGAACTCTATCAACCGATGCTGTTCGGCATGGTCAAGCACTGGAGGATCGAGGACGCGGATGCTTCCGACATCGTGCAGGATGTGTTCGTGACGCTGATTCGATCGCTGCCACAATTTGAATACCAGACGGAAAAGGGACGGTTTCGATCATGGCTGAGGACCATTGTGCGGAACGTCACAATCGACTGGTTTCGTCGTCGAGGCCGGTCTCGTGAAGTGACACTGAACGAATGTCTTTGCCCGGAGGATCCGGTTGCAGATGAACTCGAATGGGACGCGGCATACTGTGCGCAGGTGCTTCACACGGTGATGCGAATCGTTCAGGAAGAGTCGCATCCGACAACGTGGTTCTGCTTCGATGAGCACATCCTGCAAGGACGTCGAGCTGCGGAAGTCGGAGACGAGTGCGGTTTGGCGACGGGTGCGGTGTATGTCAACTCGTCCCGCACGCTTGCCAGGATTCGGCGGAAGTGTGCGTCGTTCGATGCCGATCTTGCGTTCGATCCAGAATCAGTGTCCGTGATGAATCTTCGACGAGAAGGTGACGTTGTTCGCGAAGGAGTCGATCAAACAACCTGAACTGAGGCAGTCGCGACTGTGATACCCAATAAAACCGAGGAATCTGGACGTGTTCATTCCACCTTCATTCATGGGCGGGAGAAGATTCTCCCGACTGACGCCGGTTTTCACTCCGAACAATGTCCATCGTCTGAGTTGCTTTGGCCGCTCGTCGTCAATGAAACTCCTGTGCCTGGAGTCGCTGAGCATGTCGTCAGATGCCAAGTCTGCCGTAATCGTGTGGAAGTTCTTGCGACCGAAGTCGATTCAGCGCGCGTGATTTCGGACCGCTGGAATCGCATTTCGAAACGTATCTCAGACTGCACCGAGACCCCCGCAACCGAAGTGGCCTCGCGAGCGGATCGCTTTGGGGACTTTGGCCTCAGCTCAGATCTGTGGTTCGAATCAAGTCCTTTGCAGTCGTCGACTCCGTCACTTGCAGCAATTGGAAAGTACCTGGTGCTGGAAACGATCTGTGTCGGAGGTCAGGCGACCGTCTATCGGGGGTTTCATCCATCCTTACTGATTGATGTGGTCATTAAGTTGGCGCACGAGCCAAGCCAGCGCGATCAGACCGAACGAGCAAGGTTAGTCACCGAAGCGAAGGCACTTGCGGAGATCATTCATCCCAACATGGCCCGGTTGTACGATCTGGACTTTCATGAGGATCGTCCCTATCTGGTCCTCGAATTTGTGCGTGGGAAGTGCCTGTCGGACTACCGAGATCAAAAGGAAATGACGCCGAGCGAGTCGGCCTTGCTCGTGTCGAATGTCGCGCGGGCCGTTGCTTGTGCTCACGAACGGGGAATCCTGCATCTGGACCTCAAGCCGGACAACATCATGGTGACCCCTCGAGGCGAACCTGTGTTGATCGACTTCGGCATGTCGAACTTGACCGGTTCAAGGTCAGCATCGTCGCCAAAGGAGTTGTGCATTGCTGGCACTCCGCAGTACATGTCACCCGAACAAACGCGAGGTCGCTCGTGTGATCTCGACTCGCGTACGGACGTTTTCGGCCTCGGGGCTGTTCTCTACGAGTTGTGCGTAGGGGGGCCCCCCTTTGAAGTGGAAGTCGATCAGCAGATCGGCGAATTCACTCTATCCACGGAACTCCACTGGCATCGACTGTCGCATGCGCCAGTTCCGCGATCGCTCAAACAGATTTGTCGCAAGGCGATGTCGCGAGATCCCAGAGATCGTTATGGTAGCGCGACCGAGTTTGCCAACGTCTTGGAGGAGTCGAGCCGAAAACTCGACCGACGGCCGATCCCCTGTTGCCGGGTGGCAGCTGTCCTCGCATTGATGGTCGGACTTGTCAGCTTGTTTCTCGCGACTCTCTTCCCGTCCGCAGACAACCGGCCGGAAGCAACGTTGGGTCTCCAGGTTATCCGCGGCGAAACTTATCTCCCGTTGAAGGATGCGCTTCCGCTGTCAGCGACAGATCGAGTTCGTCTTTTGTGCGATATCGATGCAGGCTCTCGAACAGGTGTGGTCGTCGTCAACGAATCCGGTCCCCCTCAATGGTTGGGGCCGCTGAAATCCCGTTCGACTCCAGAGATGATTCAAGCGGTTGTTCGAGGTTCGTCACAATTGCTATCCCTGTCCGAACAGACAGACACACTACTGTTCCTGCTCGTGATACGTCGTGACGAGCCAATTCATCGCGGTGAGATCCGAGAGATGCTCCCGTTCCAACGGCTACTTCCCAAGATCCCGAGTCATACGGCAGTCATCTTTCGCCGCAATCAGTTTCTGATCGTGAAGCCGGCTGAGACGGACGTTGAGCCGGTCGATGCTGAATACATCCAGCAGCAGTTGAACGCAGTCCGGCAGAAGCTTTCCGATAGATACGACGACTTCGCAGGAGTGTTAGTCAGCAAGAATGCATCTTCCGTCAGCTCGACGACCGATTCGACCGGAGCCCCGTGGTGACATCGAGGGCGGAACGTTCGTGCGTTTTGTGCGAGATGAGACAATTGCTCGGCTCCCCAATGGTGTTCGCACGGGGTACCATTCGATAATCGACGGTACAGATTCGGTTTCCAATAACGAGTAGGCATCATGACTTCCACTTCCAATGTACAGATCGGATTCATCGGGGCCGGGCGGATGGCGACAGCGTTGGCCTGTGGACTGGTCGATGCGGGCTTCACGACGGCGAAGTGCATCATCGCCAGCGACGTGAGCGTTGAGGCGCGACAGCAGTTCTCGAACGATTGTGGAGGTAGCGTGACGACCGATAACATCGAGGTTGTCCGTCAGTCGGAAGTCGTGATTCTGGCGGTCAAACCACAGCAACTGCCCGATGTTCTCGGTGAACTCAGATTGCACGCTTCCGATGAAAAACTGTTCGTCTCGATTGCCGCTGGCGTTCCGATTCGCACGTTGCAGGCGGGACTGGGCGATTCGACTCGGCTGATCCGCGTGATGCCGAATTCGCCGTGTCTCGTCCGTGCCGGTGCTTCAGCGTTTGCTTGTGGTAAGAATGCGAGTAAGACGGACGCCGAACTGGTCGGCGCCTTACTCTCAACGGTCGGGATTGCCATCCCAGTGCCCGAGTCGTATCTCGATGCGGTGACCGGTCTCTCCGGCAGTGGGCCTGCCTATGGTTTTCAGATGATCGAAGCATTGAGTGACGGCGGCGTGAAAATGGGGCTGCCACGCGAGGTTGCGACAAAGCTCGCGGCCCAAACGATGCTGGGGGCCGCTCGAATGGTTCTGGAGACGGGCCAACACCCCGGAGCGCTCAAGGATGCTGTCGCGAGCCCGGGAGGGACGACGATTGCGGGTCTCCATGTCATGGAACAGTCGGGAGTCCGCGCAGGCTTAATTGACGCGATCGAGGCAGCGACATTGCGGTCGATCGAGTTGGGCAAGTCGTAGCGGTCACTCCGATCAGGAGGGCGACGTGACAGGAAGTCCGACCGAATTCTCGCGATCACGACGTCGTGAATCGTCAACATCTGTTTGACTGCGTCCACGATTGACCTAGGTTTTCCACTGAGTGAACCTCTGCGCAACGTCCTGTGCGCGGAGACGAAGCCCCTTGGGAGAGCCCCACCGTGACCAGTTTGCAAACGCCCGACATCGCTGGTGCCCCTGTGGAACCTCTGGTTCGCAGCAGTCATCCGATGGATTCCTCTCGAATCCTATTATCCATGATGGCGTTGGCCCGGCAGGGTGAGCTCGCACTGCACGACGGCACCAACACTCTCGACAGTGTTGTCGCCCGACCGGTTCTCAAGCGGTTGATTTCAGCATTGAACTTTCGTGATGCGGCAACCCTTCAACATTCTCGCCGCGTCGCCTTGTTGTCTGTGGGAATGGCTCAGCAACTCGGCTGGGACGGACGTCATTTGCGCGTGCTTGAAGTCGCCGGGCTGCTGCACGATGTCGGCAAGATTGGAGTCCCGGACAACATCCTGCTGAAGCCGGGCAAGTTGAGCGCGGAAGAAGCCGAACTGATGTCGTTGCACTACAACATTGGTGCTGATCTCCTGCAGGCGTGCCGCGTCGACAAAGAGGTCGTTCAAATTGTTCTCGATTCGCATGCCTACTACGACGCACACATCGACGCTTCTCAGCGAACCGGGGCCGACATTCACCTGGGAGCGAGGATTCTGGCCGTTGCCGATGCCTACGACTCCTTGACACACGATCAGGTGTTCCGCATCCGTAAGTCTCACGGCGATGCCATGAACATTCTGCATGGCGACGCGGGGACCAAATTCGACGGGAATGTAGTCGCTGCCCTTGATCGGTGGGTCGAGAAGGACGGATGGGCGTACATCAAAGGCGAAGGTCAGGCGGCCGATGACGTTGAGTCGAGTGCCCCACAGAACATTGAAGCATCCCTGGAGGCGGGGTCGCTTTGCCACATCTTTTCGTACCTTTACATCCTGGAGAGCCTGTACGACGGATTCTACGTCCTCGATTCTGATCTGCGGTTTGCTGTCTGGAGTTCGGGAGCGGAGAAACTGCTGGGACGAATCTGCTCACAAGTCCTGGGGACACCCTGGTCGTCACGGTTGTTCAGCTATAGCGACAATACGGGGAAGAGACTCACCGATCGGGAGTGCCCCGTCCAGGAGGTGATGGAGACATGCCAGCCGGCTTGCCGGACGCTCAACGTTCAGCAGCGGGGCGGAAGCTGGATCGAAGCGGAGCTTCAATGCTTTCCGTTGATTGACTACGAAGGCAAATTACTAGGTGTCGCTGAGATCTTTCGAGACATCTCGCGCAGCAAGCGGAACGCGCCTCAGTTTCGTGAACTCAAACTTGCTGCCAGCCGGGATGCACTGACCGGAGTCTCAAATCGGGGTGAGTTGGAGAAGCACCTCAAACGCATGCTGGCGGAGTACTCCAAAGGGGAGACCGACATGTTCAGTGTCATCTTCCTCGATATCGATCACTTCAAAGCCATCAATGACACGCATGGGCACGGCGTGGGTGATCGTGTGTTAATCGCCGTTGCACGGCTGATGCAGTCAGAGCTGTACTCCGGCGAACTTGTGGCGAGGTACGGTGGTGAGGAGTTTGTCGTGCTCTGTCCGTCAACGGACATCGACTCTGCGATGAGAAAAGCCGAACGCCTGCGATCCTCGCTGGCTGAGACATCGATTGGAGACAGCGTTCGGTTGAAGGTGACGGCTTCTCTGGGAGTCTCTCAGATCGACGCGTCAGACTCGATGGAAACGCTGCTCCATCGTGCCGACACGGCTCTCTACAACGCCAAGGAAGGTGGCCGTAACCGGATTTGCAAGATCATGGCCGGTGATTGTCACGATCCCGATCAGGAACCGGTCGAAGAGAAGCCGAAGAAGGGGTCGGAGTTTGTGTTCGAGTCGCACTTCACGACATGTATGGTCGCTTCAATGGGAGTCTACAAGGTCAGTGGATTCGTAAACGAGCTTGATGCTGAGTTGAAAGAGGCAACCGCTGAACGGGTCGTCATGCAAATCGGTCAACCGGGCTTCTTCAAAGGCTGGGGAAACCACGAAAAAAAGCAGCCTGTCAACGTGATGCTGTCCTTCGGCGAGCCGGAGCAGCAGTCCACAAAAGCGGCATCTAGGCGTGTTCTCGTCACAGTGAATGTCACGCCGATCGGCAGGCCTCCGTCAGCTGACCAGTTCCAGATCCGTGCCAAGAAAATCTACGAACTGACTCGCAACTACTTTGCCGCGGACTGATTGACTGCGGTGTAAGGCCGTCTCATTCGCGGATGTGCAACGCATTCGCGACATCAATGAACTGACAAACCCGATCCTCTCTGCAGAGAGGACCGGGTCTTATTCATTTCCGATCTTCGAATAACGTCGGCAACGTCAAATGCGTCCGACCGCGACGACTCATTTCCGGAAGAAGTCGCTGGGCCCCTTGTGTGTGTAGTACGGATACTGGACGGACCCGCCTGCTGCACCTTGTGACGGATAGCGAAGGTCGTTCGGGCGACTGTAAGAATACGAGTGGTAATGCTGCGGGCATTGGTGACCGCAACCGCATCCCTGCCCGCACGCACCGCCGACGCCGCACGTCCCGCCGGGACCACAGGCTCCGCCAGCAGGGCATCCTGCAAAGCCGCTGTAGCCGGGGAATCCGCTTGTGCTGTGGTACGACGCACCGTATGCATGAGCGTCTGCAATGGGGTGCTGAATAGTCGCCAGGTTTCCGTATTGGGCGGAAACGACCTGGACATCCTGATGATGCGGGCTTTGTCCGCGGGTAACACCGTGTTGAGTCGTACATCCGCAGGCGGTCAACAGTGAAGCCACCATGCAAGCGGCAACGCAAGTTCTCATTTCATCCCCCTCAGTCAAGATTGGTCAGAGATCGACCGTGTCTGCAAATGTTGGTGAGCCACAACAAGATGTGCCTGCTCTCTGTATCGGCGTCTCTGGTCTGAGAATCCGCACATTCCCTGAAAAACGGTCGATCGTTGTGTCGATCACAACCGGTCGATCTTGCAGACTCGTCATAATCCGCATAGATTAACAGCCACCAGCATCGACGTTTCGAAGCACGCTTGCTGCATAACGTCTTGTTGGACAAGAGGTTAATCGACATTCGCGTAAACTTGGGGATCCCCGCGTGTTCGTTTCTGCTTCGACCATTTGCTTTCCGGAGTCCAACTTTGCCGACGCCTGTCAGCAGATTAGTGATCTCGAATATGACCGCGTCGAGCTTTGGCTGAGTGACGCTTCGCCTCAGATCAGCACGGCCGAGATTGCCAGCGACCCTGATCGCTTCGTGATGAAATTCCGCGATGCGACTCGTCTGACTCCCGTGGCGTTCAATTGCGATGAGGACGTTTCCGACGAGGTGTTTACGGGGCTGTCGAAGGCTGCCAAGTTGTTGCAGGTCACGCAGATCACCGTGCCATCGTCTGCGGTTGGCACACCGTTCAACGCTGAGATTGACCGTCTACGGAGTTTGGTCTCAATCGCCAGTCAGGACGGCGTTCGCGTCTCCATCAAGACTCAAACAGGGCGGCTCACTGAAGACCCGGAGACAGCGGTGGAACTTTGCGGCTCCGTCGACGGACTCGGACTCACACTTGATCCCAGTCACTATCTCATTCTGCAGAACCCGGTCACCTCTTTTGAGCGGTTTGCCCCGCACGTGTACCACGTGCATCTCCGAGACAGCTCCGAGAAGGAATTGCAGGTGCAGGTCGGCTTGGGCGAAATCGACTACAGCCGGCTGATCGCTCAGCTGCAACGTGAAGGTTACAACCGGGCTCTTTCCGTCGAGTTGATCCCCTCGCTCACTGATGCGTCTTCGCGAATGCTCGAAATGCGTAAGCTCCGCATGTTGCTCGATTCATTGCTCTGAGTCGTCCTGAGCAATTGGCGAGTCGTACGGAGGGAGTGAGATGCTGAAGCGGGTTCCCTGTCCCAGTTCGCTGTCGCACTGGATCGAGCCGTTGTGAGCCTCGATGATTTTCCGCACGGTCGGCAGGCCGAGTCCGCTCCCTCCGGTGCGTGTGGAGAAGAAGGCCTTGAACATGCGGTTGCGTGTTCGTTCATCCATGCCCAGACCATTATCAATGATGTCCAGGCAGACGCGCCCGTCTCGCTCACAAGTCTGCAACTCTAACAGCCCGCCGTCAGGCATTGCTTGTTGAGCGTTTCGAACAAGGTTCATCAGCACCTGACGCATCAGCGATTCATCCAGGGAAACGGATGGCAGTCCCGGAGCAAGGTGCGGACTGAGTTCGATGCCGTGCTCAGCAAGCTCGGCCTGCACGAAAGTGGCAAATTCCTTTACCGCCCGGTTCAGGTCCGTGGGATGTAACCGCAACTCACCCACACGAGCGAATTGCAGGAACGCGTCCAGGATGCCTTCGAGGTGCTGACACTCTCGCTGAAGTGTCACCAGTTTATTCAGCATCCTGCGGTCGCGTGCGGACTCTCCGTTCTCCAGTTCCTCTGAGAGAAGATTGAGATTCAGACGAATCGTCGAAAGCGGGTTGCGGATCTCGTGGGCCAATCCGCCCGCCAGGGTTGCGATCTCGGAGTACTGCTTGAGCAGCCGCGCACGTTCCTGCTCATCGAACTCTGCAGCCAAGACCCTGCTCCTGCTGAGTGAACGATCTCAGTCGTCGTCCGAGTCACCGCCGTCGTCACTGGCAGCATCCGCGAGCACAGCTTTTCGCGACAGCTTGACCCGGTTCTGATCATCGACGGCGATCACCTTGACTTCAAGCTTGTCGCCAATCTTGCAGATGTCGTTGACCGATTTGACGAACCCGTCCGACAACTCGCTGATGTGACACAGCCCGTCCTTGCCGGGGGCAATCTCAATGAAGGCTCCAAAGTCCTTGATCGAGTTGACCGTGCCTGTGTAGATCCGGCCGACCTTGATCTCCTCAGTCATCGCTTCGATGCGTGCCAACGCTTCCTCAGCACCCGCTCCCGATGACGACGAAATCGTCACGGTGCCGTCGTCCTGAACGTCGATCTGCGCTCCGGTCTCTTCCTGCATGGCACGAATCGTTTTGCCGCCAGGACCGATGAGCAAACCTATCTTTTCGGGATCGATCTTCGTTGACAGGATGCGCGGGGCGTGCGGCGAAACCTCTGCACGCGGACGGCGGATTGTCGTCAGCATTCTCTTCAGAAGTTCGCGGCGAGCTTCACGGCCTTGATGGAGAGTCTTACGAATGATCTCTTCGTTGATGCCGTCAATCTTGAGATCAAGCTGAATCCCCGTGATCCCTTTTTGCGAACCGGCGATCTTGAAGTCCATGTCGCCGAAATGGTCCTCATCACCCATGATGTCGGTCAGGAGCACATAACTGTCGTTGCCCTTGACGAGGCCGATCGAGATTCCCGCGACTGGCTGCGAGATGGGCACGCCCGCATCCATCAGAGAGAGCGTGGCACTGCAAACGCTCGCCATCGAACTGCTGCCGTTCGATTCCGTGATGTCGGAGATGATTCGGACGGTGTAGGGGAACGCGTCATGGTCGGGCATCACCGGCTGAACGGATCGCTCAGCAAGTGCACCGTGACCGATCTCACGACGACCGGGGCCTCGGATCGGACGGCACTCGCCGACCGAATAGGGAGGGAAGTTGTAGTCCAGCATGAACGACTTCGACATGTCCTCGAACAGCCCGTCAACTCGTTGCTGATCGCGAACCGTGCCCAGCGTGGCGGTTGCCAGAGATTGTGTTTCGCCGCGAGTGAAGAGTGCTGAACCATGCACGCGGGGGAGAATGTCAACCTGACAATCAACGTTTCGCAAATCCTCGGCGGATCGTCCGTCGAGACGGTTTCCTTCCAACGTCAGCTCACGGCAGACCTGCTTGTCGACCTCGGAAAAGGCGGACTTGAGGTCGGCGAGCGTGCGTCCGTCTTCCAATGCCTCAATCCCACCCGGGAAGTACTTCTCGACAAGTTCGTCCCGAACCGCTCGCGAGTCCGCAGATCGCTCGGCCTTTTTGGTGTTTTGACGAGCTTCTCGAAGTCTGCCGTGGACTTCCCCGCGAACGGTTGCGAGGAATGGATTCTCCGGAGGATGCTCGTACTCGAACGATTCGACGCCCAGCTTCTCTCGAAGTTCGACCTGCATTTCGCAAAGCGTGCGAATATGCTTGTGACCGAACATCAGGGCATCCACCATCTCGTCCTCGGGGAGTTGGTTGGCGAATCCTTCGATCATGAGAATGGATTCGACACTCCCGGCGACGATGAGATCGAGCGTGCTCTCCTCCATCTGTTGGACGGTGGGCAACAGGATGAACTCTCCATCAACGAGTCCGACTCGCACGGCTCCGATCGGCCCCTGATAGGGCACGGGCGAGATGCACAGCGCGGCACTCGCTCCGTTAATGGACAGCACGTCCGGGTTGTTCATCCCGTCACACGACAGGACGTTCGACATGATCTGCACTTCGTCGTTGAAGCTCTTGGGGAAGAGCGGACGGATGGGGCGATCGGTCAGGCGACAGGTCAGAATCTCACGTTGAGTTGGTCGACTCTCCCGCTTGAGGAAGCCACCGGGAAACTTGCCTGCCGCTGCGAATCGCTCGCGGTAATCGACCGTGAGGGGGAAGAAGTCAATTCCCGGTCGGGCGGGACCGGTCTGGGCAGCAACAAAAACAGCCGTCTCGCCATGTTGGACAAGTACGGCTCCGCTGGCCTGCTTGGCGATTTCGCCTGTTGTGATGGATAGGGTTCGGCCTCCGACTTCGCGTTCGACGGTTACTTTCACTCGTTCGTTCCTTCCTCAATTCCTACAACTGCCACGGCAACCGCGCCGATCGCGGTCGACTCACTGGCAGCACTGATGAACAACATACTCCAACAAGACAGCCGACTCGTCCGAGATGACGAGCCACAAGATTCAGCGATGACCAACTCAGCCCAAACACCACTCCTCCATGACGTCGGGTGACGGTAGCTCACAACGAAAGCAGCCGTAATAGAGGCTACTTACGGATGTTGAGACGTACCAAAAGATCGAGATAGCGGTCGGAGTCGTGCTCACGAACATAGTCGAGCAACCGCCTCCGACGGCTGACCAGCATCAGCAGCCCGCGACGTGAGGCATGGTCTTTCGAGTGCTGTTTGAGATGCTCGGTCAACTCGTTGATCCGATGGGTCAACACGGCAATCTGAACGTCTGGAGAACCAGTGTCCTCATCAGAGCGACGGTATTGCTCGATCAACTCGGTCTTTTTTTCTTTCGTCAGCGACATTGGGTCCTTCTTAACCCTGATTTCTAACCAAACGATCCGCTGACCGCCCGTTCCTGCTCGCCTGTCGAACATGGACGCCGGGCGGCGTAAGACCAGTCAGTGCCTTGTGTTTACACGTCATACTGTATCAGCCGAAAGGGAATATGCAACGCTGGATCGTGATTTCATTGAGCCGTTTCGCGAAGGCGGATCACGCCTCCCGTACGACGATCCGGTTGCCGCTGACCTGGACGATCTCGACCGTCTTCCCCTGCGGGATGAACGGACCGTCGCTGACGACGTCCAGCAGGCGACCATCGACCCGGGCTTTGCCCGCCGGTCGCAGCATGGTCATGGTTTCCCCTTGTGACCCGAGTAGATGTGCGACCGCCCCGGAATCGGCAAGATCGGGACGCAATTGAGGCTCATCGGGAGACTGCACGCTCTCCATCCCCGGAGGAGTGAGAACCATCTGGTTAAGGAAGGGGATTCTCGGCAGGAACTTTGAGATCGCCATTGCCATCACGATCACCGCGATGATCGACGTGCTCAGGGTCGCCATCGTTTTCGTGGCGTTCGTAATATCGTCATTCTGCTGCAAAATGCCGTTGCCGAATGTCTGACTCGCCATCACCAGCGACGCAAATAGCAGAAGTGCTCCGGACACACCGAACACACCGAAGCCCGGGATGACAAATACCTCCATTGCCAGACATCCGAGTCCGAGAATGAACAGCAGAACTTCGAGCCAACCGGCTGTGCCGCCGAGGAACTTGCTCCAGAAGAAGACACCAAAACACAGGGCGGAGACGATGCCTAGAAAACCGCTCATGAAGTGCAATTCGAGATAGATGCAGATGATGCCCACGAAGAACAGTAGTCCAGTCACGAAGTTCGTATTGAGGATGAACACCGTGTCGTCGAGCCACGTGCGGCCGATCTTTTGCGGTTGCACGTCTTCGGGAATGCCGAGCCTCTCTTTCAGTTCCTCGAAGTCGGCAACCGGACGCTCCGAAATCTGAAATTCATGCGCACGACGACCATTGACAGTGAACAGCAGTCCTTCAGCAGATTCCGGAACGAGTCGCCCCTGCTCCCATTCGCCGCCAGCATTATGAATCTCATCACCACTCATGTAGGAGACATCGCCCGTTTGATTGTTGACCGCCTCGTAGACCTGCAGGTCTTTGTCGGCCATCGCCATCAGCAATGCGGGCGGACGCCCCTTGCGCTCGCCGAGTTCGCGGAGAATCTCCCTGAGGAAGCTCAGCACTTTCTCCGGAGCCCGCTCAAACTGTCCTCCTTCACGCATCTCGATCGGTCCGGCATCTCCAAACTTACCGTTGGGAGTGAGGTAAATCTCATCGCATCCCAACGCAATGATCGCAGCCCCGCTGAGCGCCTGATCCGGCACGTAGGCGATCGTCCGAATATCTCTCTCTTCCAGGTCGGCGATGGCATACGCAAGGTCCCTTGACTGCCACAACAGGCCGCCCGGAGAGTCGATTTCGAAGATAATCACCTCCGAACCACTGGCGACCGCACGGTCGATCTGTCGCTCCAGGAACGACTCCAGCAACGGGTCGATCACCCCCTTGACTTCGATCAGACTCACACGATCGAACGTCCCCGGCTTCGGTTGCTCGCGCAATGACTCCAACGGCAGTCCATAAGCAGCGGCGAAATCGTGTCGATTCTCGACCGTCTGCATGACCAGAAAGTCGCCATTACGGGCCTGCGCTCCTGAGAACAAGCCGACCTGTCCGGCCTCCTTGATGGTTCGCGAGTCCTTGATCACGACGCCCGAATCACGCAGCCGTGTTGCCTCGTCTTCGGTAACGAGTCTCTGCTCCGACTGACCATCCTCCGGCTCAATCGTCAGTTGAATAACGGCTGACTGGGGATCGATCATTCCTGCGACGAGTGCCCGGTTGACCTTCGTATTTTGCCTTTTCGCCACGAGATTCAGCACGATGGCCCGCTGATCCTCCGTGACCGGTCCGCCTCTCCCGATGTCGCCCAATTGGGCATCAGGATGCATCACAACCTCCCTGCACGCGAGCGCGGCAAGCACGTTATGCCCGATCACGGTCTCCGGCACCCAGGCGATCGTTTTGACCTGAGAGATGGCAGCCGAGGTCAGGAAATCCGCGAGACCATAGACATGATGGAACTGACTGTTCCCCGGCGTGACCTCTAACACCAACACTGCTTTGCGGTCGTTGCGAACGGCTTCGCTTTGCAGCTCCAGGGCCGTCTCACGCACCCAGTTTAGCATCTGATCGTCGATGGGACTGGTCAGCGTGATGTACCGCGCCTCGACGGTCGCCGAGTCTTCCGGTGGTGCATCATCCGCAGCGCCCACACTCACCCCGCTAAGCAGCATCGCTGTGGTGAGGGTCATCAGGATGTATTGATGAGTTGCCATGTGTGATCGCATCCGGGCACCATTTTTTGTGGAGATGTTCCCGTGAGGATTATACAGCGATGGAAAAAAGGGGGTCAAACTTCGTTGTCAGGAGTTCGTCGGTGAACCGGAAATCTTCTCAGACATCAACGTGAAATCCCGACGAGAAGTTCACGAGATTCTTCTCTGGACAGTCGGGATTCATGAGGTCTGCATGGCTCCCGCGATCTCGCTCACGGCTGAGATCGCCGCCTCAATCTGGTCCGTCGTGTTGAAGGCACCGACACTGATCCGCACGGTGCCGCCGGTCGACTTGGTCCCGAGACTCTCGTGAATCTTCGGTGCACAATGGAACCCGGACCGGACTTCGATGCCGAAGTTCTGGTCGAGAATCGTGGCGACCTCCTGCGGCGCAACTTCGTCGATGTTGAAACTGACGACGCCGACCCGCTGCTCAGGCGACAATGGGCCATACAGTGTGACACCATCAATAGCAGACAGGCCCTCGATCAATCGCGATGTGAGCTGTAGCTCGAGTTCGCGCAGCGAGTCGATCCCGCGTTCTTCGATCCACCCTAACGCTGCGTCCAACCCGACGATGCCCGGGGCATTGTGATTCCCCGACTCGTACCGGTCGGGCATCGTCGACGGCTGCTCATCGGTCTCACTTTGCGACCCGGTGCCTCCCAGCCGCATGGGAAAAACGATCTCTTCAATCCCCGGACAGAGATACAACAGCCCCGTGCCCAGCGGTCCCATCAAACCCTTATGACCGGAGCAAGCAAGAATGTCGATCGGGAGTGACTCGATGTCGATCGGCAGATGCCCGGCTGACTGAGCAGCATCGACCATGAACAGTGCGCCCGCTTCGTGGGCCATCTCACCGACCGCGGCAATCGGCTGAATCATCCCCGTCACATTGGACGCATGCGTGAGGACAACCAGCGTCGTCTCTTGGGTGATGAGAGTTTTCAAAGAGTCGAGATCCACGATGCCGTCCGCATCGACCGGTGCGTACTCGACCTCAACCCCGCCATGCTCCCGTTGAGCCCATAATGGACGCAGCACTGAATTATGCTCCGCCACACTGGTGACCACCCGGTCACCCGGCTGCAGCAAGCCCGTGAGTGCGAGATTCAACCCATCGGTCCCGTTGAAGGTGAACACCATCCGCTCAGCAGACTCCGCCCCGAGCAGCCTCGCCGCCCTCAGTCGACACCGGTTGACCACCGCCTCCAACTCACCCGCCACCCGCGTCGCCCCCCGACCCACCGCTGCTCCCGACTCCCGCTGATACGCATCGACCGCAGCATACACCGCCTCCGGCTTCGGCCAACTGGTCGCAGCGTTGTCGAGATAGATGCGAGAAACAGCCGACATCGTCATTCTGTTTTGTCCACCATTTCGTTCAATGCGCTACGAACGACGGACTCCAGCGGATGAAGGTGCGACGTCACCACATCCCACACGGTTTCCAGATTGACGGTGAAGTAGCCGTGAATGAGGCGGTCTCGTATACCACACTCTTTTCGCCACTCGATTTCGGAATGCTGCTCGCGAAAGTCCTCGGGCAAGTTCTTCGCAGCTTCTCCGATCACTTCGAGGCTTCTGACAACTGCCCGCCGCATGACCGCATCTCCGAGAACATCCTCCCGCTCTCGATCGCCGCAGGTGTCGCCGATGAATAGAATCTCATCAAGAATGTGACGGAGTCGCTCAACCGTCGAGACTGACATATTCTACCTCGCGAAGAATGTGAGGACCGATGTACGGGCTGAGATACTTCGCCGTCACGACCTCAACCTTGCGACCGAATGCATCCTCCAGCAGGAAGCAGAAGTCCATGAAGTTGTCAAAGGTTGCCTGTCCCTCGGCGAAGTCGATCAGAATATCAACATCGCTTGTTGCCGTTTGTTCTTCGCGGACAAAAGATCCGAACAGTCCCAGTTGGACGACACCCAGATTGCGGATCGACTCTGCATTTTCTCGGAGGATTTGAATGACCTCCGTCTTGCTGGCAACGGGAGAGGCGGTTGTACTCATGACGGCATTATACGTCTGGGGTGAGTCACGTGTCATCCGAGGCGATTTAGGCATCCGGAGCGGTTGGCGAGAGTCGCCGGGGTCACCCCCCGATGGAGTACATCGGGCGTTCTGGTTGGACGAAGCTGGCCATGTTAATCTCATGGCCCTCTTTCTTCGCCCCAATTGATTCACGGACTGCCTGACGGATTCCCTCGTCATCTCCCCCGTCACGCAGCATGGTTCGGATGTCCGTTTCCTCCAGACTGAATAGGCAGTTACGAATCTTTCCGTCTGCGGTCAGACGGAAGCGGTTGCAACTCATGCAGAAGGGCTTGCTCACCGAGGCGATGAAGCCGATGCGTCCGATGCCGTCGTCGAACTCGTAATCAGTCGCCGGTGCGCGCGGGTCCTGATTCGCCAGCGGAACGAGGGGCCGAATGCCCGTGGTCAACGTGTCGATGATCTCATCAGCGAAGAGTACCTTCTCCCGCTCCCACGCAGCATCCGCATCGAGGGGCATGTACTCAATGAACCGCACCTCGCAGCCGGTCTCTCGGGCGAAGTGACCAAACGGCACGATCTCTTCTTCCGTGATTCCTTTGATCGAGACGGCATTGATCTTGATCGGATCGAACCCTGCCGCCTTCGCTGCGTGAATGCCTTCAATGACCTTCTCGTAACCCTCTCGCCGTGTGACCTGCTTGAATTTCTCTGCACTCAATGCATCGAGACTGACGTTCAGTCGCCGCAGCCCTGCGTCGTACAGGTCCTGAGCTTGCTCCGCGAGCAGGATGCCGTTGGTCGTGATGCCGATGTCTTTGATGCCTTCGATCCTGGAGAGCTTGGCGATGAGTGTGGACAGGTCACGACGCACCAGTGGCTCACCGCCCGTCAGCCGCAGCTTGTCGATCCCCATCGGTTGGACGATCCGCACGAAGCGTTCGATCTCCTCGAAAGCGAGCAGTTTCTCCTTCGCCATGAACTGCACGTTGTCAGCCGGCATGCAGTAAAAGCAGCGGATGTTACAGCGGTCGGTGACGCTGATCCGCAGGTTGTTGTGTACCCGGCCGAAAGAGTCGACAAGCGGTGTCATGTTTCGACTCCCGGATGCACCCATTCGGTCGATCCGTCTGCCCAGTTCTCCTGCTTCCAGATCGGGACAACCTCTTTCAGCCGATCGATCAGAAACCGTCCCGCCTCGAACGCGTCGACACGATGCGGACAACTCACTGCGACCGCAACACTGATGTCTCCCAGTTCAAGGTGCCCCAGCCGGTGGATGATCCCCGCCTCGATGACGGGCCATTTGTCGCAAGCCCTTGTGTGTAACTCCTCCATCTTGGCGACGGCCATTTCGGGATAAGCATCGTAGTCGAGAGCGATCGTTTGTTGCCCGTTGGTCATCTCCCGCACCGTGCCCAGAAACAGCACGACCGCACCCGCTTGCGTTGAGCGCACGCGTTCGGTCAACGCCGCATGGTCAATCGGTTCGTGTGTCAGTTCGATCATGATCGCATTGTAGCTGAATTCGCCAGAATTCAGCCTTACGGGGAGTCACTTCTCATTCCGTCTGGACTCTGGCGAGTTCAGCGACGATTCATCTTACCCACCGCTCACCGGTGGAAAACAGGCAACTTCTGAGCCTTCCGGAATCACCATGTCATCGGTCGCGTAATCCGTGCCGACCGCGACGAGCAACTGAGGCACCAACGGCCTCAACGTCGCCGTCTGCTCTCCAAGTGTCTGTCTGAGGTCGCCGACGGTTGACCCGGCTGGCAGGTCGACCTGCAGACGTTCGACCCCGGCGAGTTCTCGGGCACGGGCAAACAGGCGGACGGACACGGTCATCGGATGATCAGTCGTTTGGTGCTTGGACGGAGGAAGCGACGGAGGTCCGGGAGCAGCCCGTAAGACAAGGCCAGGAGTTTCAGGGGATGGATCGTGGGGGTCGTGGTCTGTTGCTGCATCTGAAGTTTGCAACTGCTGCACTCGGTGATGCCCAGCTGCAAGTCCGGCTCATTCATCCGCTGCATCAGTCCTGCTCCGATCTCCAGCGACGTCTCGAAGTGCCGTTGCGTGAGACCGAAGGCTCCTGCCATCCCAGAGCAGCCTTTTTCGATTCTATGCAGGGTCAGCTGCGGGATCAAACCGACCAACTCTGCAAAGGGCGTGTGTGGTCCCAAAGCCTTCAGGTGACACGGCGTGTGATATCCTGCCGCGAACTCCAGCGGGCCAAAGTCCGTCCGCAATTCGCCTTGATGATGCAGTTCCAGCAGATAGGCCCCTGCCTCCCGAACCTGAGACGCGACCAGTTCGACATCCGGATGATCGGTAAGACGGGGGTACTCTTGCGAGAGACAGAGGGCCGCTGCCGGCTCCGTGCAGACGATGTGATACCCGTCACGGGCGAACTCACAGAGAATTCGAAGGTTATGTTCGGCCATCTCACGAGCCCCATCGAGATCGCCAGCCGAGAGCATAGCCATGCCGGACACGGTCTGTTGTTTCGGGATCACGACCTTGATGCCGTTATGCTCCAGCACCGCCATCAGGGCTCTGCCCAGATCGGGGTCGTGATGGTTGACATAGTGGTCGACGAAGTAGACGACAGGTCGCTTCTCACCCTTCGCGGGGACTTTTCGCTCCGGCTGACGTTGCCCATATTTTCTCAAGAACTGACGGCGGGAAAATGCCGGCAGCTTGCGATCGCGGGCGATGCCGAGGATCTTCTCGATGAGCCAACGACCAATCCGATGGTTCAGCACCACGTTCGAGAACGGAGCCGTCCGCGATCCGAGTGTACCGAACGAGTGTGCCCGAGAAAGTGTCCAGTCGGTTCGCTCCAGACCGTTGGCAGCGACATAGGACGCTTTTGCCTCGATCATCAGGTGTGGAATGTTCACTCGTGACGGACACTCCAGTTCGCATTGCTTGCAGTTGAAGCACAGGTCGGCAAGTTCCTTCATCTCGTCCGACGGGAGTTCCTGCGGAGCGAGTCTACCCGATGCGAGGTCCCGCATCACGATGGCCTTCGCCCGTGGACTCGCTGCCTCGATTGGATCATGGTGAAACAGCGGACACATCCGTTGATCGTCACCTGTTTCTCGGCAGACCCCGCAGTTGGTGCATCGCTCCGCAGCATTCGAAAGCTCGTCTGGCGACCATTGGAGTTGCAGCTCGGTCAGTTCGGGTGTCACTGTATTCACCGTGCGCAGACGTCTGACGGTCACGTGCGGATCATCGCTGATGATCTTCCCGGGATTCATCAGGTTGTGCGGGTCGAAGAT
>JAGQPX010000298.1 GCA_020426505.1 Planctomycetaceae bacterium | reverse complement strand
CCGTCATCATTCCCAACAAGGAAGACGAACGCTTCCGCAGTTGGCGCACCGTCACCGAGCCGCAGGCCAACGCCGCCATCATTTACGTGATGGATGTCTCGGGGTCGATGACCGACGACCAGAAGGAAATTGTCCGCACCGAGTCCTTCTGGATCGACACCTGGCTCCGCAGCCAGTACGACGGCGTCGAGCGTCGTTACGTCGTTCACGATGCCGTCGCTCACGAAGTGGATGAAGATACCTTTTATCGCATTCGCGAATCAGGCGGCACGCGCATCTCCTCGGCCTACAAGAAAGTCGCCGCCATCATCGAACGCGACTTCCCTCCCGCCGAATGGAACATCTACTGCTTTCAATTCTCCGACGGCGACAACTGGGGCGAAGACAACCGCGAGTGCCTGAAAACGCTCAAGGACAAGATTCTCAACGTCGCCAACCTCTTCTGCTACGGCCAGGTCCACAGCCCCTACGGCAGCGGCGACTTCATCAAGGAACTGCGCAAAATCCAGGAACAGCACGAAAACATGATTCTCAGCGAGATCGCCAGCAAGGATGCGATCTACGATTCGATCAAACAGTTCCTCGGCAAAGGCCGGTAAACTCTGGCCGGATGTGAGAAGTTAGGTGCCACGGCTCACAAGCAAGCTCACAGAGCCGTGGCACCCTCAACTGTGGTCATCCGGAGCACCCAACAGAAACTACCCCACATCTGGGTACTTTCTGAGATTGTCGAACAGTTCTTCCGAGGTCCGCAATCCCTCCCACGCAGCATCTCGCACATCGCTGAGTCTCAAACCATTTCGGAGACACTCCAGCACTTCCTTTCCACCTCCGATTCTGCGTGTGTACTCGTAGCCAAAATATGCGTGTTCGCGAGTCTGATAGACCGTATTCATCAATTCTCTCAGGTCGCCGAGAAGTTCGTCGAAGTCACTAAAGCTGATTGGTGGAAGCATTGCATCTCCACGAGCGACTTTGTGATTCGAATGCGCGACTCGCCCGTGCCGGTGTTTAATGAGCGGCTTTGCCTTTTCCTTAAACCTAGTCAACTGAGAGTTCAGCTTCTGCTGCAACTCGGTGACCGGCGTTGAGGAGACAATTCTTTGTAATTGCATGGTTTTCGGGTCATCATCGACGAGCCGTGTCAACCCCAGCAAGATCGAGTCAAGCAATGCATTGTAGATCAGCATCCACGCTGTAGCCCCAGTCTGGTCCAACACCTCGACGTCATGATCTTCTTTGAAGAGATCGAGAACGAGATTCCATGTTTCATGAATCGAGCAGACTTCGTGATGGATTATTTCGAAGTCGTCAGGTGCTGATGACATTTGTGCGTCCCTTCTTCAATTGCTCATCCACTATAGCGACAGATAGCTTAGGGCCGATTGTCGTTATTGGTGGTGGCATTTGTTGTTGGATGAACTTCCCACAACCTGCCCTCGGCTGGTGATGTTCCACTGGGGCCGGTTGCAGGAGAGTCCCTTGTGGCGTTGATGCGTTGAGTCAACAATCGGAACCCAGCCACCCGCCGCATGGTCTTGAGTCGGGGCACCCTACCGGGG
>JAGQPX010000060.1 GCA_020426505.1 Planctomycetaceae bacterium | reverse complement strand
TCTCAGTTGGTGAACGCCCAGCAGCAGGCCGCCTTGCTGACCACCTTCAACGAGGTCGACATGTCGGGCGTGATGGACCTGCGCCAGCGGGTGCAGGACGCCTTCGTCGCCAAACACGGCATCAAGCTCGGGTTCATGTCGTTTTTCATCAAAGCCGTCGTCGAGGCCCTCAAGGCCGTGCCGCAGGTGAATGCCCGCATCGACGGAGACGACGTCGTCGAGAACCACTTCCACGACATCGGCGTTGCGGTTGGGACCGAAAAGGGGCTCATCGTTCCCGTGGTCCGGGATTGCGACAGCAAGAGCTTTGCCCAGATCGAGCAGGACATCGCCGGCTACGCCCAGAAGGCGCGTGAGGGCCGCATCCAGCTCGACGACTTGCAGGGCGGCGTCTTCACCATTTCCAATGGCGGCATCTACGGTTCCCTGCTCAGCACGCCCATCGTGAATCCGCCCCAGAGCGGCATCCTCGGCATGCACGCCATCCAGCAGCGTCCCGTGGCCGTGAAAGGCGAAGTCGTCATCCGCCCGATGATGTATCTCGCCCTCACCTACGATCACCGAGTCGTCGACGGCCGCGAAGCCGTCTCCTTCCTCGTCCGCATTAAGCAGGTCATCGAGGACCCAACACGATTGTTCCTGGAGGTTTGATGATGGCCAGCGAAAAACCAAAGCGAGGTGTTCCACACGCGACAAACAAGGTTCACTTTGCGTGTTTCGCTTGCCGCAAGTCATTCAAACAGATGGGGTCATCAAATTGGGACCACGAAGTTCCCCAAAGACCTTTCCCGTGTCCCGAGTGTAAGCGACCGATGGTTCGCCTAGGACGGTACTTCAAGGCCCCGAGAAAGCACGCTGTTCGAAAGTGGCGAGAAGTCGAAGCTTTGTACGCTGCGGGAGCGCGCTTCGATTGAACTGAGTCCCCAGCAAGTCTCATACGAATTACTCTCAAGATTAAGCCGAAGAACGCTTTCGTTCTCAATTTTATATGCCACACCACGATTTGATTGTCATTGGAGCCGGACCGGGGGGGTACGTTGCTGCGATTCGGGCTGCTCAACTGGGCAAGAACGTCGCCTGCATCGAGAAGGAACCGTTGCTGGGTGGGACGTGTCTGCGGGTGGGGTGCATTCCGTCGAAAGCTCTGTTGGAGTCGAGCCATCTGTATGAGCAGGCGACCCATGGGTGGGTCGATCGGGGCATTGGAGTCTCGAAAGTGCAGCTTGATCTGGCTGCGATGCAGACACATAAGCAGCAGGTGGTGAACACGCTGGGCGGCGGGATCGACGGGCTGTTCAAGAAACACAAGGTCATTCGTTACACCGGGCATGCCTCGTTCGATGGGCCGGGACGCGTGATCGTCAAAGGGAGCGACGGCGAGCAGGAGTTGACGACTGACAATGTGTTGATCGCCACTGGCAGCAGTGTGACCAGTCTGCCTGGTATCGACATCGATGAAGACCGCATTGTCAGCAGCACGGGGGCGCTGTCATTCAACGAAGTGCCCAAGCATCTGATCGTGATCGGTGCGGGGTACATCGGGCTGGAAATGGGGACCGTCTGGCGACGACTGGGGGCACAGGTCACGGTCCTCGAGTATCTCGACCGAATCCTGCCCGGGATGGATGCCCAGGTCGCAAAGGAAGCTCAAAAGATCTTCACCAAACAAGGGCTGAAGTTCCGGCTGGGGTGCCGCGTCGCGGGGGTGTCGGTTAACCGCAAGGGGTGTGAAGTACAGATCGACGGGCAGGACTCACTGCAAGGAGATCGCGTTTTGGTCTCCGTAGGAAGGCGACCGAACACGACTGGCCTCAATTTGGAGTCGATCGACGTGGTAACGAGCGATCGCGGGTTCATCACTGTCGATGAGCACTTCGAGACATTGCAACCGGGGGTGTTTGCAATCGGCGATGTCATCGGCGGAGCTATGCTCGCACACAAGGCCGAGGAGGAAGGGATCGCGTGTGTCGAACGGCTGTACACCGGGTATGGCCACGTCAATCACGACAACATCCCCGGCGTCTGTTACACAGATCCGGAGATCGCAACGGTCGGCAAGTCGGAAGAGGCACTCAAGGAGGAGGGCCGGGCGTATCGGAAGGGACAGTTTCCCTTCATGGCGAACGGACGTGCGCGGGCGAGTGGTCACATGGAAGGCTTCGTCAAGATTCTCGCTGACGAACAAACGGACCGCGTGCTGGGCGTGCACATCATTGGGGCACATGCCGGAGAGCTGATCGCGGAATGTGCCTCAGCGATGGAGTTCGGCGCCTCCAGTGAAGACATCGCCCGCTGCTGTCACGCTCACCCGACACTGGCGGAAACCGTCAAAGAGGCAGCACTGGCCGTGGATGGCCGGGCGATTCACTTCTGACTTCGCGACACTTGATCGTCGACGATCGGGGCTCCGCCGAGTAAGCTGACATCAACGGGCGTGCAGCTTCCACATAGGGCCAGTTTGTTGGGAGAGAGGCGATGATCTGCATTACGGTGACGCCAAGGTCGCGGACGCTTGCCAAGGTCGACATGCTCAATGCCGCGAGTCAGGGGGACATTATCGAGTTATGTCTCGACCATCTGGCCAAAGAGCCGGACGTCAAAGACATCATCTCGACGGTCGACAAGCCGGTGATCGTCTCGTGTCGGCGACAGGAAGACGGCGGGCACTGGCGGGGCACAGAGGAAGAACGACTGCTTCTCCTGCGGCAGGCGATTGTGGCCGGACCTGACTACATAGAACTCGACCTCGACATCGCCCCGCTGATTCCCAAGTACGGCGACGTCAAACGGCTGATCAGCTTCACGACGCTGGACGAGCCGGAGACCGACATCGACAGTATCTTCGACGAGGCAGCCGAGCATCATGCGGATGTCGTCAAGTTTACGTGGCCGACCCCCACAATTGACGATGCGTGGCCATTGCTGGCAGCGGTCAGTCAGAAACGGCGACTGCCGATTGTCGGCATGGGACTCGGTCGGCCGGAGATCACGTTCTCATTACTTGGTCACAAATATGGCTCGCCGTGGATCTACGCAGCACTCGAACGCGGGATGGAGGCCCATGCTGGGCAAGCGACCGTCTTCGATCTGGACGAGGTCTACGATCTTCGCGGAATCGATCGCAAGACGACCTTCGTCGCCATCGCCGGGATGGGAGAAGCAGCGACCATCACGACGAAAGTGCTCAACACGGGTTTCAAACAGATGGACAAAAACGTTCGCTGTCTGCCCATCGAGATTGGCGATCTCAAGCGATTGCAGAAGATGTTCGAGAAGCTGAACATCACCGGCGTCCTGGTGTTTGGTGATGTGGGACGCGAGATCATGCCGATGGCGGCCCATATCGACAAACAGGACTTTCAGAGTCAGTACATCGATCTGCTCCTCAATCGCAAGGATGGCTGGCATGGCTACAACACCATCTGGCGCAGCGGTCTGACGTTACTGGAGAAGGCACTTGGCAAAACGAAGTCGGGAGAGCGGCCGCTTGATGGCCGGAACGTCCTCATCCTGGGAACGGGAGGTGTCACTCAGGCGATGGCGTATGCCGTGACACAGAGGAAAGGATTGGTGAGCATCTGCGGGCCGGACGACAAACGGGCTCTGCAAATCGCCAACCTCATGGACTGCAGACATGTGCCGTATCAGTCGGTCTACAGCACGTTGGCGGATGTCGTGATTATTGCTGACCCCGCCCTGAAGTGCGGTCAGTCGCACGGCTGCCTGAATCCGTCACTGCTCAAATCGAACATGCTGGTGATGGATGTCAGCGATCCTCCCATCGAGCATCAACTCATGACCGAAGCACGAGATCGAGGCTGCCGGATCATCGAGACAAATGACGTCTATACCCATCAGGTTGCCGCACAGTTCAAGGTGCTGACAGGTGATGAGCTTCCAATCGGTGCAATCGAGCGCGCACTCACCTGAACTGATGCCCTGAGAGTTATGGCGCCTTGACGAGTTCCGTCTCGCCGGGGTGATAACTCCGGACCGTGTTGGCCTTCACCTCGTCTTCGTAAAACCATGCCTTCTTGAGCTTGCGTTCTGACAGCAGCTTGGCCTGATCGAAGTAGTGAGGCGAGTCGGGGTTGCCGTTCACGCCAAACTGGAGCAGCGAGTCTGCCGTGATCCGGTCGCCGAATTCGTAAGTGGCGACGAATGACGCCCCCACGACCGCGTACCGCTTTTGCAGATGCTCCAGATCGGGGGTGCAATACACCGTGAAGGCGACTCCCATCGGGCCGGGGGCTCCCACGCAGGGGAGACTCGGCTGATCATCACGCAGAAACGGCACGGTGCCATCCGGGCTGTTCACATACGGCACACGTTGCAGACGATGGAGATCACCCCAGGCAACCTGCCATGACTTGTACTTGCCCTCCAGGAGTTTCGCTGCTTTCACGAGTGCCGTGTACTTCTGAGTTTCATCCAGTCGATACTCGGGCGAGATCGTCTCTGCCGGGTACTTGTCGCCGTACAGAGTTGCGTACCACGCCGCACACAGCACCGACCGCGTGCAGTCATTCGTGACAACACAGTTCCAGTCGAGGAGATGACTCAAGTACGGCTCGACCTCTGTTGCCAATTCCGGACTCTTGCTTTGCATCTCCGCAAGGTCCCGCTCCCACACTGATTGATTGACCATAGGCCAGTAAAGCGTCGTGTCGAAGGCGAGCTTTTGCCAGTCGTCGTAGGTGACGTTCTGTGCCTCACGCAGCAGCTTGCGGGAAACCTTGGCACGACGACGGTCCTTGTCGAACTCCTCGACCATGTAGCGAGGATAATCGCCCAGTGCAGGGTTGGACTCGTCGGCGGTGATGTAGGGGGTCGAGTTGCAGTTTTGCAGCCATCCGCAGGGCGGGTTGAGGACCTGTGGCAGTTGATCGACCGGATGCAGTCCCTGCCACTCGGTGCGGGGATCGCTGCCGTCGACCGGCTGGGTCCAGTCGAAGCTCGGATCGCGGATCGGAATGGCTCCGTTGTACAGGTAGAAGATGTTGCCGTCGCGATCAGCGTATGCACAGTTGAACATGGGCAGCTGCAACTGCGAGACGGCGTCAATCCACTCTTCAAGATTGGACGCTTTGGCCATCGCCAGTCCCTGCTGGACACGCGAGCCTTCCAGCACGCGTGAGAACTTGACCGTGAGGAACGACGTCTCACTCTCCTGTTTGACGACCGGCCCGTGATGTGTCTTGAGGAATCTGAGCGGTTGCTCGACGATGCCGTTCTCCGTCCTGATGCGAATGACATCATTCCAAGTGGCCGCCTGCCGATACCCATCGCCGTACTTGTAGTTGAGGGGGTTGGTCGGATCGTCGAATGTCTCTCGATACACATCCGCGACGTCCGGCTCGTTGACCGTGTGACACCAGCCGAGATGCTCATTGTGCCCCATTGAAGGGAAAGGCGATCCATAGAAGCACGAGCCGCTGAAATGCAGGCCCTGATCGCTCTTCACGTGGGCTTCATAGAACTGACCGGCTCCATACCAAGGTTGATGCGGATTCACGAACAGCATCGCATTTCCGGACGCGGTCTTGCTCGGGGCAATCGCCCACTGATTGGATCCGACGACCTGGTCGATATGCCGGTCAGAAAGTAGCGACAGCGGGTTGTTGGGATCGATCCACGGATTGATGTCCGCAGTCTTCTTGTCCATGCCCAACGGCTCTGGACGAGGTGCGTGCGACTTGCCGTACATGAAACCCATCATGATGAACCGGTCATACGCAAGCAGATACCACGGCTCGAACTGGGTAATCAATCGCGGCTTCACATCGGGGTGCGTCTTGAGGTAGTAGTTCAGCCCGGCAGCGTAGGCATCTGCGATGGCCTTGATGTCCGCATCTAACTGCTCGTAATCCTCCTTCGCCCGCCGCGTGATCTCGAAGACCCGTTGCAGATAGTCGCTGCCGACCCCCTCGTTGCCTCGCACCTCCGCATTGCGACCAATCGAGAGGATGTACGAGTCCTCGACCTGCCAGAAAAAATCCTCACATTGGGCATACGCCATTCCGAACGCGACCGCAGCGTCGGTCGGTGCATCGATGTGAGGCACCCCCCACTCGTCACGATGAATGGTGACCGACTCGGCCATTGCGGCCGCATTCACGGCTGCGTCGGCGGTGACTCCACTCAGACCTATCACGAGGAGCGAAAACAACTGAACGGGCAGCAGTTGCGGGCGTGTCATAAGTGCGACCTCGATCAAATCGTGGAACTTGCCATGGCGATGTAGCTGAACTCGCCAGAGTTCAGATGCACGAAGCGTGAGTCAAGGCTGAATTCTGGCGAATCCAGCTACAACGAAAGTGGATATCCCTCAATGCTTGTGAGCTCCGTCGCGGACGGCTTGAGTCGGCTCGAAGACGGAGTTGTTGTACTTTCGGGCCAGACGTTCGAGTTGATCGGTCAGGTCCCAGCGAGAGATCTGACGACCGATGCTCATCGGCCCCATTGGGTTGCCGGTCGAGTTGATCATCGCCAGATCGACATCCGCGACCGAGCAGACGCCCTGCTCGACGATCTTGGTGGCCTCGTTGATCTGCGTGAAAATCGGGAACAACGGATTGAACACCTTCGTTGCCTTTGAGCGGTCAATTTCCGGTCGACCATTGGACCAGTCGTAGTACCCCTGTCCAGACTTCTTGCCGAGGTGCCCCTTCTCAACCATCGCCTTGAGATGGGGAGCGGGGGCATAGTCGTCATGCAGTTGATCGGCGAAGTATTGAGCCACGTTGACTGCAATGTCGATGCCCACGAAGTCGGTCAATTCGCATGGTCCCATCGGCATGCCGATGTTCATCATGAACGCGTCGAGCGCCTCCGGCTCGATCTCGCCGCTTTCGACAATCGCTCCAAACAACACTGCCGGTGCTGCGTTCACGCGGTTGGCGATGAAACCGGGCGTATCGCGTCGTACGAGCACGGGCACCTTCCCGAGCTTCTGTGCGAAGGCGTATCCGGTCTCGACGGTGTCATCTGCTGAGTCGTCCGAGCGGATGACTTCGACGAGCTTCATCAGCACAGCCGGGTTGAAAAAGTGCATCCCGAACACTTGACCGGGCCGCTTGGTTGCTGCGCCAATCTCGGTGATGCTCATCGTCGAGGTATTCGATGCCAGCAGTGCATGAGCCGGTGCGGCTTCGTCGAGCTGGGCGAAGATCTTCTTTTTGAGGTCGAGCACCTCGGGGGCCGCCTCGATGATGAGGTCCGCCTTGCCGGCGGCTTCACCGATGTCTGTCGTCGTGGTGAGTGCCTTCGTGCGAATTTGCTCGACCGCTTCCTTCGGGACCTTTCCCTTCTCAGCTAGCTTCTCAACACTGGCCATGATGCGGCCGGCACCCTTCTCGACGGCCTCCGTATTGATGTCGTACAGCGTGACGGGATATCCGCCCAACAGCGCGACCTCCGCGATCCCGTGCCCCATGTCGCCGGCACCGATGACTGCGACGGACTTGATGTTCTCCAGACTCATGATTTCGTTTGCTCCGATGTTGTTTCGTTTGTGAGAGTCAGCGCTCCCGTTGGTCGCGGCTAAACGGTGCCGGTTACGCCTGGCCGTTTTCGCGTTCGATGATCATGGCGACGCCCTGTCCACCGCCGACGCACATGGTCGCACAGCCGTAACGCCCCTGCTCTTCGTTGAGAATGCGGGCCAGTGTGCCGACGAGTCGTCCGCCACTCGCACCGAGCGGGTGACCAATTGCGATGCCGCCGCCGCGAACATTGACCTTCTCCGGGTCGATGCCCAACTCTTGAATGGCGTAGAGGGCGACGACCGCAAACGCTTCGTTGATCTCCCAAAAGTCAATGTCTTCCGCCTTGAGACCGGCTGCGTCCAGCGCGCGCTTGGTCGAGGGGACCGGACCGGCGCCCATGATGTTCGGCTCGACACCCGCGAAGCCGATCGATCGCACGGTCGCCAGAGGCTTGATGCCCTTCTTCTCAGCACCTTCCTTCGACATCAACAGCACCGACGTTGCACCCGCATTGAGCGGGGACGACGTGCCGGCTGTGATACGACCGTCCTTGCGGAACGGTGTGCGCAATCCCTGCATGCCTTCGAGGTCGGTGTCCGGACGGATCGCCTGATCCTGGTCGACGACCATTTTGGAACCGTCACTCTGCCGGACTTCGATAGGGAGAATCTCCCCCTTGAAAAATCCCGCCTCCTGAGCGGCAGCGGCACGTTGATGCGAGCGAACACCCCATTCGTCCATCGCGGGACGTTCGATGCCGCCTATGTCCGCGAGCTTCTCTGCGGTGACGCCCATGTTCATTGAGTTCTGCATGTCCCATCGCATGAGCGACGGGTCCATGTAGAAGCGGAGGTTGGTGTCGATCGCCCCGTCGCCCCCCATCGGCACACGCGTCATGTGTTCCATGCCGCCGGTGAGGACCGTGTCGGCATAGCCCATTGCGATTTCCATGTAGGCCGTCTGCATGGCGGCCATTGCAGAGCCGCACTGCTGGTCGATGCACTTGGCCGCCGTGCGCTTGCTGAGGTTGGCGAGGATCAACGGCCCGCGACCACCGATCGTGAACTGCTCACTCACCGCCTGTGCACAGCCGACGATAAAGTCATCGACCTCATCTGCCTCGACTCCCGCCTGTTCGAGCACTGCGGGGAGCAGCTTCGCGAGCATGTCATCGGACCGCATCTTGCCAAACCAGTCGCGAGCCGGGTCCTGTGGCCGCGAGCGAGACTGAGCCGTCCGAAGATAACCAGCAATGACAACTTCGCGCATGTCGAACGTCCTTTGTGTCCGTGAGATGGTCGTGTGAATTAGGAAGTGAGAAATCGCTTAGCATGCTACCGTACGGTCGGTAGTGCGTCGAGTGTCGCAGGGTTTGGCCACCGACAGTTGGTCGTTTTCTTGGCCGCCGATGTCGATCTCTGTTCGACGCCTCAGCTTCCAGCCGGCGGTTCCCTTCACTGTGAGTCGACGGGGCCACAAATCATCAGGATGAGCCACTCCGCCTTGAGAGCCGGTTTCGCCTCGCCCTTGATCTCGACCATGACATCGTAGGTGAGTTGCACCCATTCCTCACCCTTCTCCCGAGCAGAGGTGAGCTTCCGGCTGACCCGAAAACTTTTGCCGACCATCACCGGCGTGATGAAGCGGAGCTTGTTGATTCCATAATTGACCATCGTCACCGCGTCACGAAACGGATGGTCGGCGGCGGGCTCGATTGAATCGAACAGATGTGACAGCAGCGACAACGTGTAGAACCCGTGCGCGATCGTTCCGCCGAAGTGCGTCTCCTGCGCCGCTCGCTCCGGATCGATGTGAATGAAATTGTGATCGCGCGTCAGGTCGGCGAAGGCAGACACGTCCTCCTGGGTTACCTGAAACCAGGGGGACGGTTCTTCCTCCACGCCGATGAAACTCTCCAGTCGCTCCACAGTCGTTTCTGAAAGATACTTCTCGCTCATAGGGTGATTCTTCGGATCGTTGTTGCGTAAAGTCGAAGCAGTCTCCTGCGAAGATCGACGACAATCAACCGAAACCTAAACACTTTTGGCCAAGAGTTGCAACAGGATGACGTCCAACACCTCCGAGCAAAGTGCAGCCGGGTGCATCCATGAATGGGTGGGGGGGGATTCGGTCAGTCGATTGATGCCTGAGATGAATAGAACGCCGAGAACGCGGATCGGGCAGATCAGGACGGATGGCTGCTCAGCTTCGAGACTCGAGCGAACATCGGGCGACAGTTAACGATCCGGATCATGGACTTGAAGTCCCAAGGAAGCTCATTGACGAATCAGCGACAATCCGCCAAATCCGCGTCATCCGTGTTCCATTCTTCATGAAGCCCCGCTGGAAGCAATCAACAAGTCCCACGATTGAGCAGATGCACCCGGTGCAGTCATACATTCAAGCTCACCTTGCGTGCCTACCGAACGGTCGGTACTATCGGGTTTCAGCCCCGAAATGACGTTAACCCGGCGGATTCCTGAGACTCAGGCAACACTTCTGAGGTAGAACGCTCAAACAATTCTCGTCGATCGAGCGACTTGCCACTTGCGAACGAGTTGAGTTCGCCCGTCGATCATTCTGAAACTGCTGAGGAAGATAACATGCGACTTTCGCTCGGATCGTCCGGTCTGTTGCTGCTGCTGTTGATTTTGACATTCGCGCCCGTCGCGAATGTCGTCTCCGCCGCCGATATCGGCAGCAGTATCGACGACTTTCAGTTGCAGGATTATCGCGGTAAGGAACATCGGCTGAGCGATTATCAGCAAAGCGAGGTCGTCGTGCTCGCATTCCTCGGCACCGAATGTCCGCTCGTCAAGCTGTATGGTCCCCGACTCGCGGCGATGTCTGATCAGTTCGGCCCGGACAAGGTGACCGTCCTTGGGATCAACTCGAACTCACATGACTCCGTGACCGAAATCGCCTCGTACGCCCGTCGTCACGGTATCGAGTTTCCCATCTTGAAGGACGCAGGGAACAAACTTGCTGACCAACTCGGAGCCGAACGAACGCCGGAAGTCCTGGTGCTCGATTCGAATCGCATCGTGCGGTATCACGGTCGCATCGACGATCAATACGGCGTCGGTTACATCAAGGACGAACCGGCTCGTGAGGACCTCAAGATTGCGATTCAGGAAATCCTCGACGGCAAGCCGGTCTCCATCGCGTCGACCAAGCCGGTCGGCTGCCGCATCGGGCGGATGAAAGACGCCGACCCAAATGCCGAGGTGACGTACACGAACACGATTGCCCACATCCTTCAGAAGCGGTGTGTCGAGTGTCATCGTGAGGGGGAGATTGCTCCGTTTGCACTCCGCGATTACGACGAAGTCGCCGGCTGGGCAGAGATGATTCAGGAGGTGGTGCACGAGAACCGCATGCCGCCCTGGCACGCCGACCCGGAAATCGGCGAGTTCCAGAACGACCGTCACCTCAGCGACGAAGAGAAGAGCCTTATCGACCAGTGGGTCGCTGCCGGTGCACCGGAGGGGGCCCCGGCTGATCTGCCTGAGCCGGTCGAGTTTGTCACCGGCTGGCAACTGCCGCGCGAGCCGGACTTCGTGATGGACATCACTGACAAGCCGTTCGTGGTCCCGGCGGAAGGAGAGGTGAAGTATCAATACTTCTCGATCGACCCGGGCTTTGAAGACGATAAGTGGGTCAAGGCGGTTGAGATTCAGCCCGGCAACCGGGCGGTGGTCCATCACATCTTGATGTTCGTGCTTCCAAAAGGTTCGGAGCGGGAAGCGTTTCCCGGCGGTGCGACCGGTTATGACGGCGCCTACGTCCCCGGCTTGCGAACGATTCCGTATCCCGAAGGCATGGCCAAGCGCTTCCCGGCGAACTCGACGCTCGTCTTTCAGGTCCATTACACGCCGGTCGGCACCGATCAGGAAGACGTCAGCCGGGTGGGGCTGATCTTCGCTGAAGAAGATGAGGTCGAGTACGAGGTCCGCTCGATCAGCGCGGTCAACACGGAACTCGACATCCCGCCCCATGAAGGCAACTATCGGTCCGAAGCGTCGTCCCGCCTCATGCGTCAGGACGCAAAGCTCATCGAGTTGATGGCACACATGCACCTGCGAGGCAAAGCGTTCCGGTACGAGGCGGTCTACCCGAATGGCGAACGGGAAACGTTGCTCGATATCCCCAAATATGACTTCAACTGGCAGACGGCGTACCGACTCACCGAACCGATGGACTTGCCCAAAGGGGCGCGAATTCACTGCGTGGCATACTTCGATAACTCGGAGAAGAATCTGGCCAATCCGAATCCCGATGAGACCGTTCGCTGGGGCACGCAGACGTGGGAAGAGATGCTGATCGGCTACTTCGACATTGCCGTCCCCAAAGAGGCAGCGGAGCACCTCTCCGCCTACGAACGTCGCGCCGAGGAACTGGTGGCGAGGTTCGACAAGGACCTCGATGACAAAGTCGGTCGACGCGAAGTGCCGCTCAAAATGCAGATCGTCTTCGCCACACTCGACCTCGACGGTAACGGCGAACTTACCGTGACCGAGATCGCCGAAGCGATGGAGAAACACAAGGACAAGTTCCAAGGCAGACGTCGCGACGACTTCGACTGAGTCATCGACCGGGTCGCAGTTGACTCTTAATCCTCGACTCTCAACCCTCAACACCCGCAGGCGGCCTTATGTCCGAACCGACCGTCCTCTACGACGTTTCCGACCGTATCGCCACGATCACCATGAATCGGCCAGACCGGCTGAATGCGGTCACCTCACAACTTGACGCTGAGTTGTTCGAGGCGTTTCAGCGGGCGGACCGGGACGACGACGTGAGAGTCATCATCCTCACGGGAGCAGACCGCGGATTCTGTGCAGGAGCGGATCTGGAACTGCTCGACCAGGTGCAGAAGATCGATTTCGAGACGGCCAATCTCGACGAGCTCAAGCAGCAGTTCGTTCCCTCACATCCGAAGGACGGAGTCGCGGACGGTTTCCAGAAGACGTACTGCTATTTCCCCGCCATCGACAAGCCGGTGATTGGGGCGATCAACGGAGCTGCGGTCGGTCTCGGTTTTGTGTTCACACTCTTCTGCGATGTTCGGATCGCAGCTGACACTGCCAAATTCGGCACCGCCTTCGCTCAACGGGGGTTGATCGCCGAGCACGGCATCAGTTGGATGCTGCCACGACTCGTGGGCATCAGCAACGCACTTGATCTGCTCTACACGGCTCGCATCATCGATGCGGCCGATGCGGAGCGGATCGGCCTCGTGAGTCGCGTGGTCGCGGCCGACAACCTGATGAGCACAGCACGCGAGTACTCCGGCATCCTCGTGAACACGACGTCCCCGCGCTCGCAACGCATCATGAAGCGACAGGTCTACGCAGCACTCGAACAGTCACTCGGCGAAGCGGTCGACATCGCCAATGACGAGATGCTCAAGAGCTTCACCTGTGCCGACTTCGCAGAAGGGCTCGCCCACTTCGTCGAGAAACGCCCGGCCCGCTTCACAGGTCGCTAAGGACCTTCGGTGTTCGGCTGTCGGCGACGTGCCCGTTCTCCCCACGCGATCGATCAGGAAGTGCTCCCCTGATCGACTGCGCCCCGACTTTGACGTCGAGCCGGGGATATTCCCACGCGTTGCCAACACTCGCCAATCCATCCACGTTCATTGATTGCTACCGGCCATTCGGCAAGCTAGCATCGGGGTTCCAGGCGGGCGCCTCAAATCTCCCTTCTCGCTCAAACACGGGATATCCTCATGCTGTTTGACTGGCTGCATGGTCTGCGCTCTGAGTTTTCACAGAAGTCCTCCTGGAGACGGCGAAGAGTCCGACACTCATCGCTATCCGCCACGGAAGCCCTCGAAAGCCGAGTACTACTCACGACGTTTACGGTGAACACGACTCTGGACACGGTGGATGTCAATCCGGGCAATGGAGTCGCTCTCGACGCAAACGGCAATACCAGCCTGCGTGCGGCCATCATGGAAGCGAATGCCCTCGTTGGTCCCGATGAGATCATCCTCCCTGCAGGGACATTTGATTTGACAATCGGGGGAGCTTTTGAAGACGCAGCGGCATCCGGTGATCTCGACATTACGGATTCGTTAACGATAACAGGCGCGAGCGCGTCGGAAACAATTATCGACGCAAATCAGCTGGATCGTGTCATTGACGTGCGATTTGCCTCGCCGCCCGTCGACGTGATGATCACTGATCTGACCATTACCGGAGGGCTTGCCCCTGATGGATCGAGCATTTTTGACGTGGGGGGAGGAGGCATCTTGAATTACTGGGGTAACCTCACCATTACTCGCGTCTCGGTCTCTTCCAACGAAACCGGCTTAGCCACTGTCGGATTCAGTGAGTTCGGTGGACACGGGGGGGGAATCTCCACTGTCAATGGTACAACGATGATTATTGACAGCGCGATTACGAACAACCGGACTGGAGGTGGACAAACGAGAGGCGGAGATGGGGGGGGGGGCCATGGTTTGAGTGGCACCACGGTTATTGAGAACAGTGTGATCTCAGGAAACAGGACCGGTCAAAAAACTGCTTCGGCAAATCCAGGTCGAGGTGGGGGCGTCTACAGTGAACAGGGAGCGATGACGATCACAGGTTCGACTGTGAGCAGCAACATGACGGGAATTGACGGCTCGAAAGAGCGAGGGGGAGGAGTCTCGAGCAGAGACACACTGATCATTGAAGATTCGCTGATTTCCAACAACGTGTCGGGAGGGGGAGGGGGAATCGATATCTTCTCCAACGGTACCTTGCAGATTATCGACTCGACAATCAGTGGCAATACGGCGACTGGATTGGGAGGAGGAGGAATCTCTTCCAATTCTGCCGAGATTTCTTCAATCTCCGGGACAACGATAAGTGGGAATACTGCACTTGGGAGTTCAGGCGGTGGTGGAGGAATCTACACGATCGGAGGACAGATTGGATCAATTCAGAATTCCACGATCTCCGGGAATTCCTCCACTTTACGTGGCGGTGGGTTAGCGATCGGTAATTCGGTGGGGCTCCTCCAGAATGTCACAATTGCCAACAACACGGCACCGGACACGGGTGGCTTACACCAACGAACATCCACTACTTCCATCGACGTGATGCGGAATGTGATCATCGCTGACAACACTTCGTCGGGCGCAAACCCCGACGATCTCAGAATCCTCGGGCAACTGAATACGGCTGAAAACAATCTCATTGAAGATTCAGCCGGACATTCACTCATCAATGGCTCCGGCGGGAACATTGTCGGCGTTGATCCTTCTTTAGGGGCACTCGCCAATCATGGAGGAACCACCCTGACGCATGCCCTGTTGTCGGGCAGTCCTGCCATTGATGCGGGGAGCGAAACAGGCACTCCAGGCATCGATCAGCGTGGCGTTGCGCGTCCACAGGGAGTCGCCTCAGATATTGGTGCCTTTGAGTGGTCGAACACTCCCGTCACGTATGTCGTCGATACGCTAGTTGACGAAAGTGATGGCGATTTTAGCAGTGGTGATCTGTCACTCAGGGAAGCAATCGAACGTGCCAACGTGAACGGTGGTGCAGATGAGATTCAGTTTGCTGCAGGTCTTTCTGGTGGAACCATCACGTTGACGATTGAGCAGTTGGAGGTCACTGATCATCTGACGATCACCGGGTTGGGTGCTTCGAATCTTACTGTCAGTGGCGGCAACACGTTCCGCGTGTTCGATTTGCAGGGCAGTCCCAATGTGACGATCGATGGGCTGACGATTACTGGCGGTCAGACATCTGCCGTCGCTCAGGCAGGTGCGGGCATTCGTTCGACGGGGACGCTGCAACTCCTCAACAGTGTGGTCACCAACAATCACACGACTGCGAATGTGTCCGACGGCGGAGGGATTTATCAGTCTACGGGAACGCTCACGATCACAAACTCGACGGTCTCAGGTAACAGCACGTCGGGTTCGAGCTCATTTGGTGGCGGTATCCTGGCGTCTCAATCGGTCGTCTTTGTGACCAACAGCACGATCGACGGCAACACGACTTCCGCAGTCGGTGGAGTCGGTGCGGGCATCCTGGCCTTCAACGGCGATTTGACGATTGCCGACAGCACGATTTCCAATAACGTCAATTCTGGCGCCAATTCCGTCGGTGGCGGTGTTGCTGCAACGGGCAACATGACAATCACCGGCAGCACGATCTCCGGGAACTCTTCAGACTTCCAAGCGGGTGGGATCGGCTTTGACTCCAACGGCAATCCAGTGACAGCAACGATTGTTAACTCCACGATCTCCGGGAATTCCGCAGACGAAGGTGCCGGTATCGCCAACTTCCGGGGAACGCTGAATCTCCAGCACACTACCGTGACAGATAATACGGCATTGGCGGGTAACGGTAGCGGAGTGGCCAGTTACAGCAATGGCACCAACGTTGCCGACACAGTCATTCTGTCGAGTATTATCGCGGACAACAACGCCACCGACGTCGACAACATCCTTTCCGGTGGTGGAACAAACACCATCACTAGCTCCGGATTCAATCTCATCGGTACTGGCAATGCACTCGGCGCATTCAGCGCAGGATCAGATCAGATTGGCGTGTCTGCCGGACTAGACGCTCTTTCCGACAACGGCGGGCCGACGTTGACGCATGCCCTGCTGCCAGGGAGTCTTGCGATCGACGCAGGTGACACGAGTGCAATCCCCACAACCGACCAACGTGGTGCTGGGTTCCCACGTCTCGAGGGGAGCCTGGTTGATATCGGTGCATTCGAACTGGAATACGTGATCCCTACGACCTTCGACTTCGGCACCGCTGCTTCGCCTGTGG